>JBIIYJ010000071.1:0-19052 GCA_044346855.1 Kiritimatiellia bacterium
CGGGGGGACGCCTTCCGCTTCGCGCTCGCGCGGTATGCGGGGAGCTGGGACGTCAACCCGGCGGTCCAGAACAGCGTGCTTCAGGGGCTGAACGACAACACCGGCATCGACGTCGATTTCACCCCGGTGTATGCGGACCTAGCCAGCCCCGACCTGATGAACTACCCGCTGGTGTTCATGACGGGCCATTACGATTTCGAGCTGACGCCGGCGGAGGCGGAGAACCTGAAGGGGTTCCTGCGCAAGGGCGGCATGCTGTTCGCCTCGTCCGCCGCGGGGTTCAAGCCGTTCGACGAGGCGCTGCGGCGGGAGATGCGGAAGGTGCTGCCGGAGGGCGCCTTCGTCAAGCTGCCGCCGTCGCATCCCCTGTTCAGCGGCGGCTGGAATCCGGTGGACTCGGTGTCGTTCACCCCCGCCGCGCTGCGGGATGATCCCACCTTGTCCACTCCCCGGTTCGAGGCGATTCTGGTGGACGGCCGGCCCGCCGTCCTGTATACGCGGGACGATGTGCTGGGCGCGCTGAACCGGGAATCGAACGCTTACGCCAAGGGGCTGACGCCCGAGGACGCCCTGCGGGTGACGATCAACGTGATAACCTACGCCATGAGCAACTGACATGCGTTTGACGATCCAGGATCCGGTGTTGCGGGAAGCGGTGGAGGCCGTGGTGGGGCTGGTGCGCTCGCGGGGCGGGCGGGCGCTCTGGGTGGGCGGCTGCGTTCGGGACGCCCTGCTGGGGCGGACGGTCACCGATGCCGACCTGGAGGTTTACGGCCTGGCGCCGGACGTCCTGCTGGCCCTCCTGGGGGAGCGGTTCCGGCTGGATCTGGTGGGGCGGGCGTTCGGGGTGATCAAGCTCCACGGCGTGGCCGTGGACGTCTCGCTGCCGCGGCGCGAATCGAAGGCGGGGCTGGGTCACAAGGGTTTCGAGATCGAGTCCGACCCGTTCTTGCCGCCCCGGGAGGCGGCGCTTCGGCGGGATTTCACGGTCAACGCCATTGCCTACGATCCGCTGGAGGACGCCCTGATCGATCCGTTCGGGGGCGTGGCGGATCTTGAGAAGCGGCTGCTCCGGCATGTGTCAGACCGCTTCCGCGAGGATCCGTTGCGCGTGCTGCGGGGCATGCAGCTCATCGCGCGCTTCGGGTTTGAGCCTGCGCCGGAGACCACGGCGCTGTGCCGGACGATCACGCCGGAGGGGTTGGCGGGGGAGCGGGTATTTGAGGAATGGCGCAAGCTGATGCTGAAGGGCCGGGCGATGCGGGCCGGGCTGGACTTCCTGAAGGAGACCGGTTGGGTCCGGTATGCGCCGGAACTGGAGGCGCTGATCGGCTGTGCGCAGGAGCCGGACTGGCATCCCGAGGGGGATGTCTGGACGCACACGGGGCACTGCCTGGAGGCGTTCGCGCGCGAGCGGCTGGGGGAGGCGGGAGAGGATTTGATTGTCGGCTTCGGCGTGCTGTGCCACGATTTCGGCAAGCCTGCGACGACCAAGGTCGAGGACGGGCGGATCCGGTCGCGGGGTCACTGCGAGGAGGGCGAGGCGCCGGCCCGGGCGTTCCTCGAGCGGATGATGGCGCCGCCCGATCTGGTGGAGGCGGTGGTTCCGCTGGTCACGGAGCATCTCCGGCCGCACGACCTGTTCACGAGCCAGGCGGGCGACTGCGCCGTGCGGCGGCTGGCGGTGCGGGTGGGGCGGATCGACCGACTGGTGCGGGTGGCGCGGGCCGATCACTTCGGGCGGCCGCCTTCGGCGGAAACGGTGTTTGAGGCGGGCGACTGGCTGCTGGAGCGGGCACGGGCGCTGGACGTGCAGGACCGCGCCCCGCGGCCGCTGGTCATGGGTCGGCACCTGATCGCAATGGGGCTGAAGCCGGGGCCGGCGTTCAAGGGAATCCTGAATGACTGCTACCAGGCCCAATTGGACGGCCTTTTCCAGGATGAAGCGGGAGGGCTTGAATTTTGTAGAAGGCGGGTTGCAGTTGGGGGGGGGACAGTAATCAGTGATCAGTGATCGGTGATCAGCGACCTGGCCGGCCTCTCAGGCGCGAAGTCCGTGACGCTTGAGGGCCGACTTCATGATGGCCGCGATCAGGTCCTGGTAGGAGATGCCATTCAGGCGGCAGAGGATGGGAAGATCGGAATGGACGGGGTTGAGCCCCGCGAGGGGGTTGACCTCGATGAACGAGGGCTTGCCGGCGGCGTCATAGCGGATATCAACCCGGCCGCCGTCGACGCAGCCGAGCGCGTTCCAGGCGCGCAGGGCCAGGTCGCCGCACGCCTTGGCGGCGCGGGGTTTGGCCAGCCAGTAGTCGACCCGGTTCTCGTAGTTTTGCTTGGTGTCGTAGGAGTAGATGGCCTCGGTTCCGCCGCGATAAGCGACGGCCATGACGCCGGCCACGCGGGCCTCCGGGCCGGAGCCGAGGATGCCGACCGTGTATTCGTCGCCCGGCAGGTAGGCCTCCACGAGCACGGGCTGCTTGAATTTTTTGAGCAACCGGCGGCACACGGTGCGCAGCTGGTCGCGGTCGGCGATGCGCGAGGCGTTCGTGATGCCCTTTCCGGTCCCTTCCGAGACTGGCTTGGCGAAGAGGGGGAAGGGGATGCGGACGGTTTCGATGTCGGCGGGGGTGCGGATTTCGGCGAAGGCGGGCGTGTTGATGCCGGCGGTCTGAAGAACCCGCTTGGTGAGGGTCTTGTTGAGCGCGAGGGCCAGGACGAGGGAGTCGGAGAAGGTGTAGGGGATGCCGTAGATTTCGAGGATGGCGGGCACCTGCGACTCGCGCGTGACGCCGCGGATGCCTTCCGCGATGTTGAACACGAGGTCCCAGCGGTCGCCGGCGAGCACGCGGGTCATGAGGTTCTTGACGTGGCCGATGCGGTCGGTCTTGAAGCCCAGGCGGCGGAGCGCCTTTTCAATGCCTTCGATCGTGTCGGGCTTGTCCAGTTCGGCCGTCTCCTCCTCGCCATAACCCAGGGCCAGGTATTCGTCGCGCAGATCGTACGTTAAACCGACTTTCATGATGCGTCTTCCCGGGGGTTGATCGGCCGTCCGCCTAGTTCACTTTCGTCATCTTGAGCTGGTTGCCGCTGGGGGGGGTGACCGTCAGCGTGGAGCCCGAGACGGTGTAGTCCCATTTTTCAGTCACGTCCGACACGATTACCAGCTTGTCGCCCTCGAGGTGCCAGGAGCCCCGGTGCAGGACGTTGCCGGACGCGTCGGTCACGCTGCGCGAGCCGTCGGCGTGGAGCGTTATTCGCGTCCAGCGCCAGGGCGTCTCCACATCCCAGGTTCCGATGAGCTTTTTCCGGCCGCCCCCGGTTGTGGCGGCCGGGGGGGCATCGTCGTCATCGTCGTCTTCAAAGGAATAGACTTCGCAGCCGGTCAGCAGCCCGAGCGAGACGAGGGCCGACAGGAGCGGGACGAGGAAGGCAATACGTTTCATTTTTCAGGCCGCCTTTGTTGGTGGGCAGGATGGTGTAGGAGAGTAGATTTCCTGTCCGGTGAAATCAATAGGAAAGTGACCGGGCCGGCAAAACCAAGGGGAGGGGTGGATATGGTTCTTGCACGGGGGAACCATCTGGAATAAATTCATTTTTGTCGGGATCGGTTGCTCAAGGGAATCCATGTTTTGAAAAAGACCAGCGATATCGCCGTGACCGAAGCCGGGGATCGGCCTGAGCGTTCAGGGACCGTCGAGGCTTTGAAGAACGAACGCGACCTGCTCCAGGCCGTGATGAACGGCGCGCGTAACACGCATCTGGTTTTCCTGGATCGCGATTTCAATTTCGTCCGGGTCAACGAGACCTATGCGGCCAACTGCGGGTACAGTCCCGAGGCGCTGATCGGGAAAAATCACTTCGCGCTTTACCCGAACGCGGAGAACGAGGCGATTTTCACCCGCGTCCGCGATACCGGCGAGCCGTTCGAGGCGCACGACAAGCCGTTCGAGTTTCCGGACCATCCCGAGCGCGGCGTGACGTATTGGAACTGGACGCTCATTCCGGTCAAGCATCCCGACGGCAGGATCGATGGGCTGGTGTTTTCCTTGCACGAGACGACAGCCAGGAAGCGGGCCGAACTGGCCTTGCAGGAGAGCGAGGAGCGGGCGAGGCGCCAGGCGGAGGAGATGCAGTTAATCTTCGATTCGGCTCATATCGGCCTGTGCGTTATCGATCTCGACCTGCGGTACGTTCGCGTGAACCGGCAGCTTGCCGCCCTGAACGGCGTTCCCGCCGAGTATCACATCGGGAAAACGGTCGCCGAGATCGTGCCCTCCCTGGAACCCATGGCGAAAGAGATTGTCGAGCGGATCAAGCGGACCGGCGAGGGGCGGCTCGATATGGAATTCACCGGCTACACCGCCGCCAGCCCCGGCACGCCGCGGACCTGGCTTGAGCAGTGGGTTCCCTTGCGGGACGCGGCCGGGCGGGTGGTCGGGGTCAATGTCGCGGTCGAGGAGATCACCGGCCGGAAGCTCGCCGAGCTGGCGCTGCGCGAGAGCGAAGCGAAATATCGTACCCTTTTCAGGAATATGGCGGAAGGGTTCGCCCTGTATGAGCTGGTTCGCGACGCGGGGGGCGCCCCGGTGGACTGGCGCGTCCTCGAGGTCAACGACGCCTACACCCGGCACACCGGGGTTGAGGCCGGCAAGGTCGTCGGGCGCCTCGCGAGCGAGCTGTTTCCGGACGTTCTCCATGATTACCTCCCGAAATTTGTCAAGATCGTGCAGGACCGCCAGTCATACACGTTCGATACGTACGCCAAAGCGGTGGGACGGGACCTGCACGTCGTCAATTTTCCTGTGGGGGGCGACCGGTTCGCCGGCGTGATCGAGGACATATCGGAGCGCCGGCAGGCGGAGGCGAACCTGGTGAAGCTGGCCGGCGCGCTTCAGGCGGTCAACACCGCGCTCCGGCAGCGGGAGGAACAGCTCCGTATTTTCGTCGAGCATGCCCCGGCCGCCATCGCCATGATGGACCGGGAGATGCGGTACCTGGCCGCCAGCAGCCGGTGGCTGGCCGATTACGGGCTGACGGGCCGCGTGGTGATCGGCCGGTCCTATTACGAGATTCTCCCCGAGGTTCCAGAACGCTGGAAGGCAATCCACCGCCGGTGCCTGGCGGGCGCCGTCGAGCGGGCCGAGGAGGATCCTTTCGACCGGGCGGACGGGTCGCGGACGTGGCTCCGCTGGGAGATCCACCCTTGGAAGGTGGGGCCGGGCGAAATCGGCGGCATCGTCATTTTCAGCGAGGACATCACTGCCCGCAAGCTGGCGGAGCAGGCCCTGCGCGAAGGGGAGGAGCGGGCCCGGTTCCAGGCGGAGGCGCTGGCCAGGTCCAACCGGGACCTGGAGCAGTTCGCCTATGTCGCCAGCCATGACCTGCAGGAGCCCCTGCGCATGGTGATGGCATTTGCCGGTCTGCTGCGGGAGGGTTACCGAGACCAGTTGGACGAGAAGGCGGGGGACTACCTCGGGTTCATGATTGACGGGGCCGGCCGGATGCAGACCCTGATCAACGACCTGCTGGCTTATTCGAGGCTGAGCGGGCGGGCGGGGCAGCGGGAGCCGATCCGTGTGGACGATGTGCTGGATTCCGCGCTGGTCAACCTGAAGGCGGCCATCGATGAGTCGGGCGCCCGGATCAGCCGGGAGCCGTTGCCAACCCTGATTGCGGACAGCACGCAGTTGGTCCAGCTGTTTCAGAATCTCATCGGCAACGCCATCAAATACCGGGCGCCGGGCGTGACGCCGGACATTCGCATCGGGGTTGAGTCCATTTCCAAGACGGGCGGGCCGGCGTGGCGTTTTTCCGTGCGCGACAACGGCATCGGGATCGAGTCGCAGTATATCGGCCGGATCTTCGAGATTTTCCAGCGTCTGCACACGCGCGAGGAGTATGAGGGAACGGGGATCGGGCTGGCGATCTGCAAGAAGATCGTGGAGTGTCACGGCGGGCGGATCTGGGTGCAGTCCAAGGTGGGGGAAGGGTCGACGTTTTTCTTCACCCTGCCGGCCTGAGTGTCCTGTTTTAGCCGGCAGGGAGCGGCTCTCCGGCGGGCGGCTCTCCGGCGGGCGGCTCTCCGGCGGGCTTGCCCCGCCGGGAGCAAAGAGTATGCGGCTAGCAAAGAGCGGCTAGCGGACAATGCGCCGGATCACATCCAGCCCGTATTCGCTGAAGGTTCCCACATAAAAACCGTCCTGCCAGGCCCGGCATCCATGCGTGCGGGCCAATCCGTTCTGGAAGGCCAGCGCGATGACTTCCGGCGAGCTCTCGATCGCACCCCGCAACGCCGCGTGCACATGATCCGGCATGACGGACAGCGCGGCGATGCGGCAGCCCGTTTCGGCGGCGATGGCGAAGGCGGCATCGCGCAGCTGTCCCAGTTTGTGCGGGTCGGTTGTGCGGAACCGGCCGTCGGCGACGAGCACGAGGTGCAGGTTGTACCAGTAGCGGCCGCTGTCGGATTCGGATGGTTCCGAAAGAGGAACATCCGGGCAGGCCACCGTGAAGGATTCCATGATGCGCGCGAAACGGGGGTCGGCGAAATCGGCTTTCCCGACCTGCTTGCCGATGTAGGTTTCGACGATGCCGGTGGTGTTTTCACCCAGGCAGCGGAAGGCGACTTTCCGGCTGAACTCGACGGGGGAGCCGGCCTTGCGCAGGGCATGCTGGAGCCGGCCCTTGGCGCGCTGGCAGCAGAAGACGGGGCTGATGCGAGGGGTGACGCTGAAGAGGAGTTGGACTTTTTCAGGGGTGGCGTGCGCTTCGAGGAGGCGCAGGCCTTCCGGCTCCCAGACGGAGGCGGTGTCGCGCGCGATGGCGGCTGTGGAGGGCGGGAGGGTTGTTCCCTCGCGCGGCCAGCCCGTCCAGTCGTAGCGGAGTGAGTAAGAGGGGTTGAGGTTCTGGCCGGTGTAAAGCGGTGCCATATCCTTTTCCGCCCCTGCCGGCAAGCCGGCAGGGAGCGCGTCGGTTTTCCGCTCCTGCCGGCAAGCCGGCAGGGAGCGCGTCGGTTTTCCGCCCCTGCCGGCAAGCCGGCAGGGAGCGCGTCGGTTTTCCGCTCCTGCCGGCAAGCCGGCAGGGAGCGGTTCTCGCGGGCGGGCTCTCCGGCGGGCTTGTCCCGCCGGGAGCAAAGAACCAATGCTAGGCCGCGCCGGCCAGCAGGGCATGACGGCGGGCGGCAAGGCGGACGAGCCGGTTGCCCATCTGGCCATACGACCAGCCCTTTTGTTCCGCCGCGCAAGCAATGCTCGCATCGGCGCTGATGTCGGCATTGGCATTCACATCCAACACGTAGAAAACGCCGTCGCGCAGGCGCAGATCGATCCGCGCATAATCGCGGCAACCGACCGCGCGGTAGGCCGCCTTCGTCACCGATTCCAGGGCCGCCATCTCGACTTCCGACAGGGGCGCGGGCAGCAGCGTGCGGATCTTCATGTAATGCTCGGAATCCGGCTTGAACTTGGCGTCATAGGTGCAAAGCCGATCGCGGTAGTCGTGGAAGTCGCCGAAGTCCATTTCCGCCGGCGGGAGCATGGTGATTCGCGTGTTGCCGAACAGAGCCACATGGAATTCGCGGCCATCGATGAAATCCTCGATCATTGCGGGCTGACGGTGACGCTGCAGCACCCATTCCACCCGGGCCGCCAACTCGGCGGGATTGCTGACGATGGAGGCGGATGTCAGGCCGGCGCTGCAATGCTCGTTGGCCGCCTTGACAATGGCCGGGAAGCGGGTCCAGCCGGAAATTTCGGAGGGAGCGCGGACGATGCAGCCCGTCGGGACCGGGACATCGACCCGGGCCAGCAGATCCTTTACGCGCTGTTTGTCCTGGCACAGGGCCAGGACGTCCGCCGTGGCGCCGGTATAGGTGAAATTCAGTTCTTCCAGCGTGTGCGCAACCTTCACCTCGCTGTCCGGCACGCCGGGCAGTTCCTCGCACCAGTTGAACACCACATACTCGTCGGGATTATACTGTGTAAGAACGCCTTCAAGATTCTTGTCCATGAGAGGGACGGATGTGACAGGATGACCTAGTTCGCGCATGGCGTTGCCGAGGCGTTCCGTCTCCTGAAGCGTCTCATCCCTGGCTGGTTCCTCCCACCGGGGATCGATGTTATAGAGGAGGAGGACGGGCAATTCAGATGGACTGCCGTTACGAGCCATTCTTTCCTCCATGAATTATAACATCATTAGTTAACTTTGCTGCACTCGCAACAAAAGCACTCATATAATGTTTGTATTCAGGTGCAAAAGCAAGAGTAAATGAATAGCCAATTGCCACTTTACACGAAATTTTCTCAGAAAGAGCCGATAATCTTAATAATATGGCAATCAGATTAACTTGCAAAACGTTAAAAAATCTAGCGTTTCCCTGATAGGGTAAAGAGGCTGTATATAAATGTAGTAAGGTAGCACAGGGCGGAAATGAAGAGGATGGGGAGAATCCCGATCCGTTCGCCAAGGGGGCCGAGACCCATCAAGATGAGTGCGGCAATACCCCAGCTTCCGCCGACTATGAGTCCCAGGCGTTTCCCCAGAGTCATGGCGGAGATGGAGTGGCGGGCCAGGGTGACAATCAAGGGAAAGGCGGCATACAGGAAAAAGCTGGCTGGAAGAAGGAGCCAGAAAGCCCAGGCGCGGCTGGCCAGGAACAGGTAGAGGAGAAGGAGGGGTATTCCTACCCCGAGCGACCCCCTGAAGGCCAGTCCGAAATTGCGGCGATGGGCAACGGTCCCCCAGAACAGGGATCCGAACGCTCCGCCCAAACCGAACAAGAAGACCGTGCGCCCTCCGATGTTGAGCGGGAAGCCCTTTTCATATAGATAAGTCGGCAGAAGGCTGGTCAGGATGATGACCGCCAGGGCGATCAGGACACCCATGATCAGCAAATGAGAAAATAGGATGGCCGGGACAGAATGGCTCTTTCCTTCCGGCGGCGGGGTTGGGGAGTCGTCTACCGAGAGGCGGACGCCGCTCAGGGGCACGATGAGGGCCGTGGCCAGGCCCAGGGGGATCAGCCAGGCCAGGCCGTGAAGGCCCGTGGATTCCACGATGGCGCCCGAAATCCAGGCCCCCGAGGAAAAACCCGCGAAACCGCCTACCAGAAACAGGGCCGTTGAGACGGAGGAGGGGATGAGATGGAGGTGATGGACGCCGCGCAGTCCATTCGGATGGACCCAGGCCACGCCGGCGCCCCCCGCCACCAGGATGCAGGCTAAGCCGGCAAACGGGAAGCTGGGTGGAACCAGGCCGATGACCGGAATGAGGCAGGCGCCCGCCAGACCCAGGCTGATGCCCCAGGGGTGTCGGGTTGTGGCGTTGAAATGACCCGCCACCACCTGGAAAATATTGGCGGACATGCTCATCAGCGTGATCAGGGCCAGGCCGGCCGAGAGGGAGAGGCTGAAGTGGGCGCAGAGGGCTGGAAGGATGGCTCCCAGCAGACCGCCCAGAAGGTCTGCGCTGATATGGGCCAGCATGAGGACCAGCAGGTGGAACGCCTGGCGGATCATGTCGTTTGGTTCCAGAGTTCCGTGCTCAGGTATTTCAACCCGCTGTCGCACAGCAGGATCGCCACGGTTTTGCCCGCCATGTCGGGGAGGGCCAGCCATTTCAGGGCTGCCGCGGCATTGGCGCCGGAGGAGATTCCGGCGAAAATGCCCTCTTCCCTGGCGAGGCGTCGGCAGGCGGCGAAAGCTTCCTCATCCGTGACCTGGAGAAAGCCGTCCGCCAATTCCGGACGCCATTGCGCCCGCAGCGTGCTTGCATCCATGGAATAGCCGCCCCCCTGGATCCGGTGGTTGGGGTCGAGGACCGGCCGGCCGGCCAGGATGGCGGCGGAGGCGGGTTCCACGGCGAAGCAGCGGATGGCGGGGTTGTGGGCCTTGAAGGCCTCGGCGCAGCCCGCGAAGGAGCCGCCGGTACCGACGAAGTCGCAGAACGCGTCGAGCTTCCCGCCGGTCTGGCGGAGAATCTCGGCGCCGGTATGGAGGCGATGGGCGGCGGCATTTCCCGGCAGGCGGAACTGGTCGGCGCGGAAGGCGTTCCGGCGCCGCACGAGCTCCCCCGCGGTCCGTTCCACCTCCGCGAGGTCGCCGCCGGAAACCCGGCCCGGGGTGGACCCGGGCAACTGGTCCACGAGCACCACTTCCGCGCCCAGGGCCGCCATCATGCGGGCCCGCTCGATGGAGTTGCCCCGCGACATGACCGCGACGAACGGGTAGCCCTTGACGCCGCAGACGATGGCGAGGCCCGTGCCGGTGTTGCCGCTGGTCAGCTCCACCACGGTCTGGCCCGGCGCAAGCCGGCCGGCCGCCTCCGCCTCCTCGATCATCTCGAGGGCGATCCGGTCCTTCTTCGAGAAGCCGGGATTCAGGTATTCCAGCTTGGCCACGATGCGGCCGCTCAGGCCGCGGGTCAGGCGCGACAAGTCAACCAGCGGGGTGCCGCCGATGGCGTCGAGAACCGAAGAACAGGTGCGATCGCAATTCATGCTGCCTCTCGTGAAAGAAAACAGCTTAGGGAAGGCGGAGGGGAGGGACAAGCCTTTTTCATGAATCGCTTCTCATGAACCGGGGCAGAGGACGGCGGCCCATTCCCGGCGAACGGAATTGAACAGCCGGATCCGCCTGCCGGCCAGTTCCTCCAGCCGGATGGGCCGCTCCCGGATCGCGCCCCGCGCGAGCAGCTCGGCGCGGTAGACGCCGCCGAGCAGGCCGGCGGAGACGGGCGGGGTGAACCAGGCGCCCCCGATTTCGACCAGCACGTTGGCGATGGTTGACTCGGTCAGTTCCCCGTCCGGATTCCACAGCAGCACGTCGTCGCAATCCGGCCGGTCCCGGCGGGCCTGGTCGTAGAGCTGCCGCCGGGTGGTTTTGTGGTAGAGGAAGGGGTCGGCCCGATCGACCGGCTGCCGGGCGATTCCGACCCGGTACGGGGATGGCAGGGGCTTGAGAGGCTCGGCGCCGAGAGCCGGCGGACCGTTTCTAGGGACTACCAGCCGGATCCGGTGCGGAGCCGGGGGCAGGGCCTGGACGGTCTCCCGCACCAGGTCGCGGAGGGCCTCCCGCCCGAGGGTGAACCCGAAATAGCCCGCCGAATCGGCCAGCCGGTCGAGGTGCCGCTCCAGCAGGAAGATCCCCCCGTCCGGGGTCCACAGCAGCGTTTCGAGCAGTTCGAACGGCGGCAGCCGGCGGGTCAGGATGCGGGCCTTGACCCGGCATTCGTCGAGCTCGGCGTCGGCCGCGGAATCCCAGACGATGCCGCCGCCGGTGCCGTATTCGGCCAAGCCGTTCTTCTTGTCGATCCGCACGGTCCGGATGGCCACGTTCAGCTGGGCGCGCCGGCCCGGGGCGACAAAGCCGAGCGCCCCCGTGTAGATGCCCCGCGGGGCGGTTTCCAGTTCCGAAATGATGGACATGGTGCTGGCCTTGGGCGCGCCGGTGATGGAGGCGGCGGGGAAGGTGGCGGCGAGGATCTCGGCGAATCCGGCGCCGGTGGAGCAGCGCACCTCGCTGGTCATCTGCCAGAGCGTGGGGTAGCCTTCGACGGCGAAAGGCCGGTCGACCGTCACGCTGCCGACGCGGGCGAGGCGGCCTAGGTCGTTGCGGACCATGTCCACGATCATGACGTGTTCGGCGCGGTCCTTTTCGGCCGCCAGCAGGTCGGCGGCCAGCTGGCGGTCGGCCTCCGGAAAGCGGCCCCTGGGTCGGGTTCCCTTCATGGGCTTGGAGCACAGGCCGTCGCCCTCCCAGTCGAGGAACAGCTCGGGCGAGGCGCTGCAGAGCGCCCAGTCCGCCGTTTCGATCAAGGCGCCGTAGGCCGGCTCCTGGGCGTCGATCAGGATCGGGAAAAGATCCGCGGCCGGCCGGTCGAAGGGGGCGCGGAGGCGGAGGGTGTAATTGACCTGGTAGGTGTCGCCGCGCCGGATGTGGTCCTTGACGCGGGCGATGGCGAGGGAGTAGGAGGCCTCGTCCACGCTGGGGGTCCAGTCCGGCGGAGGGACGGCGGGGGGGGCGGGCCAGCCGGCTCGGGGCTCCTCGGCCGGTTCTCCGAAGAGGGCGAACCAGGCTAGGGGAAGGGCGGGGTCGGGTGATCGCACGAGGAGGGCGCGGTCGAAGGCCGGGGCCGCCTCGTAGGCCAGGAAGCCGGCGGCCCAACGGTTTCCGCGGGCGGTTTCGCGCTCGACGCGTTCCAGGAGGGCGGGCACGTCGGCGAGGCGCCGGGTTTCCAGGACGGCGAGGGGCCGTTCGAAACGGAGCCAGCGCCGGGAGCGCGCGTCGAACAGGAGGGCGGTCGGGAGGGCCGGGGCGGGCGTCGTCATGCGCCTCCGCTGCGGACGACGCGCTCGAGTTCGGTCTGCAGCGCCTTCAGCTCGTAGGGCTTCTGGAGGAAGCCGGCGGCGCCGTCGGAGTCGAACCGGCGGAAGGCCTCCTGCTCGGCGTGGCCGCTGGAGAGGATGACCCGCACGTCGGGGCGGATGCGGCGCATTTCGCGGAACGCGGTGGCGCCGTCCATGCGCGGCATGGTCAGGTCCAGGATCACGGCCACGATTTCGTCCGCGTGCTCGCGGAAGACGGCCACGCCCTCCTCGCCGTCGGAGGCGGTGAGGGTCCGGTAGCCGCTGAAGGCGACGGCGGCGGCGCAGATTTCCTGGACGATCAGTTCGTCGTCCACCACGAGGACGGTGCCGCGCAGGGGCGCTCCGCCCCCGGCGTCGAAGAGGCTGAGCCGGTCGGCCTCCGGGCGGCCGGGCTTCCCGGGAATCTGCCGGGACGCCTGGCTTCCGGGCTGATTTTCCGATATTGGGAACAAAACGCGGACGGAGGAGCCGCTGTCCACGCGGCTGTCGAGGAGGATGGCGCCGTGGTGTCCGCGCACGATGCCGAGCACCACGGACATGCCGAGCCCGCGCCCGGTGAACTTGGTGGTGAAGAAGGGCTCGAAGATGCGGTTCAGGGTGTCGGCCGTCATGCCGCAGCCGGTGTCGCTCACCTCGATCCACACGAATCGGCCGGCGGGGGGCTTGTCGGGCAGGCGGCTGGCGGCCAGGGCCTCGTCGTCGAACGCGTCGTCCCCGGTGGCGAGGGTGATGATGCCGGGCCTGTCGCCGATGGCCTCCGAGGCGTTCGTGATCAGGTTCATGACGACCTGCTGGATCTGCCCGCCGTCGGCCTTGATGAGGGGCACCTCCGGGGCGAGGGAGAGGTTCAGCGTGACGGTCTTGGAGATGGCCGCCTTGAGCATGCTGGCGTTTTCCTCCACCAGTTCGTTCACGTTCAGGTCCGTCACGAGGAACAGGCCCTTGCCGGAGTAGGCGAGCATCTGGCGGGTCAGGCCGGCGGCGCGCCGGGCGGCGTTGGCGGCTTGATCGATGCTGGCGCGGGCCTGTCCGTTATCCTTGAGGAGGGCCTGGGCCAGTTCCAGGTTGCCGAGCACGGCGGTGAGCAGGTTGTTGAAGTCGTGGGCGATGCCCCCGGTGAGCACGCCCAGGCTTTCCAGCTTCTGGGCGTGGAGCAGGCGGCGCTCCATCTCCAGCCGCTCCTCCTCGGCGTTGCGGCGCTCCGTGATGTCGCGCGAGACGATGATGAGTTCGCTCGCCCTCCCCGTTCCAGGCTCCATCACGCGCCGCCCGGCGGTCTCCAGCCAGTGGTACGAGCCGTTCTTGTGCCGGAAGCGGAGGACGACCGAGGTGCCCTCGGGTCTGCCGAGGGCCTTCTTGAACCGGGCCGAGACCGCGGCCGCATCGTCCGGGTGCACGTTTTCCAGCATGTTGCGACCGAGCAGTTCGGCGGGCTCGTAGCCCATCACATGGCGGCTGCTGGGGGAGAGATAGAGGTACAGGCCGTCCGGGCTGATCCGGCCGATGACGTCGCTGGCGTGCTCGGCAAGGAGGCGGTACTGCATCTCGCTCTCCTCCAGCCTCAGGCGGTCGGCGTATTCCTGGGTCACGTCCGAAAAGACCAGCACCACGCCGATGGTGGCGCCGGAGGCGTCGCGGATGGGGGCGGCGCTGTCGGAAATCTGCCGCACCGTGCCGTTCCGGGCGATCAGGGCGGTGTGGTTGGCTAGTCCCACCACGTGGCCGGTCGCCACCACGCGATCGACCGGATTGGTGACCTTTTCCCGGGTTCGGCTGTTGACGATGTTGAAGACCGCCTGCAGCGGGCGCCCCTCGGCCTCCGCGGCGGCCCAGCCCGTCAGGCGCTCGGCCGCGGGGTTCAACTGCCGCACGATGCCCGTGGCGTCCGTGGCGATGACGGCGTCCCCGATCGAGTTCAGCGTGATGGACAGGTTTTCCTGGGACATCCGGAGGGCCTCGGTCCGCTGGTCGACTTCCCGCTCGAGGTCCCACTGCCGTTTGCGGAGGAAGGCCACGAACAGCGCGAGCAGGAGGCTGAGCAGGAGCCCGGCGCCGCCCGCGGTAAGCCCCCCGCGCACGGGATAGGCTTTCCAGAAGGCGGGGGTGGGGTGGCAGACCACGGCGAAGGTGCGGCCGAACGCGAAGATCGGCTGCAGGTTGGCCAGCGGGAGCTGCAGCGTGTCCGACAGCGTGTCGTACCGGTGGCCGGGAAAGGCAGTCTGGGCCGCCAGGAGGGCGGGCCGCTCAATGTCCGTCAGGTCGAGGAGGCCGAGGTTGACGAACCGCTCGCCGAGCCCGCTCCGGTCCGACGCCCGCCGGAGCAGGTTTGCGAACCGGATGACGCCGGCGGCCAGGCCGGGCGCGGCTGCCGGCGGGCCCCCCGGACCGGGCGGGGGCGACACGGGCTGGAACACGAAAATGACGGGGCTCAGGCCGGGTTGGTGCACGAACGGGTGCACGGGGGTGGCGGTGATCAGGCCGCTTTCCAGGGCCACCCGGATGGCGTCCCGGGTCCGCGGGTCCCTTCCCAGGTCGTAGCCGATGGCCCGGTTGTGCTCGGCCTGCGGCTCGAGGTAGCCGATCGGGAAGAACTGGGGCCCCGCGCCGGCCGCCGGCACGGGCCTGCCATCGCGGTCCAGAGCCCATATCTGGTAAGGATCGGGGCCCTGCTTCGACAATTCCGCCTCGAATGCGGCCCGGCGCCCGGCGGGAACCACGGGGACCCAGGCGAAGGCCTCGACGGCATCGGCTTGGATGATGGCGCTGACGAAAGAGGCGAACTCGGCGCGGGAGACGAAGTCGCTGCTGCTGAAAAACAGGGCCAGCGACTGCAGGTCCGCCCGGATGGCCGTCATTTCGTCCCGGATCTGGTTGGTGCGGGAGTCGGCCAGGCGGTCGAAGACCGAGTGGCGGCGGTGGATTTCGGTTTCATGGATCAGGAGGGCTATAAACAGGGTGATGACGGCGCCACAGAGCAGGACGAGGACGGCCTCCAGATGGCGTTGCAGGCCCTGCCGGTTCAACGGCTGCAGGTCGCGGGTTCGGATCATGTCGATCCCGATGAGCAGCGTCAGCAGCAGCAGCATGGTGCCGGCGATGGGGATGAGCCGCGCCCGGGCGATCTCGTGCAGCCAGGGGCCGGGATCGAGGTCGAGGCCGACCGTCATCAGCACCTGGCCCGTCTGCGGGTCCCGGACGGGCGCGCGGGCCGAGATGACGGGAATGCCCCGGATATAAACGGGGCCGGTCACGTACGGCTCGCCCTTGAACAGGCGGGTCACGTCCTCGGCCGGGGAATGCTGGTAAGGGTCGCCCGGGATCGGGTTGGGCGAGGCGGAAAAGGCGCAGGGGCCGTAGACCAGGATCCCGTTGCGCAGGGCCAGGGTGAAGATGTCCCGGCAGTCCAGGAGGCGGCCGATGGCTTTCAGCTGCCCCTTGAGGCGCTGGTGCCGGACGTTGGTTTCGTCGGCCTGGGTGAAGGCGAGGTATTTGGTTTCGTTCGGGTTGACGGCCCGCGCCAGGGCGGAGACCTGCTCCAGCAGGCGATCCCTTTTTTCGGCGTCGCGGTTGCGCCCCCGGCTTTCGGCGGAGATCCAGCCCAGGAGCAGCAGGTTGATCAGCAGCAGGGGGGTTAGGACGGAAAAGGAACGGGCCCGCCTGCCGGTAACCAGGCGGAGCCGGTAGACCCAGAGTCCGGCGATGCAGCCCAGGACGGCGACCACCCGCCAGAGCTGCACGGGGAATCCCAGCGCGTCCTGGAAGAGCGCTTCGTTGATGAGGGCGGGGGTTATCGCGGAAACGGGGACAACCCACTGCGTGAGGCCGAACACGAGCAGGCTGGCGGCGGCCAGGACGATGCCGCGGCGCTTCCACGCGTCCTCCCCGGGCGTCGCGGTCGTAACCAGGGCCAGCATGGCCAGCAGGCTCCCGGGAAAGACCAGCAGGTAGCGGGCGGCGGCGTTGATCCCCGCCAGGCCGTCCCTGATTCCGGCGGCCACCGTCAGCAGCGTCAGCGCGGGCAGGAGCCAGGCGCCCGCCACGGGCCGGCCCCCGGGGCGGAAGCCGCTGCGGCCGAATTCGATCAGGCAGACGTACGCGATGAGCTGGAGCGAAAGCCGGATGGCCAGGAAGACCTGGTTGTCCCCCAGGCTGAAGGCCAGGACATCCAGCCACTTGGCGAAACAGTGGTAGAGGCCGAAGAGGCCAAGCCACGGCCAGGGAAACTTGTCAGCCTGATCGCGGGCGAGGCTGCGGCAGAGAACCGCGAGCAGGATAAAGGACAGGCCGTAAATGAAATACACATAGTCCATGTTGCGGCCGAAGAATTCCATGCGGACGCCCCCCCTCTCCGGATTCCTGCCTGTCTCGGGTTTCAGTATGCCTGTTTGTTAATAATTTGAAAATGAGAATCTCTGGATGTGGCCCGTTTTTTTTATTATGCTGGGGACAACCAAGGAGACCGGGATGAGCGAACAGCAGGGGACCGGGACGGCCGAATCCGAGCCGGTTGTGAGGCCGATGCGGGAGGAGGATCTGGAGGCGGGCGTGCGCCTGGCGGCCGCCGCGGGCTGGAACCAGAGGCTGGACGACTGGCGGCTGGTCCGTTCGCTCTCCCCCGAAACCAATTTTGTCGCCATTCTGGACGGCCGCCTGGCCGGCACCACCGTGACGATCAATTACGACAACAAGGTCAGCTGGGTCGCCATGGTGCTGGTGGACCCCACCCTGCGGCGGCGCGGCGTCGCCACCCGGCTGATGAAGGCCGCCCTGGACGCGCTGGCGGCGTGCGAGACGGTGAAGCTGGACGCCACGCCCGCGGGCCGGGAGGTTTACCTGCGGCTGGGATTCGTGGACGAGAGCACCGTGGTCCGGTTCCAGGCGGCGTCCGCCCCGGCCCCGGTTCCCCCGCCGGCCGGCGTCCGCCTCCGCCGGATGACGGAGGCCGACACGCCCGCCGTGCTGGCGCTCGACGCGCGGGCGTTCGGGACCCCGCGGGACCCGCTGATGCCGGGCCTGTCGCGCCTGGCTCCCGGCTACGCCTGGGTGGCCGAGGGGCCGGCCGGGCTGCAGGGCTTCTGCATGGGCCGGCACGGGATGAAATGGGAACACCTGGGGCCCGTCACCGCGGTGAACGGGGAAACGGCCCGGGCTCTGGCCTCGGCCGCGTTCGGCGCGATGGCCGGCAAGCCCGCCCTCGTGGACGCCCCCTCCTGGCAGCCCGGCTTCCAGGCCTGGCTGAAGGAGAGCGGCTTCGTCGAGCAGCGGCCGTTCATCCGGATGCGCAAGGGGCCCGACCGGCATGCCGGCGAGGCCGGCTGCGTGTTCGGCATCGCCGGGCCCGAGTTCGGCTGATCAGCCGGGGCGGGGGAGCGAAATCCGGAGCAGGCGGGCTTCGCCCCCTTCCGGGCGGACCGTGCAGGCGCGGGCCAGGGCCGGGAGAAGGCCGGTGCGGCCCTCGGGCAGCCGGAACTCCCCGCTTTCCGTCCGGAGGCGGATCCCGCCCGAAACGGTGAAGAAGGCCTGGAAGCTGTCCCCCTGCCCGCGGAGCTCCAGGGGCTCCCGCACGCTCAGTTCGTCAATTATAAAATAAGGACAGAGGAGGCGGGGGAGAATCCGGCAGCCCGGTTCCCCGGGCGCGGGCTCCGTCGGCGTCAGGGCGGGCGCGGCGTCGTCCCAGCGGATCGTCTGCAGCGCCTGCTCCACGTGCAGGGGCCGGGCCTTGCCCTCGGCGTCCCGCCGGTCCCAGTCATACACCCGGTAGGTGGTGTTGGAGCGCTGCTGGACTTCCAGGATCAGGCAGCCGGCGCCGATGGCGTGCACCCGGCCGCCCGGGATGAAGAGCAGGTCGCCGCGGCGGACCGGGATGGACCGGAGCAGGCCCTGGACGGTTCCGTCCGCCAGCGCCCGCCGGAAGAGCGCCGGCGTTACGCCGGGCTTGAGGCCGGCCCAGACGGAGGCCCCGGGGGCGGCCTCCAGGATGTACCAGCATTCCGTCTTGGCTTCGCCTCCGTCGCGCAGGGCCGCCGCGTCGTCGGGATGGACCTGCACGCTCAGCCGGTCCGCGGCGTCGAGGACCTTGACGAGGAGCGGGAAGGCGGCCGCCGGGCGGCCCGCCAGCTCCGCGCCGAACCGCTGCGTGAGCGCATGGAGGGTTTCGCCGGCATAGGGGCCGCCCTCGGCCACGCTCATGCCGTCGGGATGGTCGGCCAGTTCCCAGGACTCGGCGTACCGTTCCAGACGGGGCGCCTCCGCCCGCCCCAGCCGCCGGGGCAGGTCCGTCCCGCCCCAGACGTAGGGTTTGTAGACGGGCGTGAAGCGGAGCAGGGCAGGCTGGAGGGGGTCGGCCATCGGGTCAGCCTCCGCCGGGGGCGTAATCGGAATCCTTCCGGCAGAGTTCGACGTAGTTGCACTGCCGGCAGCACCGGTAGTCGAGCGTCAGGTCCCAGTCCTGCTGGGGCAGGGGCTGGTTGCGCGCGATGTCATTGTCGGCCAGGTAGTCGGCCATCTCGGCCACGGACTCCCCGATGCGCGTCTTGACCGCCTCGAGGTCCTCCGCCGTGATCTGGAACGAGCGGCAGGTTCCCTCGGCCAGGTATTCGATGAAAATGTCGACCTTGTCCGGGCTGACCCCGTGCTTGACCTGCGCCCAGAGGCCGTAGAGCTTGAGCTGCTCCACGTGGGACTC
>JBIIYJ010000312.1:0-6233 GCA_044346855.1 Kiritimatiellia bacterium
TCAAGAGCATCCTGACGCCGGCCAACGGAGCGGTTTTCGATACCGCCCCGAAGGTGTTCAAGTGGTCACGGGTTCAATCGGCCACACGGTACCGGCTCAAGCTGGCACACTATGACAGCGCGCTTGACCAGTATATCGTGATACAGAAGGCATGGATTCCGCAACCCGCTAGAGGCAAGCCTAAATGGCGGCCGCCCGCCGACAGCATTCCGACGGGCGCCTTCCGCTGGTCGATAACCGATTATTCCGGACCGCAACCCGGCGCTGCCCTGGTGTCGTATTTCACGGTGTCGAAGCCGCCCCCCCCCGGCACCGTCTTGATACCGGCTGGAACGAACCGCGGAACCGATCCCGACTCCGGCCACTACGAACTGACGGTGAGCGCCTTCTACATGAACCGAATGGAGGTGTCGAAGGCCGAATGGGATTCGGTGCGAAATTGGGGCCTGGCTCATGGATACACGGATCTTCCCGAGGGGATTGCGAAGACGGACAACCGTCCGGTCCTGTATTGGTGGCCCACGGGGTGGTTTGCCGCCGCAAAGTGGTGCAACGCCCGCAGCGAGATGGAGGGCCGGACGCCGGCTTATTACACGTCGGCCGACAAAAGCACGGTATACAGGACTGGAAGAGTCGAGTTGGTCGACGATTTCGTCGACTGGAACAACGGATATCGCCTGCCGACGGGCATGGAGTGGGACTACGCCGCTCGCGGGGGATTACGCGGGAAGCGCTTTCCCTGGGGCGACACCATTGCCCACAGTCAGGCGAATTATTACAGCGTCGCATGGCTGTCGTATGATAAAAGCGAAACACGCGGACCCCATCCGGATTACGCCGACAGCACCAATCCCACTAGCCAAGCGCAAACCAGCCCGGTGGGGTCCTTTGCGCCCAATGGATACGGGCTTTACGATATGGCCGGAAATGCGGCGGAGTGGATTTGGGATCACGGAACGTGGATGACCTTTCGCCCAGCCATGACGATTTGCGGAGGAGATTGCAAAGACAACGCATCGCTCGCACGGTGCGGGGACAGGCACAATCCCGAAGCGGACGATCCTTCGGAAAATCACATGATTTCGTTTCGCCCGGTTTTGCCTGGAAATTGACCGCCTCAGCCTGGCTGCTTAATGGGTGCACACTCGCAAATGTCCCTGAGTTGTGAACAAAGCCCAGACTATCAAACCCCCGGACGAATGCAAGGGAGCAATTATAACCCAGCCAGGTTTCCCTTCCTGACCCCTTTCAACTTTTCGCAGCCGCTAGGGCGTGATACGTTCAATCCATGAGAAACCTTTATCTAACCCTATCGTTGATGCTGGCGTATCCGGCCCTGGCCCAGGAGCCTGTCGAAATCGGAACGTTTGTGGCAAGGCTCGACCCGGACAACTCGCATCTGCCCAGCAGCAAGATCGAGACACCCAGCCAGCGCCTGCTCACCGAGCGGGCGCCGGAACTGCCGCCGCTTATGCCGGTGCGGGCCTCACCGCCCGCTCCCCCCCCGCCCGCCGCCCTGACCAACATGACGCTCGAACTGGGCCGCGGAATCACGCTGGAACTGGTGGCCATCCACCCGGGCACATTCCGGATGGGGTCGGCCGAAGACGGGCACGACGGGCCCGCTCACGCGGTCACGCTCACCCGCCCGTTCCTTCTCGGTAAATACGAAGTGACCCAGGCGCAGTGGACGGAAGTCACGGGCCGCAACCCCAGCACCTTCACCAACGGTCCCGACGCCGGCCGGCGCCCGGTGGAAACCGTCACCTGGACGGACATCCGCGACCAGTTCCTGCCGAAGCTGGCCGCGCGGCTTCCCCCGGGCTGGACGCCCCGCCTGCCCACCGAAGCCGAATGGGAATACGCCTGCCGGGCCGGCAGCGCGACAGGATTCTGTTTCGGGGACAGCACAAACGACCTGGACGCCTACGGCTGGTATGCGGGCAATGCCGGACAGGCGACGCATCCGGTCGGCCTGAAAAAACCGAACGCCTGGGGCTTATACGATATGCACGGGAACGTCTGGGAATGGTGCTCGGACTGGAAGGCCCCTTACCCGGCCGAAGCGGTCACCGACCCCGCCGGGCCGGCCGATGGCGCCTACCGGGCGAACCGCGGCGCCAGCTGGCATTTCGATCCCGGGTATTGCCGCTCCGCACGCCGAAGCCTCAACGAACCCGCCACCACCCGGAATGGCAACCTCGGCTTCCGCCTGGCGGTTTCCGCGGAGCCCCGTCTCCTGGACGAACAGGATCCGCCTGCGCCCCTCACCGGATCGAGATAACCGTGCCGGGCGAGGCCGGCGATTGCAGGCCGGTCAGGTAGACGATGCCGTTGTTCGTGTAGACGCGGGCGTTGCGGGAAGCGGTCAGCGTGGGCGACTCGCCCAGGTCGATCTCCCAGTTCGCGGGCACGAACCCCGTCAGGCTCCCCGCCGACTGGATGACGGGATAAGACTCGGACGGGAGCAGGACCCGGTCCTGGTTCAGCACCCGGAGCGTGGTGACGCCCGATTGCACCAGACTGTTGACGGCGATCAGGTCGTTGGTCAGGGGGTTCACCGCCCAGACCACGGCCGCGCCGTTGCTCGTGCCCAGCGTCCCGCCGATCGTCAGCGTGCCGAGCACGTTGGTGCCCCGCCCCGCCTGGATCGCTCCGCCGGCCACGACGTTGACCGCGCGGTTGATCCGGCCCGTGCCGCCCAGCGTGCCGCCCGAGACCTCGACCGTTCCGGCGGCGGCGGACAGGAGCCCGTCCACCTGCAGCACGCCGCCCTGCACCCGCGTGGCACCCGTGTAATTGAGGTTGGTGTTCGACGCCAGCCGGAGCACGCCGGAGCCGTCCCGCGTCAATCCCCCCGCGCCCGCCGCGCCGCCCGCCCCCGTGATGAAGCCCGAATAGGTCGTGGCCGCGCTGCCGCCGACGGTCAGCGTGCCGCCGCCCAGCGTCACGTAGCCGGTGCCGGACAGGCTGCCGATCCGGGTGGCCTTCCCGTCCAGGTCAAGGACGCCGTCCGAAACCGTATTGAAGGCGATCGACACAGCCGTGTTCGTGGGCAGGGCGTTGGCATTGGCCACCTGGAGGATGGAACGGGAGATGATCGTGGGACCGGAATAGGTGCTGGTTCCGCCCAGAACCAGGTACCGGGTGGCGCCCCCCGAAATGATTCTCACGCCCCACGAACCGCCGCTCTCCTGGAGCCCGTTCCAGAAGCGGGGCCCCTTAGCCGTACCGCCGGCCTGGCCCATCGCGAAGATCAGGTCGCCGATCAGCGTCGAACTCCCCCCGTTGCGGTTGAAATCGATGCCAAAATCGTTGCCCGATCCCGTCACCTGTCCTTTCCACTCGATCTCGTTGTCCAGATCCTTGCGCACCCCGGTGGGCGTTTCCAGCGTCAAGCCCGACGCGCCCAGGACGGAAATCTTGCCTGCACCGAGCGGGTTGTGCGTATTCAATTTCACGGCTCCCCCGTAAATCACCACATTGGTCGTGGCCAGCGTTCCGCCGGCGTACAGGTAGCCAAGCAATCCGCCCGATGTCCCCAGCGTGAGCGTTCCCGAAAAGGTGCTGGTCCCGTTGAGGACCAGAAAGCGCGAATTCAACAGCCGGAACGAGCGGTTCGTCCCCGACTCCTGGATGCCGGTGTTGAAGGTCAGGAAATCCGACGCCGACGCCAGGGACAGGTCGAGCGTCGCGTTCGCGAAGAGGGTTACCGTCCCAGGGGCATTGATCGTCAGACCCTTCGAACCGTTTGCAAACAGGACCGTCGCCGAGGTGGCCAGTTCAAGGTCGTTGGTCACCGTCCGCAGGGCGCTGGCCTGCACGGTGGCGGCGGCCGTGATCCGGAACGGGCCCGTGCCGAGGGCCTGGTCGTGCCCCAGGATCAGGCCGCCCTCGTTCAGGATGACGCCCCCGCTGAACGTATTCGACCCGTTCAGCGCCAGGAAACGACCGCCTGTTTTGGTGAGGCTGCAACCGGGAGTGCTTTCGCTGATAGTCCCGTTCATGTTGACTTGGTAGGCGGTGGTGGGCGAACTAATATTAAAGGTCCCGCTTGTGCCCAGGACAACCTCTTCGTTATGGGTCTGGCTGTAGGCCGCCGACGTGTTCGTGAGGCATCCGCCCTCGAGAAACAGCTTGCTGGTCGCCGGCGTGCCGGGGTTGAACACGAGGTTAACCGCGGAGGCCTTGTAAAGCGCGGCCGCGCTGCGGTCCCCGTCCAGCGTCAGCGTCAGGCCGCTCACGAACCCGGTCCCGAACGAGAGCACCTCAGTGCCGTCAAAGGCGGGCAGCGTGTTGGCGTTCCAGTTTTCAGGGGTCCCCCAGGACGCATCCCCGCCCTGCCCGTCCCACGTCTTCGTGGCCGCACCGGCCCCGCACACCCCCAAAAGCCAGCCCGCGAGCGCCACTGTTAAAAATGATTTCATAAACCCTCCTTCGGCCAACAATATGTTATTGCCATTTCAATAATAATAAGGATCGCAGGTCTTCAGCAAGCTGAAAATGCGACGCGCACCTACCGCCCGAAGCAGCTCTCATGCACCTCGTGAAGCGACCACCGGTTCACGGGGGCGGGCTCGCGGCGGATCCACTTGCCGTTGGTGAAATCGGGAAACGCCACGGGCATGCTGCCGAGGGAGATGGACTGCTCGGACAGGCAGGTCACGCTCATCCAGGCCGCGCAGTCATACACGTCGATGGGCGTGTTGGTCCGGTTGCGGACGGCGTCGAAGAACGCCATCAGCGCCAGGCAGTCCATGCCGCCGTGCCCGCCCACCGTCCTGTCCTTGTACTCCCGCCAGAGGGGATGGTCGTATTTCCCGTAAAAACTCTCGACCGCGTCCCAGCGGTGCATCGTGTAGGGGTTCCCGGCCGGATCGATCAACTCCTCCGTCGGGCTGATCCCCTCGAGGTGGATGCCCTTCGCGTCCTCCAGCCAGATCCCCTTCGTCCCCTGCACCCGGGCGTTCCTGGAGTAGGGACGAGGCAGCGAGACGCTGTGGGTCAGGGTGATCGTCTCCCCGCCGGCGCACTTGATGACCGTGGTCACCACGTCGCCCTTGGCGAAGACCATGTCCCCCAGAGCCGTCCCCGCCCCGTGCAAATGACGGGCCTGGAGCGCCTGCCCCCGCGCCTTGGAGGCGGTCGAGGTGAGGCTCATGAACCGGTTGCCGCGGTTGATGCCCAGGATCTTGGCCACGGGGCCCAGCTGGTGGGTCGGGTAGAGGTCCGCGTTCCGGTACCGGTTGTGCAGCGCCCGCTCCTGCCCCTTCTCCACCCGCAGGCAGTCGCCGTCCCGCAGGTCGTGCTCATAGCCGCCCTCGCAATGGACCAGCTCGCCGAACAGCCCCTGCCGGACCATGTTCAGGACCATCAGCTCGTTGCGGCCGTAACAGCAGTTCTCCAGCATCATGCAGGGCGTTCCGGTCTTCTCGTAGGCGTGCACCAGCCGCCAGAGCTCGTCGGTCGACGAGGCGCCCCCGACCTCAAAGGCGGCATACTTGCCGGCTTCCATCGCGTCCGCCGCGATCGGCAGATGGGAGTTCCAGGAGGTCGGCGCCAGCACCGCCTCCACATCGTCCCGCGCCAGCAGCTCGCGGTGGCTCCGGAAAACGGCCGGACGCCCCTTCCCGTTCCGGTCGAAAATGGCCAGGATGCGCTCGATCGCCGTTTCGGACACATCGCAAACAGCCCGGATTTCAACCCCTTCCAGGGCGAACAAGGAGACGAGCAGCACCTCGGTGCGCGCGCCCAGCCCGACGATCCCCAACTTCACGGTCCGCTCGTGTTTCATTCCGGGATCTTCGCGCAACTCAGGCGGAAAAACAAACCAAACCTCGTCGGACTTCGCGGCCGACGGCACCCACACCTCCCCCTCGGGCGACGACGAAGTGGCGGACCAACTCCTGGCGTTTTTCAGAACGGATCCCTTTACCAGTCCGTGGTTCCTCCGCAAGCAGCCTTGACCTGTCGGCAAAATCCCCATTGCGTTTCCAATTCCAGTCGCTAAGATAGGGGCACATTCAACAAAGGAGATAGCATGAAAAAGGCGTTCATCGGGATCATCTGCGCGTTGGCCATGACGGCGAACCTCTGGGCGGGCGCAACCGGCATGTCGGCCCTCGACAGCCTCCTGGCCGATGTGGCCGCCAACGGCCCGGTCAGCAAGCGGCTGGGCTTCTCGGACGACCAGCGCAAGGACATCCAGAAGCACATCGAGAAAGAAAGCCAGA
>JBIIYJ010000072.1:0-19036 GCA_044346855.1 Kiritimatiellia bacterium
CTATGTGCTGGATCCCAATGTCAACCGCCATGTGGCCGTGCTGATGGAGTTGGACATTGGCCACCCCCGCACCTCCTTCTTCTTCACCCGCATTGTGCAGTCCGTCCGCCTCCAGTTGGAAAGCAGCGGTTTCAGGGTGCGGCTTTACATTGGCCATACCGCGCCCGGCACCGAGTTTGCCGGGCTGACCTGCCATGATTTCCTGGAGGATGTCCAGGCCAACCGGATCAGCGGCGTGATTGCCATCGCGCTTCCGTCTTTCCCCGAATGGGCTCACGCGCTCGTCGAGCGGAACATTCCGCTGGTGGGCGGCGATGCCTACGGGCCGGTTATCGATCACAGCGGCATGATCCGCGCCGGGGTCCGGCTCCTGGTCGAGGCCGGCCGCAAGCGCCTGGCGCTGATCGGCTCGGGCGGAAGCGCCATGACCGCCGTGTTCCGCGATACGTTAAAGGAATACGGGCTGGAGTGGAACGCGTCCTGGGTGCCTGGAACGGGCGGCCAGCCGGCCGTTCCGGGCCTTGGCTGGCGGCTGTTCCGCCAGATCTGGTCCGCCCGCTCCGATCAGCCGGACGGGTTGCTGGTGATGGACGACATGATATTCCAGGACGCCGCCATGGCCATGCTGGAAGCCGACGTCCGCGTGCCGGAGCAGCTGCTGGTCGTATCCGAATCCAACCGCGGCCACTCCATCCATTGCCCCTTTCCGGTGATCCGCCTCGAGAACGATCCTGATGATTTCGCGAAAGTCTACGCGAGGCTGATGGTGGACCTGCTGCGGAACAAGGCCATTTCGGAATCCCAGGTGACGATGCCGTTCCGGGTGGTGGAGCCGGAACCGGCGGAAGAAGCGGGGCGGCTGGAAGCCCCGGCGCGCGTATAAGAATGCCATGCAACCATGCGACCGGTAGGAGGGAAACATGAGGATCAGGCAAACGTGGAAGACGGCCGTCTGGGCGGGGTTGGCTGCCTTGGCCGCGGGAACGCTGGCCGTGCAAAGCGCTACTTATTGAAATCCTGTACGGGCGGATTCGGGGAACGGTGATGGTGATCCGCTGAGTGGCGGAAATAAAGAGGAGAGGATTTGAAAATGACAGCTTGGCTATGGAGTGCCCTGGCGGTGACACTGATCGCTTTTTCAAACGCCTTTGCGACAAATTACATATATTATGTTGATGTGGATGCCCCCCCGGCGGGGACCGGCTCCGCGAACGCCCCCTGGCAGGCTCTCAGCAATGCGGTTCCGGCGATCAATGCGATTCCGGGCGACCATACGTTCACGGTTAATGTCGCCTCCGGCGTTTACGCGGATGTCTCGAACGGCGGCCTGGAGGCGTTTGGCGTGGCGGCTGCTTACACGCTGACCAATAAGGCGGCGACTCTGGGCGGTGCGGACCAGCGGGTCGTGACCCTGATGGGCGGCTATGCGGGTTATTCCGGAAGCGGGTACGACTGGACCACGCGGATTGTCCGCACGACGGTGATCGACCTTCAGGGGGCCAATGCCCGGGCGCTGACCGTGGCCGGGTCCAATTCATCCCTGTCTGTCAACGGCTTCGTGTTCAAAAATGGCAATGCGACGGGGAACGGCGGCGCCTTGAATGTGACGTCGCCCAGCACGGGCGGCAACGGCGGCTCGCTGCAACTCAATAATTGCCTGTTTTCCAACAACGTAGCCTCCGGCCGGGGCGGGGCTGTCTATGCCTACTATCTCGGAACGGGCACCTATACCTGGCGGACGAACGATTTCATCAGCAACCGCGCCGCGCAGGGGGGCGCCGTCCGCTTCGCCCAGTATCAGAACAGGGTGTTGACCTTCGCCGACTGCCTCTTCGCCGGTAACCAGGCCACCAACGGCAACGGTGGTGCGCTGCTGATTGGCGACGGGGACTATGGGCTAGGCGCCCTGACGCGCTGCGTGGCCACCGACAATTCGGCGACCACCAACGGCGGGGTGACCTACCGGCAGGCCGGCAACGGTAGCGACTCTTTGACCTTTACCCGTTGCACCATGATGCGCAACTCCGCGGTCGGCGGATCGGTTGCCTACGATCTCAAGTTCGGCTCCCAGACGTGGAATGATTGCCTGATCGTCTCGAATACCGCCTCGGCCAGCGGGTTTACCCTCATCATGAATGCCGGGCTAGGGGGGGGGACCGGCGGGTCCATGGCCCTGCAGCACTGCACGGTTGCGGACAACACGGGCGGAGGCGTTTATTGTCAGAACAGCTACGCCGCCAATAACGGTGACTTGGACGTTCGCAATTGCATTGTGGCCAACAACGGCGCGGTGGGCATCCAGACGGATGATGCGACCCCGACGGTTGATTATAATGATGTATTCGGCCACACGGCCAATTATGCCGGGTTGAGCGCCGGGGCGCACGACCTGTCGATCGATCCCCAGTTCACCACCCTCCTGGGCAATCCCTACATGCTCCAGAAGACAAGCCCCTGCCTTGACAGCGCCACCAACCTGGCTCATGCCGCCGACCTGCTTGGCGCCTTCCGCCCGCTCCGGGCCGGTTATGACCGGGGCGCTTACGAGGAGAGCTTCCTGCCGCTCGTCACGAATCTTCCGCCGGTGGCGGGCAGCGACAAGGCCATCCTGCGCGGGCAACTGCTCCATGACGGACTGACGAACTGCCTGTTGCAGTTTTTCTGGGGGCCATCGGATGGAGTGACCAATAAAGGGACCTGGGCGACCAATGAAACCCTCGGGCCCATCCGGGCAGGCGTGGCGGAGGCTCTTGTCACGGGCCTGACGCCGGGGCAGACCTATTACTATCGCGCCTGCGCGAGCAACTGGTACGACGAGGTGTGGGCCTCGACCAGCATCGCCTTCGTCGCCCTCGCCAACGTCCACACGGCGTTGTGGGCGTGCGCCGTGACCAATCCCCTGGCCAGCAATCCGACCAACTGGGCGGGAACCCTGGCTCCGACCCGCCTGAGCGTGATCGTGCTGGACGGATCCTGTGTCAGCAACATGATCTGGGATTCCGCGGCGCCGGCGGAGGTCTGGGCCTGGGACCAGCGGGCGGGCTACACCGGCACCGCGACAGTGGATACCGTTTACGGGACCAGCGGCCTCACCAATTTCGCGGTTTATACGGACTGCCAGGTCAATAGCGGCGTGATGAGTCACAGGAAGAATGTGTCCAGCCCGCAATATCGCCTGAAGATGACGGTGGGCGGCAACCTGCTGGTCGGGAGCGGCGCCAGGATCAGCACCCAGGGCGTGGGGTATAACGACGGCCAGGGGCCGGGAGTGGGGATTTATCAGGTGGCGGGCGGCAGCCATGGCGGGCAGGGCTCTCGCATGTCCACGGGCGCGGGCAACACCTATGGGTCCATCAGCCAGCCTGTGACCCTGGGAAGCGGCGGCATCGTGGGCGGCGTCGGCAATGGCCATGGCGGTGGCGCCATTCACCTGACCGTGGCGGGCACGGCAACCGTGAGCGGAACGATCGATGCGAATGCCAATGCCTCCAGTTCCAGCTCAAGCGCCGGGGCCGGCGGTTCGGTTTATCTGAAGGCGAATGCCCTGGCCGGGACGGGTTTCATCAAGGCCAACGGCGATAAGCAGGGCGGCGGCGGACGGGTGGCCGTCGTGTTGACGGGATCGGATTCCTTCGGCGGCCTTTCCCTGCAGGCATACGGTGGCACTGACGCCAACCTGCCGGGGTCCGCTGGCACGGTCTATAAGCAGACGCAGGGTCAGGCGGACGGCGCGGGTACGCTGGTGATCGACAATAACAACCAGGGGTCCGTCAACTTCGGCTCGCCCGTCTTCTCCTATGCCTCGGCCCTGATGCCGTCGGCCTCCGCCTGGAACGCGGCCGTGAACTTGAATGCCCTGTCGGAGATCGTGGTGA
The DNA here is from genome assembly GCA_044346855.1 of Kiritimatiellia bacterium. Lineage (GTDB taxonomy): Bacteria > Verrucomicrobiota > Kiritimatiellia > CAIKKV01 > CAIKKV01 > CAIKKV01. Next base: position 3,876 of record JBIIYJ010000072.1, read on the forward strand.
CCAACCGCGGCATTCTGGGCGTCAACGCCGACACGGCGCTGGACTGGGGCTCCGCGGCCTTCCGGTTCGCCGGCGTCACCTCGTCGTATGTTTCTATTTCCGGTACAAATGCGCTCGTGTGGCCGGCCGGCCTGGCGGTCAGCAACTACACGCTTCTCCTGGACCGGCCGGTGAGCGTGTCGGGCGATTGGGTGGTCGCGTCGAACGGGGTTATCTCCTGCCTGGCGCCGGACAACAGGGCGCAGCCGCCTCTGAGGCTCAGCCTGGTTGGAGACCTGACCGTGGCGGCGGGCGGGGCGATCACGGTCGAGGGCGCCGGTTTCCGAAATAACACCGGAACGGGAGTGGGTAACTGGTCGCCCAACCGGGGAGGCAGCTATGGGGGTCAGGGTGGCGTGGCCAGCTGGTTGCCCGGGCAAACCTATGGCTCGTTCCTCGCGCCCACGAATTTCGGCAGTGGCGGCGTGTCGGGCGGTAACAACCTGGCTGACGGCGGTGGCGCCATCCGCCTGACCGTATCGGGCGCCTGCACGGTCGACGGGACGATCAACGCCAATGCGAAGGCGGGTTACAGCGGGTCGGGCGGCTCCATCTACCTCACGGCCGGCAGCCTGGGCGGAAGCGGCCTGCTGACGGCTTCGGCTGTGGCGGGAACCGCCGGTGGCGGCGGCCGCATCGCCGTGATCCTGACTAACGGGACGTCATTCGGTTTGGTTAGCCTGCGCGCCTTCGGCGGCACCCTGGCCACCGCTCCCGGGGCGGCCGGCACGATCTATCGTGAAACGGCCCCGCAGGCCGGCGGACGGGGGGTGCTGACGATCGACAATAACGCGCTCAACTCCAACACCAATGCCGCCACGCCCCTGATTCCGGGTCTATTCGCCGTGACCGACGAACTGGCGAGGGCGACCGTGGTTATCACCAATAAGGCGCGCGTGGCGCTTCCGGCCAATGCCACGGTGGGCAACCTTTACGTCACGGGATCGACTAATTCGCTTCTCGATCTAAAGGGGAAAACGCTTCACGTCAACGCCGCGGAACATGCCCTGGGCGGCGGCACGGTGCTGAATTATGGGGCGATCCTCTGGAAACCCCAGGGAACGCTGATGGTGGTGCAGTGAACCGGGGAGCGACATTATCATGACCCGCGGCTGGTTCGGCGACAGCCGCAACGCGATCGGCAAAAGCATTTACGAGGAAGCGGCGAAATAAGATGACGGCTTGGGAAAGTCATGTTCGGATTGGTATGAAAAAAAGGGACAAAGGATGAAAATCTGTCGGTTAGTTGTGTTGGGGGTATTGGCGTGTGGGGCGCCCGCTTTTGGCGACGGCGCCGGCGAGCGGCTGCCGGTCGGTGAATTCACGGCCACCCGGTTTGCCCAGGCGCCGGTTATCGACGGCGTCGCGGCCCCGGGCGAGTGGGACCGGGCGTTCACCACGGAGGGGCTGATCGCGCCCTTCGAGCACCAGCTCCACGAGACTGTCACCATCATGAGCCTGGGGTTCGACCAGGAGAATCTCTACTTCCTGTTCCGTTGCAAGCGCGGCAACTTCGAGTGGAAGCTCTGGAAGCTGGCGCGGCAGAACGACGATTACAGCTTCGGGGACTCCTCCGTGGAGGTCTGGGTGTCGCCCCCCGCCATGGTGCCCGAAACCTACCAGAATGTGATCAACACCTACCCGGCCGTGCTGGACATGAAGATGGTGCCGTCCCGCGGCTACACCGCGCAGGGCTGGAAGGGCGGCTGGAAGATCGGGGTCAAGGAGTCGGCCACGGACTACGTGATCGAGGCGTCGGTTCCGATCAAGGACTTCGGGGTCGAGCAGATCCGCAGCGGCGAGGTCTGGCGCTTCATCCTGGCCCGCACCTGCCAGGGCGCCAAGCCGCGCGCCCAGGCCTCCTGGTCCATTACCCAGGGTTTCGCCGAGATTCCCCAGCACCCCCCGGTGCACATGATGGACGACGACGCGGTGCTGCAGCTCACCGGCACGCACACCCTGTTCACCGGCCGCTACGCGCTGCCCGTGGCCGTGGTCGCCCCCCTGAAAACCGGCGCCGAGGTGGACGTGGAGGTCCGGTTCCACAAGGCCAAGACGTTCTCGCCCGATGACCGGGTCGAGACGAAGCGCGTGTCCGTGAAGGCGGGCGAAAAACAGGCCGTCGATTTCTCGGGCGACGTGACCGAATGGACCCCGGCCGACAAAAGCGGCATCAAGCGCGCGAATGTCACTGTAACGGGAACAAAGGCCGGCGGCGGCCTTGTGTTCCGCCACAGCTTCCCCTATGAGATCAGCGGCTGGACGCCGCAGGACCCGGTCAAGCCCGAGAAAGCCCCGGGCGTCCAGGAGCTGGCCCTGACCGCCCAGTACGGGCCCGAGACGGACACGGTGCTGCTCAAGGCCGACATCTTCGACCTGCCCCGCCGCACGGACGTGGCGACGGCCGAGGCCCTGGTGCTCGACGCGGAGTCCGGCAAGGTGCTGGCCTCCCAGCCGGCCCGCCCGTTCAAGGAATGGTATTCGGGGGCGGAGATCAAGCTGAAGGGCGTGGATATCCCGGTGTTCGACTTCCGCTCGGTGGCGCCTCAGCGGGCCGAGGCCAAGGTCATCGCGGACCGGAATTCGGAGCACAAGAAGAACAAGGAGCCGCTCGAGCCGATGCCCGTCATTCCCGTGCCGGCCGGCAAGAAGGTCCTGGCGGTCATGACCGTCCGGGACGGGGCCGGGGGCGTCATCAAGAGCGCCACCAACGAGCTGAGCCTGCTGCGCTATTCGGCCGAATGGATGAACAACGCCGTGGGCGTGTCGGACAAGGTTCTTCCCCCGTGGACTCCCGTCCAGGCCAAAGGCGGCGAGGTCGGGGTCTGGAACCGGACGCTCTCCCTCAACGGGCTCGGGCTGGCGAAGCAGGTGGTGAATGGCGGAGCGCCCCAGCTGGCGCAGGCCATGCGCCTGGTGGCCGTGCTGGACGGCAAGGAGATCGAGGTCGGGGCAGGGGAGCCGAAGGTGAAGCGGCTGGTGGAGGCGGAGGCGGACCTGACCGGCTCGGCCGAGGCCGCCGGCCTGGCGTTCACCGCCCGGACCCGGGTGGAGTTCGACGGCTTCGTGAACGTCGAGTGGGACGTGGCGCCGGCCGGCAAGGCTCCCGCCAAGGTGGACAAGCTGTTCCTCGAGATCGTGCTGCCCGCCGAGAAGGCGACCCATTTCTGCACCACCGCGGGCGGGTGGGCCGCGGTTCACGACGTCCTCCCCGATTACTGGTCGAGCCGCATCACCTCGTCCGGCATGCTGGTGGGCGACTTCGTCCCCTACATCTGGCTGACCGATTCCGACTACGCCTTCCTGTGGTTCGCGGACCACGACAAGGGGTGGAACCACGACCCGGCCAAGGCGCTTCCCACCCAGGAGCTGATCCGCAAGGACGGCAAGGTGATCCTGCGGGTGAACTTCTTCGAGATCCCGACCGAGGTGGCGGCCCTGCGCACCCTCACGTGGGGCTGGCAGACCTTTCCCTCCCGGCCGCTGCCCCCCGGCTGGCGCGCAACCTTCTGCAACAGCGCCCCGCCGGTGCCCAGTACCCGCAACACCTATTTCTGGTTCGATGCCGACTGGGCGGTGCTCTGGCCCTATTACTGCAGCCCGTTCCCCTGGCACATGGACAAGTCCCTGGAGGCCTACAGCCGGGTCAAGGATTCGCGCCACCGCCCCTGCGTGGGCTCGATCGCCCATTCCATCGGGCGGTACCGGGATTACGACGGGAACGAATTCCCGGGCCTTTCGGTCGACTGGGGCGCCACGCCGGGCCAGATTGGCAACTCCGATGTCACGGCCTCCAAGGGGCCGAATGACTTCCGCCTCTGGCACTACCAGCGCTGGGTCCGCGAGGGCGGCTTCCGCGGGCTGTACGTGGACGAGAACTATCTCGCGCTGGAAGACAACTTCCTGACCGGCAACGCCTACTGGCGGCCCGACGGACTGCTGCAGCGCGCCTACAACTACATCGGGCTGCGCCAGTATTTCAAGCGCCTGAAATATATGTTCGCGGCGAACGGCGTCCCTGATCCCAACCTGTGGCAGCACATCAGCTCCGGCTCCGCCTACCACGCCTGGTTCGGCGACATCTTCTACGAGGGCGAGAACGTGGAGCCCACGGACCTGACCTTCGACTATATCGAGGTCCTGCCCGCGGGCCGGCTGCGCGCGATCGGCAGCAGCGCCTGCGCCGGCGGCGCCATGACGATGATGTGCCAGTCGATCCGCCACCGCACCCAGTGGTGGGAGAAGCACACCCACCAGTTCCTCGGGTGGGTCATGGCCCACGACGTGCTGCCCGAGCAGGTTCCCGTTTACCCCCACATCGCCGAGGCCGCCCATCTCTGGGCGGACAAGGTGACGTTCCTGCCGTACTGGAAGCCGGGGCCGTTCACGGTGAAGCAGGACGGCTGCCTGGTCTCGGCCCACCAGGCCGACGGACGGACCCTGCTGTGGATCGTCAACACGAGCCGCCAGGACGCCGATGTGGCCGTGGCCATCGACTGGAAAGCCGCCGGCCTGAACCGGGCGGATCTCGCGGCCCTCGACGCCGAAACAGGCGAGCCCGTGGCCCTCACGGACAAGGGGCTCACGCTTCCCGTGCTGCAGCGCGACTTTGTCGCCGTCCTGCTGGTTCCCCGCCAGGCCGAGGGCGCTTCGTTCACCGCCGGGTTTGACAAGGGCCTGGCGGCGGATTACGCGGTTTACTCCGGCCTCATCGAGGCCGGCCGGGGAAGCGCCGCCCTCTCGCTGGTCCCCGACGACAAGGGCGGCCAAGCGCTGGCGCTGACCAACGGGTCGGCCTCCATCCGGTCGTTCCTGCACGTGGGCGGCGACGAAGGCCGCGTGGCGTTCCGGGTCAAACTGGGTGAAAAACGCAACGGGCGCCTCTTCAAGCTGGGCCCCCTGGTCGTGGACATGAAGACCAAAGAGGGCCAGATAATCCTCGGCGTCGACGGGGATGTCAAGCAGGGGATCGCCGCCGTCTCGGCCGCCGCCCCGCTTCCGGCGGCCGGGTGGCACGATGTGGCGCTGGCCTGGAAGGACGGCAAGGCGACCCTGACCGTGGACGGCCAGCCTGCCGCCGAGGTGGCGGTTCGCCCGCTCGGCGTGAGCGGCCGGGAGCCGCTCAAGATGCCGGCCATTGAAATCGGGACGCGGAATCTGGTCATCGCGGTGGACGACATCCGCCTGTTCCGTAAAGCCGGCTGACCGGCGATGGGAAACCCCGTGCATTCAACAGCGTCTAACCCCGCGGCTGCTCCCCTTGATGTGCTCGTCGTTGGCGGCGGCCCCTCGGGCGTCATGGCCGCCCTGGCCGCCGCCCGCGCCGGCCTGAAGGTCCGGATCGTGGAGCAGTCCGGCTGCCTGGGGGGCGCCCTGACGGTCATGGGCGTGCACCCGATGATGACCTTCCACAACAAGGCCGGGCGCCAGCTCATCGGGGGGCTGGCCCAGGAGCTGGTGGACCGGCTGATCGCGGCCGGCGGCAGCCCGGGGCACATTCCCGACTCCATCACCTACAACAGCACCGTGACGCCCTTCGAGGCCGAGCGGCTGAAGACGGTGCTCGACGACATGGCCGCGGAGGCGGGGGTGGAGGTGCTCTTCCACACCCTGCTGGTCTCGGCGGAGCGGGCCGGCGCGAGGCTGAAGTCGGTGACCCTGGCCAACCGGGGCGGCCTGGCCCGCGCGGAGGCCCGGGTGTTCATCGACGCGACGGGCGACGCCGACCTCGCGGCCTGCGCGGGCGTGCCCTGCGTGATGGGCCGGGGCGACGGCGTCTGGCAGCCGCTGACCATGAACTTCACGCTGGCGAACGTCGACATGGCCGCGGTGCGGGCCTATGCGCACGCCCATCCGGAGGAGTTCTGGTTCAAGGATGGCCCCGTGGAGGGCCTTGCGGTCCTGGACCGGACCCCGCGGGTCAGCCTGGGCGGGTACCGGCTGACCTGGCAGGCGGCCAAGGCCCGGGGCGAGGCCGATGTGCCGCGCGAGGACATCCTGTTTTTCGAGACGGCGACCCCGGGCGTGGTGGTGGTCAACACGACGCGCGTCCAGGGCCTGGACCCGACGGACCCGGCCGCGCTGAGCCGGGCGGAGGCGATCGGCCGCCGGCAGGTGCGGCAGGTCTACGATTTCCTGCGGAACCATGCGCCCGGTTTCGGGAACGCCCTTCTGGTCGGCACCCCGGCCCGGATCGGCGTGCGCGAGGGGCGCCATCCCGTGGGGCTGCACGTGCTGACCGCGGATGACCTGGTGGGGGAGACGCGCTTCCCCGATCCTGTCCTGCAGGCCGGCTATCCCATCGACATCCATGCGCCCCGGCCCGGCGAGGAAAGCCGGAACCGGTTCATGCGGCCCGACGCCGCCTACCAGGTGCCCCTGCGCAGCCTGCTGGTCGCGGAGCCGGTCAACCTGGTGCTGGCGGGCCGGGCCATCAGCGCCACCCACGAGTCCTCCGCCGCGATCCGCGTGACCCCGATCGCCATGGCGCTGGGCCAGGCGGCGGGAACGCTCGCGGCGCTGGCGGCGAAGACGGGCGACGCGACGGCCGTTCCCTACTCGGCGGTGAGAGCGGAATTGGAAAAACAAGGAGTGCCGCTGCCCGCGGGCGGCGTTAAGGAAAACCTGGAACCATGACGAAGAACGACTTTTCCTTGCAGTTGCAGATGCAGGCGGACAGCGGGCAGATCCTGTCGCTCCGCGATCCTGAGACCGACATGGACCTGGTGCGCTACGCGCCGGGCGCCGAGCTGGAACTGAACGGCGTGCCGCTCGCCACCCGGCTGGTCCGGACGGCCGAGGGGAAGGGCGAGCACATCGCCTATCTCGAGGCGCGCCTGAACGCCTCCTACGGCGCGGGCGCCACGCTCCGCTTCCGGCGCGTCATGACCCGCGGCGGCTATCATCTTCACACGGGCAAGCCCGGCTCGCTGCACATCCGCTACGAGGTGTGCCGCGTGCCGCACACCGAGCCGGGCGAGGGGCTGGATTACATCTGGCAGCCCGAGATCGAGGCCCCGGTGCGGCTCGACACGCTGACCGTGCTTGGCGCCCCCGCGCTCTGGTTCGGCCCGGACACCCGCATGCGCGCCATCGCCATCGGCGGGTCGGGCCCCCGCGAGCACGTCAGCCTCGAGGACGGCCCCGTGGCCGAGGTGGCGACGCACCTGCAGACGGCGTTCCGGACCGTCTTCCCGGGCCAGCAGACCATCAACGGCGCGCTCTACTACCACCCCGGCGACGAACGGTTCGTCTGGGTCATCGCCCGCCGGCCCACGACCGGCGGCCGCATCCTGTTCGGCGGCGCGCGCCAGGCGTTCCGCTTCGACTATTTCACCGACATGGCGCTGCAGGGCGAATGGACCACGCCCGCCATTTCCCTCTTCTGGGGCAAGGGCCTGGACCGGGCCGACCGCGTTCTCGCCGAGCAGTTCGACCGGTTCGAGGAACCGCCCGCCTGGTGGTACAACACGAGCTGGTTCTGGCTGCATCCCGGCTGGCAGCAGGGGCGGGCCAGCTTCGAGACCATGGGGCGCGGGGCGGAGATCCTGATGGACGAGTGCGGCGTCAACGGCTTCGGCCTGTTCCACCACGACGTGCCGTGGAGCGGGAACGACTGCGACCCCGGGTCGCCCCAGCCAAGCCCCGGCCTCGGGGGCGACTCGGCGCTCCGCCGCGCGGTCGAGCGCATCCGCGGCAAGGGCGGCCACACCTACGCCTGGGTCAGCCGCCACGGCCACCGCTCCGAAACGCCCGGCTGGCGCGACAGCTGGGGCATCAAGGGGATCGACGGCCGCAACGTCCGCCTCCACAATCCGCCCGACGGCGGGGTCCGGCTCGACATCATCAATTGCGCCGATCCCTCGTTCCAGGACTATATCATGGGCTGGATCGAGTATTACGTGAAGCAGCTCGGCATCACCGGCCTGTTCTGGGATTCCGGCCTCCAGGCCCTTCCTCCCGATTTTGGGGACAAACCGTATTTGCGCTGGCCGGGCGAAACGTCCGCGCTCGCGCTGGAGTTCTACGAGCGCGTGGGCCGGTTCGGCCGCTCGCTGAGCCCGGACTTCTTCATGTGGGTCGAGGGCATCAGCACCGACGCCCCCATGAGCGCCTTTGCCGTGGACAACCGCGGCCCGCTGGCCAGCCCCGGCCACGCGCTGATGCGGCGCCTGGCCCACCTCGGCCCGAAGCGGCTCGTCTGGCGCTCGGCCTGGCCGCACGACCTGGCCTCGGCCTTTCCGTTTATCGCGCCGACCAACGATATCGGGTGGGACCCCGCGGAGGCCAGTTACCGCAAAGCCGCGGCGGATCCCATGAACCGCTGGATCTGCAAGACCGTGGCCGAGCGCGGCGTGCGCGGGGCGGTCGGCCTGGCCGACGGCGTCAGCCTGCTCGACGAGTTTGTGGTGGCCTGCCCGGGAATAACGGGCTGCGTCACCGTCCCGGCGGGGCTGTGTCGGGGTAATACGCTGACGCACGAGATCACCGGAACGCGGGTTGCCGGCCGGAGCGAGGCGACGGGAACTATTTTTGATCTGCCCGAAAGCGGCGCGTATCGGATGGAATAAGGAAACGCGGTGTTGTCAGGAATAACACGAATCACATGGATGGCTGCTTTGGCGCTGGCCCTCTGCGGTCGTTCGGAGGCCCTGACGAACGTCATTTTCAAGGACGTGCCGGCCATCGCGCCCCGCGTCCTTGAATACCGGCCGCGGTTGCAGGTAAGGTTGTACACTCCTCCCGGGGTACGTGCCGGGGAACAACGGCCTGCCATCCTGTTCGTCCATGGCGGCGGGTGGAGTTCCGGGAAACCCGAGTTGTATGAGTCGCATTGCCGGTATTACGCCTCAAAAGGTTTTGTGGCCGCCGCGGTGCAATACCGGTTGGCCACCACCACCACCGTGTTCGATTGCATCGCCGATGTGAAGTCCGCCGTCCGCTGGCTGCGGACGCAGGCCGCCGACATTAACGTGGACCCGGGGCGGATCGCGGCGTTCGGGGATTCGGCGGGAGGCCATCTGGCGGCCTGCGCGGGACTCCTGCCGGGGCTGGAGGCGGAGGGGGAGGACCTGGCCGTGTCCTCCCGCCCGGATGCGTTGATCCTGTTTTACCCCATCACCGACACCACGCCGCCCGATGGCTGGGACGTGGTCCGCTTCGGCGGCAGGGCCGGCGCCGCCGTGGCCGGCCGGCTGGCGGAGTTCTCCCCGCTCGATCACGTGTCAACCGGCGCGCCGCCGATCCTGGTCGCGCACGGGACGGCGGACACGGTCGTTCCGTTCGCCATGTCGGAGCGTTTCGCGGCGGCGTTGCGGGCCAGGGGCAATCCCCTGGAGCTGGTTCCGTTCGAGGGACAGAACCACGCCTTCATCACGCCCGGCTATGGCGACGACGCCGCGATCGGAAAGGCGCTCGCAGTCGCGGACGCCTTTCTGAAGGAAAAGGGATTCGTCCCGCCGCCACCCCCCAAAGGAACACCGTGATGCGCGTATTCCAGGCAGTAACCAGGGCGATCGTCGCGGGTTTGGCGGGGATGGCCCTGCTCGTACAGCCGGCCAGCGCGACGATTACCGTCGGATCCTGGCAGCCCATCTACTGCGGCGTCGCCTATGCGACGGGCAGCGCGGATGGCGCCGAACCCAGGCTCCAGCAGGTGCGCGCCCTCCGCATCGACCTGCAGGCGCCAGGCGTGGAGTTTTTCGCCACTCCCTCGAACGGCTCCTCCGCCAAGGACACCACGACGGCCAGGACCAGCTCGTTCCTGAGGACCCACGGCCTGCAGGCGGCCATCAACGCCGGCTTCTTCGATTTCTCCCTCAACCTGCCGTTGAACGCCGATATCGACGGACTCCACGTCAGCCGCGGAACGGTCGTTTCCGAGGCGACAAACGGGTTCGGCAACTGCATTCTCCGCATCACGGCGGACAATGTCGCCACGTTCGGCACGGTGACCGCGCTGCCCTATAGCACGGCGGGCATTTACACCGCGGTACCGGGCAGCCACTTCATTCTCGTCAACGGCGTGGGCAGCACGGACACCAGCCAGGTCGCTCTGCGCTCGCTGGCCGGGATCAGCGCGGACGGGCGTTTCCTCGTCCTGGCCACAATCGACAGCGTGGGGGCCCATTACAAAGAGTGCGCGGAATGGCTCCTGCGGTTCGGCTGCCACAACGGGCTCAACCTCGACGGCGGCGGCTCGACAACCCTGGTGCGGTCGGACGACGCGGGCGGCTCGATCATCTTGAACAATCCCAGCGGGAGCGAGCGCTATGTTGGCTCGCATCTGGGCGTCTTCGCCCAGCCCCGGCCCGCGCCGCTCTCGGTGACCTTCGACGCTCAGGGCGGCTCGGTCAACCCGTCCGGCGCGACGGTTACGAACGGCCTGCCGTACGGCTCCCTGCCGTCGCCGACTCGTTCGGGTTTTATCTTCGGCGGGTGGTGGACGGGCGCGGGCGCCGCCGGCCGGCCGGTGGCGCCCGCGACGGTGGTCTCGGCGGCGGAAAGTCACACGCTGTACGCGGCGTGGGCGGGGACCCCCTGCACGGTGACGTTCGACGCCCAGGGCGGCTCGGTCAGCCCCGCGAGCGCGACCGTGACGAACAGCCTCCCATACGGCGCGCTGCCTTCGCCGGTGCGCGCGGATTACCTCTTCGGCGGGTGGTGGACGGGTCCGGAGGGCGCGGGCTCTCAGGTGACTCCGGCCACGACGGTCGCCACGGATGCCAGCCACACGCTCTACGCGAAATGGGACGCAACGCCGGCGCTGCCGGCCTTCGCGATCTCGGCGACCACCGGCCGGGCGCCGTTTGCCGTGACGTTCAGCGACCTTTCCACCGGCGCCATCACGAACCGGCAGTGGGATTTCGGGGACGGCAGCCGGACCAACACCTCGGCCACCACGCTGGTTCATGTTTACACGAACGCGGGCGCCTACACGGTGACGCTGGTGGTGCAGGGGCCGCTGGGAGCCGTCACCAACACGCTCGGCAATCCCGTCGTCGTGCATGGTTTTTTTGAAAACTCGCTCCCTTTCCAGGTCACGTTCGAGCCGCCGGGCATGCGGCCGGGGGACTTGCTGCTTGTGCCCTGGAATACGAACGGGTGGTACGGCGGCCCCGCCGGCTCGGCCATTGTAACCAATGTGCCGGTTGCGCCGTCCGGGGCGGGGGTTCCCGTGCCTTCCGCGACCCATTCCAACGTGCTTGTCCTCCGGGACGCGCAGGTGACGAACCGGTTTTCGCAGGCCGGAGGCCCGCCGCGCACGGTCGTCGATTTCATGAATCAGGCCGAAGGCCGGGATACGGTGGCGCCGGACACGAACGTCCTTGCCGACGCGCAGGTGTCGGTATTCACGGACGCCGAAGGCCGCCTCAACGCCTGGTGCAGCGGCGACCAGGATCATACCAGCCGGACGTGGATGGTCTACACCAACGTGACGATCGGGGAAACCAACTGGGCGCGGCTGACGCTGGCATTCGACTATGCCAGCGATACGGCCCGGGGGTTGACCTACTTCAGCGTGGCGCTGGACGGCGTTGCGATACCCGTTCCCGGGGGGCGGGGGTATGCCTATGCGGGAGGCCGTTTTGAACGGAGCCCCGGCGGGACCTGGCTAGTGAGCGCCAGCCCGTTCGTCAAGCAGGTGAACAGCGTCACGTTCGACGGCTCGGGCTGTCTGGACGATTTCGTGGTGACCACGAGCGCGCTTGATTTCGTGTCCTTCCCCGGCGCCGGCCGGCGGGAGGTAAAGGGAACGCTTCTGATCGTCAGGTAAGCGCGAGGGCGTGCCGGGTTGGTCTTGTGCCAGGCCTTCGGGAATGGCATGATGGCAGACCGTCCGGACGTCGAAACGAGGGGCAGTCGCGGAAGCGCGAAGAATGCATGGCAAGGGGATAGGTCAACCGGACAGGCGGCGAAGCGGCAACCATGACAGCACGCGGACGACATGTTGAAATCCTGGCGATGACCGTCGCCTTGCTTGCGTTCGCCTGCGCGGCGCGGGCCGGCACGGCGGCGGGCGACTGGGGCCACTTCCTGGTCAACAAGCCCCGGCTTTTCCTGAACAATCCCGAAGGCCGCGCCTTTGCCGCGGATATTCATGTGATGCAGTGGCCGGCGACGAACTGGAACCGCGGCGTCATCAAGGCCCGGCTCACCTCGCCCGGCGGCCGGATCCTGGCGGACGGCGAGCAGCCCCTGGCCGGAGCGTCCTGCCGGCTGGAGGCGAAGGCGGGGGAGAAGGGCGTCTACAAGTTGGAGCTGGACGGCCAGCCCGCCTGGGTTTCGTCCACGCTGGACCAGTCCGTCCTGTGGACCGGCGATCCCGCGGGCGCGCACGCCTTCCGGGATCGGATGGCGCCCGCCTTCCAGTGCACCGTGCCGCGCCGCTGGTGGTTCTTCGTGCCGGCCGGCGTCACGCGCTTCAGCTGCAAGGCGCAGCGGTCGAGCGAATACATGTCGCAGCGCGAGGACTGGGGCCTGTTCATCATCACCCCGCGCGGGCAGCGCATCCGGGCCCTGTGGGGGCAGCCGCCCCATACCCCGCCCAAGGAGTACCGGCAGGACATGGTCGCCGAGGTCGAGGTGGAGCCCGGCGCAGGCGGCCGTTTCTGGGCGCTGGAGATGGGCTTCGCGGATTCGCACAACTATTCCAAGCCCAACATCTGCCTGGAGGGCGTGCCTCCATACTTGGCCCGCAGCCCCGAGGAGTGGTTCGATCCGGCGACCGGCTCCGCCCCCGCGGCGAAGCTGTACGACGACGAGCCCTTCATCCAGTCCGCCCGGATCGAGGGGATCATGAAAACGAACTGGCCCAACCTCCAGCACTTCTCGCCCTGTCCCTCGATCGGCGACCCGGACGGCGTGTCGATCCTGGGCGGCGGGCGGTTCCTGCTGTGGAATCCCGAGGGCCGCCCGCTGCGGTTCCGCCTCGGCACGTATCTCCCGCGGCGGGGCGCGACGGATCCCGAGCGGGCCGAGGTCGCGGCGACCGGGCCTGCCGGCCGCGAACTGTTCCGCGAGACGCTGCCCGTGCTCCACATCCACGGGTCGGACGGCCAGCCTTCCGCCATTCCTGATATAGGAACAAATCCGGCGCTCTTCAGCGTGACGGGCGCCGAGCGCTGGTTCGCCTTCACCTATCCCGCCGTGCCAACCGTCCTGGCGGGCGCCCCGGGGTCGGGCGGCTGGTCGCGGTTCCGCTTCAGCGCGGCCTCGCCCCGCAACTGGTATTTCCTCGTTCCGGCTGGCGTGCGCGAATTCTCCGTGCGCGCCTCCGCCGCCGGGGCGGAGGATGTGCTGCAGCTGGAAATCAACGCTCCGGACCGCACCCAGGCGCTGATCTACGAGCGGGCGGGGGAGCGGACCGTCCGCGTGCCGGAAGGGCTGGACGGGACGATTTGGCACCTTCGCCCCTCGGCCGGAAGCGCGTCGTGCTTTCCGGCTGAACCCGGTCCCGCCCGTTATCAGGATCTTGAATTGACGATCGACCTGAAGGGCGTTCCGCCCTACCTTTCCCCCACGTGGGAGCAGTGGTTCGACCCGCGACTCCCCCGGCTGCCTTTTGAGAGGATTGCGCATGACTGACGCGACCGGCCATGAACGGCCCCGCCTGCTGCTGACCGCCCGCGAGAAGCCCGGGTTCCGGAGCGTGGACGGACTTCGGGAGGCGGTGACAACGCCCTTCTTCCGGCCCTATTGGGAGGCGCTCGAGGCGAAGGCCCTGGCCGACGCCGGCCAGCCGCCCCTGCTGCCCGGGTCACTGTTTCCCGGCCGCTCCCCGCTTCACGCGCAGCACGGCAACGCCGACTGGGGGATCGTCAACGCCGTTTCCCGCCGGGTCCAGTATGCCGCCCTGGCCAGTCTGGTCACCGGCCGCCCCGTGTTCCGCGATTCGGCCCTGCGGCAGATGGAGGCGCTTTTCGACCCGGCGCTATGGCCGGAATGGCGCGACAAGGCCCACCACTATGTGGTTGCTGACCTGCGCACCGGCACGCTGAGCGCAGCCCTCGGTCTCGCTTACGACTGGCTTGCCCCCTCGCTGGATGCGGGCCAGAAACGCTGGATCGTCGAGGGAATCGACCGGTGCGGCATCCAGTCCTATCTCGCCGCTGCCCGAAAGCCGGCCGCCTACATGGAAAGCATGACCAACTGGACCACCTGTGTGGTGGGCGGGCTGGGCATCTGCGGCATGGCGCTCGGGGAGGATCATCCGCAGTCCCGCGAATTGATCGACCTGGCCGTCCCGCGTATGGAAGCCTATCTGACCCATTACGGCCCCGACGGCGAGTTTAACGAAGCGGTGGGGTATTCCAACGCCACCATCCTGGCGGTCGAGTTTTTCCTGGTCCATCGCTATTGGTCCGGCGGCGGAAGGAACGTCCTGGGCGGGCCGCCCTTTCCCCAGTTCGGGCGGTGGCTCCTGGCCATGACGCTGCCGCCGGGCCGGATCGCCACCCTCGGGGACGGCCATCACAACGCCCCGCCGCAGACTGTCCAGTGCGCCGCCATCGCCGCGGCAGGCCGCGATCCGCTCCTGCAGGGGTTCTGGAAAAACTACCCGGAGCCGCCGGGGGATCGTTGCGACCTGGTCAAGAACCTGCTGTGGCCCGACCCGTCGGTTCCGGCTCAATCGCCGGCCGGCCGCCTGCCTAAGGGACGCGTTTTCGCCGCCCATGGCATGGTCTACAGCAGTCGGTCGGATTGGGGGCGCCTCGAAGCGGCCAGCGTGGTCTATGGCAAGGGCGGCTGCGGGAAGGAAACCCACGGCCACCATGATGCCGGCCAGGTGTGCGTGGACGGCCATGGCGTCCGGCTGATCACGGACCCGGGCAATCCATCCAACTATCCCGCCGACTTTTTCGGCCCCAACCGTTGGCGTTATCACAATGCCTCGGCGCGGGGGCACAACGTGCTGACGTTCGACGGGGAGGATCAGTCGCCCTCGCCCGAGGCCCGGGCCCGGTGGGTGGCGGCTTCCTTCGATGATGATACGGGCGGCTATTGGACGCTCGACCTGACCGGCAATTATCCGGGCGCGACGCGGGTGCGCCGCACGATGATCCATCTGCTCCCGGCCGTGGTGGCCGTGCTGGACGAGGCGGACCTGCCGGCCGCCCGCG
>JBIIYJ010000313.1:0-6227 GCA_044346855.1 Kiritimatiellia bacterium
GGGCAAGGGACTGCCCGCCCTACCTGCGCTTCGCGTAAGCGCAAAGTCCGACAGGCTCCTTGCGGCGCCCGCAGGTCCGGCGCCTCCACTCGGCGGGCTTCGCAAGCGAAGCCCCTACACCAGTTGCTTTCCCGATGCCAGATGTAGGGGCGCTGCTTGCGGCGCCCGCAGGTCCGGCGCCTCCACTCGGCGGGCTTCGCAAGCGAAGCCCCTACACCAGTCGCGTTCCTGATGCCAGATGTAGGGGCGCTGCTTGCGGCGCCCGCAGGTCCAGCGCCTCCACTCGGCGGGCTTCGCAAGCGAAGCCCCTACACCAGTCGCGTTCCTGATGCTTGCCACAGGGCGCGGTTCGCGGTAATTTTCACGTGTGTGGCTGTTCATGGATGGCGGAACAGGAAAAGGGGAGACAATGAACGAACGGAAACTGATCAAGGCGGCCCGCAAATTGTCGGATCCCTTTCGCGTGGAATCGGGGAAGAAATTCCGGCTCAAGGACGTGGACCCCGGCGATACGCTCTGGTTCAAGCCCGAGGACAAGGAGCGCGCGAAGGAGGAACTGCAGGCCGGCGTGATGGAACTGGCGAAGCTGCAGGACCGCCTCTATGCGCAGGACCAATGGTCCGTGCTGCTGATCTTCCAGGCGATGGACGCGGCCGGCAAGGACAGCGCCATCAAGCACGTCACCTCCGGCCTGAACCCCCAAGGCTGCCAGGTCTATTCCTTCAAAGCCCCGTCCAACGAGGAGCTCGACCACGACTTCCTGTGGCGCTGCCTCAAGAACCTCCCCGAGCGCGGCCGCCTCGGCATCTTCAACCGCTCGTATTACGAGGAAACGCTCGTTGTTCGCGTGCACCCGGACTACCTTGAAAAACAGAAACTCCCCCCCCGGCTCATCACGAAGCGCATCTGGCAGGAGCGGTTCGAGGACATCCGGAACATCGAGCGCTACCTCGCGCGCAACGGCGTCCTCGTCCTCAAGTTCTTCCTGCACGTCTCGAAAAAGGAGCAGGCCCGGCGCTTCCTGGCGCGGATTGAAAACCCGGAAAAGAACTGGAAATTCTCGGCTTCCGACACGGTCGAGCGGGAGCACTGGAACGCGTACATGGCGGCCTACGAGGACATGGTCCGCAACACCGCGACCCGGGACGCCCCCTGGTACGTGGTGCCGGCCGACAAGAAATGGTTCACCCGCATCGTCGTCGCCGCCGCCGTGGTCAACGCCCTCGCCGGGCTCGATCTGCGCTATCCCTCCGTGAGCGCCGCGAAGAAAAAAGAATTCGAGCTCGTGCGAAAGAAACTACAAAACGGAAACAGCCTGAAGAAGGCGAAAACAAGTCGCGCTTTGCAATGAAGGGTCCCTCGCGGGGGACCGCGAGGGCCACCTGCTTTGAGAAGGCGGCCTCAGACCTCGAGGGCTTTAAAATCCCCCCGCAGCAGCGCCTCCTTGCACTCCAGGTAGGCGCGGAAGTTCGACCAGGAAACGTCCGGCGGCACGGTGTGATCGACCGTGGGGATGAAGCCCCCCTCCTCGATGAGCGGAATCAGCTCGCGCAGGTGCGCCCGGATGGCCGCCGGCCCGCGGGGGAGCACGCGCTTGTCCACCCCGCCCCACATCCGGAGCGACTTGCCGAACCGGGCCCGCCAGGCCACGGGGCTGACCTCCGACGCCCGCTCAATCGGCCAGATCGTGTCGACGCCGGCGTCCATCAGCAGGGGAATCAACATCGTCGGATCGCCGTCCGTGTCCACCGCGAAATAGGTCGTGCCGTGCGCCCGGAAAAACTCCACCATGCGCTTAAGATGCGGAAAGATAAATTCGCGGTACAGGTCGGGGCCGATCAGAGGGCCGCCTTTCATGGACATGTCCTCGTTGAGCACGAAGAAATCGACGGGGATTTTCTCCAGCACGGGCCGGCTGGTCTCGATGATGAAGTCCGCGAAAAACTCCATCATCTCGTGCATCATGTCGGGATAATCGTACCACGCCAGCGACAGGTTTTCCGTCCCCATCCACTCGCGCGCCCGCCAGTAAAAGCCGTTGGCCGAACAGTTGCGGCCCAGGCAGAGCGGCACGGTCCGGTTCCGCCAGCCCGCGATCCGGGCGTCCAGGTCGGCGGGATACCGTTCCGGAATGGCCGCGATGAGGCGCTTTTTGACGGCCGCGAAATCGCGGGGCTCCCTGACCGGGAACTCGAGGTATTGGTCCATCGACAGCCGAGTGCCGTAGGTGGTGCCCGCCTTGAGCGCCTTGGTGAGGATGCCGTTCCCGTTCCGGGCGATCACATAGTCCGGCGTTTCCTCCACCACGTCCCGGGGGAAGGGCGGAAGAAAACCATAATTCACCGGGATGTAGGCTTTTCGGTCGAAGCCGAGGGCGTCCTCCCCGTCGAACCAGTTCCAGGTGAAAGGCTTGACGGCCCCGGGCGCCTCCTGCTCCCAGCGGGCGCGAGTCTGACCCCACACGCCCAACTCATGATTGGGGCGTCGGTCGGCTGACCGGTATTCCATGCAGGCGGAAAAGCGGGAAAGAGCGTTGAGTGACATGCCGCCACTTTACGAAGTGGCAATCCGCAAAACAAGCAACGAATGCGGCCCCTTGGACAGGCAGCGGACAAAGTGAAGCGGGCAAAAAAAAGCGGCCCGGCGCATCACACGCCGGGCCGCTGGAAAAACCGTCTGGGACTTTACTTGACCGCTTCGGTCTTGACTTCCTTGGCGACGGGAGCCGTCTTGCAGCAGGGGGCCTTGGCATCCTTGGCGACGGGAGCCGTCGCGCAGCAGGCGCCCTTGACTTCCTTGCCGGCGCAGCAGGCCTTGGCCGCGGGGGCGTTGGTGCTTGCGCAAGCGGCGGCAGCAGCGTCCTTCATCGGGCAACCGGCGACAGTCTTCGCATCGGCGGCGGCCTTCATCGGGCAGGCGGCGACAGGGGCCTTGGGCGCCTCTGTTTTCGCGGCTTCCTCAGCCATCGCCAGACCCGCCGCCATAACCAGACCCGCCATCAGCGCAACCATTGACTTCTTCATGTGTATTCCTTTCGTTCTTTCCTCTAGCTCGAACAAGCTATTAATATAAGTCCTGCACCCGTTTTTGTACAGCTTTATATAACGCGAAATTCACTGGTTTCATTTGCGGTCCTTGTCGTATACTCCCCGGCTTCATGCTCAAGCCATTCATCCAACGCCTGCGCGGACTGGAGCGCAACCTTCTATTGTTTCTCGCGGGCATCGCCCTTCTGGGCGCGGCTGGCGGGATGATGGAAACGACGTTCAACAACTATGTGGCCGAGATCTTCAACCTGGCGGCCGATGCCCGGGGCAAGCTTGAGTTCCCGCGGGAGTTGCCGGGATTCCTGACAGCGCTGTTCGCGGGCATCCTCTGCTTCGTGCCCGAGACGCGGATCGCCGCCTTCTCGGCCCTCGCCATCGGCGTCGGCATGCTGGGGCTGGCCTGGATGGAGCCAAACTGGACCTCCCTGCTGATCTTCACCACCGTCTGGAGCATCGGGGCTCACCTCCTCATGCCCGTCCGCTCCTCCCTCACCATGGACATGGCCGACGCCAAACAGCGCGGCCGGCGGATGGGCCAGGTGGCCTCCACGGGGCTGGCTGCCAGCATCGCGGGCTGCGCCGTGGTCTGGATCAGCATGCGCTGGCTGAAGGCGGGCTATCCGGTCATCTTCACGATCGGCGCCCTGGCCGCCTTCGCCGCGGCCCTCTTCCTGTTCGCCATGCGGATGCCCGGCGCGCACCTCCAGCGCCCCCGTTTTGTCTGGCACAATCGCTATTGGCTCTACTACGTCCTCTCGCTCCTGTTCGGCGCGCGCAAGCAGATCTTCATCACCTTCGGCCCGTGGGTCCTCATCCGCGTCTTCCACCAGCCGGTCTGGATCTTCGCCCAGCTCTGGATCGCCACCGCCATCCTCGGCGTCTTCTTCCAGCCCTGGCTTGGCCGGGCCATCGACCGCTGGGGCGAACGGCGCGTGCTGCTGGCCGATTCGGTGCTGCTCCTGTTCGTCTGCCTCGGCTACGGCTTCGCGGACCGGCTGCCTGTGCCGAAGCTGGCCCTCTGGCTTCTCTATGGCTGTTTCGTGGGGGACAACCTGCTCTTCGGGGTCAACATGGCGCGCGACACCTACCTCTCCAAAATCCTCGTGCGGCCCGACCACCTCGGCCCCACCCTCTCGCTGGGCGTGTCGATCAACCACGCCGTCTCCATGTCAGTCCCCGCCCTGGGCGGCTGGATCTGGATGGTCTACGGCCACGCGTACGTCTTCGTCGCCACCGCGGTCATCGCCGTGCTCATGGCCCTCTTCAGCAACCTGCTCCGCCTGCCCGCGCACCGTCCGCAAACAGCCCCGTAGCACGACAGACCAGGCCGGAACCGGGGGGGGGAAGCCGGGCCCCGTGACCTGCCGCGCTTCGAGGCAGGTCTCTGGTGCCCGGTTCGGGGTTCGGGGTTCAGGGTTCAGGGTTCAGGGTTCAGGAAAAGACATTCCCATGCGGAGTCCTCTCCGCTTCCCATTCCGCTCCGGCGCGAAACAGGCGATTACGGCGGGGGACCGCCGACTCCATTGCATAGCAATGCACATGCGAATGAACTCTTCCCACCCAAAGTGAAGGGCCGGGGCGGGACGGGAAGCGTAGAGGCCGCCCGGCCCGGAATGAACCGGCGGCGGGCGAGGCCCCGCGAGGTAGCGGGGCCGAGAGGAGCTCGCGGCCCTGGGCAGGGCCGCATAGCGCCGACCGCCAGGCCGGTCCGGGCCGGCGAGCCGGGTACCGTGATCCGGCCGAGCTGCGAGGACGGATCTCTGGTACCCGGTGTCTTCGCGTCCTCTCCGCTTCCCCGTCCCGTCCCCGGCCCGCTAAACGGCCGTCACGCCCTTGACCAGCAGGATGTTCCCATATTTGCACACCTCGCCGGTCATCACCACGGCAAAGGCCTTACGGGCGCGGTCGTAGAACGAAAAGCGGTCGATGTAGGCGATGGCCGGAGCCTTCGGAGCATGCCGCTCGATCGCGGCGCGATAGTTTTTCTCCACGCACGGATCCAGCTTGTCCCCCGCCACGGCGGCCATCATGACCAGCGGGGCGTCCACATAACTGTCGAGCTCGAACACCGGCAGGATGGCCCCCAGCAGCGCCGGGATCCCGACCCCGTCCGCCCGCAGCGTGAGGGCGTTGACGCTGTGGCCCGGAAAATGGGCGTCCGCCAGCACGATCTCGTCCCCATGCCCCATCCGGCACAGCACGGCCAGCAGATCGGGCGACAGCAGCGGCGAAATTCCTTTCAACATAAGCGGCTCCTTTCTTATGCCGCCGATCATACCCCATTTTTTTTCCGGAACAAGCCCGCACTAAGAGCCTATCCGAAAACCCTATTTCTTCTTTTTCCGTGCGTCAGTCTGAGTCAATGTGCGATCCATTTGCAGGCGCGTTGTTGAGATCACTGTCCATTCCACAGTCTCTCCTTTTTCGAAATTCATAGCCTTGGCTAGAGCTGTCGGGAAATTCACATACCACTGATTCCCCTTCTGCCGACTAATTAGCTGGACCTTTGTTGGATATCCCATATTTTCTCCTTGATCTATGGATATCCATAGAATAACAAATGACTCCATAAACGCAAAGAAAAAAAAGCGAAAGGAGTTAGATTTTTTATGGAGTTGGTAGATTCGTTTTCTCTACCGGACGAACTATGGATACGCATCAAACCGCTTCTGCCAGACCGACGTATTTCTCCCGGAGGCGGGCGCCCGGCTATGGATCAAAGGACCGCCTTTACCGCGCTTTTCTATATTCTTAGAACAGGCTGTCAGTGGAAGGCTTTGCCTCGCAGCCTTGGCGCATCCAGCACTGTTTACGGTCACTTCCGGCGCTGGGTGGACGCCGGAGTTTTTGCAGCCCTATGGCAGCAAGGCCTTTGCGAATATGACCGCACGAAGGGAATCGGTTGGAAGTGGCAGTCTGTTGACGGGTGCATGACCAAGGCACCCCTGGGTGGCGAAGCCACCGGACCTAACCCCACGGATCGCTCAAAGACAGGCACCAAGCGCAGCCTGCTTACAGATGCAAACGGAATTCCACTCGCTCTGGTTATTGATGGTGCCAATCGGCATGACGTGAAAATGCTGGAAAGAACCCTTCAAAGAACGATGGCTGAACGCCCCGATCCGAATAGCTGCCGTCAGCATCTTTGCCTAGATAAAGGATACGAAGCAGGCTCCGTAC
>JBIIYJ010000073.1:0-19026 GCA_044346855.1 Kiritimatiellia bacterium
TGCGCCGCCCGCCCTGTCCAATCGCTTTCCCTCCGCGCCTGATGTAGGGGCGGTGCTTGCGCCGCCCGCCCTGTCCAATCGCTTTCCCTCCGCGCCTGATGTAGGGGCGGTGCTTGCGCCGCCCGCCCTGTCCGGCGATCAGTCCAGCGCGGGCTCCGCAAGCGGAGCCCCTACAAGGAACGCCGCTCCGCTACTCCTCCTGTTCAACACGGACGCCCTTCCGCCCGAGGCGGCGCAGTCCTATGCGAAAGCGATCACCGGCGGCTGTTCCGTGATGGCGGACGCGGCGGCCGGCACGCGCGACGGCTACGGCAGGCGGCTGGCCGCCAGTCTTCTCGACGCCCCGTTCGGCGTGAACCGGTCCGAGGCCGTGCCGCTCGCGGCGTCCCGCTTCGAGCCGATCAACTGGACCGCCGAAGCCTCGGCCGAACTCCGGCGGAACAGCGGGCAGATGGTGCCGGCGCTGCGGGGGCTTCGCGCGGAGGGCGGCATCGTGTGGGCGCGCTTTGGAAGCGGCGAGCCTGCCATCGTGGCGCGCTGCACAGCCGGAGGCGGTGTGGCGATCATGGTCAACACGCGCCTTCCGTGGGTGTCGTCCAACAAGGTCGAAAAGGCGCTCAATCCCGAGGACCGGCCCGACGAACTGTCGCCGAATGAAACGGTGGGCCGACTGTTCGACCATCTTCTGGCATGCGCGGGGCTGCGGCCGTTTGCCGGCGTGGAGTCGGGGAGCTTCAAGGCGAGCCTGATCAGCCGGTTCGACGACGGCCGGGCCCGCTATTTCGGGCTGGCTGGTAAAGCGGAGACCGGCCGCCTGACGGTCACCCTGCCCGGCACGGGCCACACCTACGAGGCGCGTTCGGGGCGCTATTTCGGGTGCGTGAGCCGGGTCGAGGACACAGTGAAGAAAACCGACCTGGCCAAAGTCTATGCCCAACTGCCGTATGCGGTGCGGGGGCTATCGGTGAAGGTGACGCCGCGGGCGGCGAAGCCGGGCGAAACGGTGACCGTGAGCGGTCGCGTGATGACGGCGGAGGGATCGCCGGCCGACCAGTTCCACGTCGTGCATGCGGAGGTGATCGATCCGGTGGGCGAGCGGCCGGCGTGGCATCAGACCAATCTTGCCGCGCCCGAGGGCCGGTTTGAACTGGTCATTCCGCTGGCCTTGAATGCGCCCGCGGGAACCTGGCGCGTTGAACTGCGGGATGCGGCAACCGGCAAACGCCGACTCATAAAGTTCAATCTATTCTTTCAAGAGCCGTTGCTTTAGCATTTCGCTGAAAACGGCGTAAATGACATCTCGTTTTTCTGCGAATATACAGCGGATGCACGCTTGCTTCCCGGTCTCGCAGGCCCTGGCAAAAATGATGCGATACGACCCGACCCGCAAACGGCTGAATCCGCTCAAAGGACCTTCCAACCCGCGGATGTCCCCCCGCTCATCCGACAATTTTCGAAGCGCCAAACGAATCCGACGGCGGGGTTCCGGCGGTTGGCTCTTTACGAACGAGATCACCTGTTCGGATAACTCAACCTTCATCGTCGAGAGCCTCGATCGACTTGAATTTAGTCGCGCCCTTTCTGTAATCAACAATGGCACGCGCAGCTGCCGGGTTGGCCAGGATTTCCATGGTTTCGACGATGGCGTCCATCCGCTCGCGCGACACCACATAGGCAACAGTCTCATCATGCCGCGTAATGGAGATGGCGCCGCCCTCCGCGGTTTCACGAACAACCCGAGGAAACTGGCTTTGCGCACCCGAAATGCTATACGTAGTTTTCACATTAACATTATGTATAATTCGGATTGTTCTGTCAACTTTGAGTTACGAATTTAATGGCTTGGCCCGCATGCCCGAGATCACAAGGATGGTGCCGAAAATAGCCATGGCGAGGAAGAAGACGTGATCGGTCCAGGGAAGGAACTCGAACAGGCTCCCCGCCCGTGTGACCACGTTATCGGTCGGCTGGCCGGCCAGGGGCCAGTGAAGCAGGACTTGATGCAAGCCCGGCACAACCGTTCCAAGAAACCATGCCGCCATTCCCATTCGAATTCTCTCGTGATTCATACTAATCTCCCTTGTCAATTTTCGCACTCGATCTTCGTCACAGCCCCTCGCCCATCACGCGCCTTTTCCCGCTTGACCCCTACCTTACACCCAAAGCGGATGATCTGCACTTGCAATCTGGAGGGGCGGAGCCGGAGTAGCAGAAGAATCACCACGGATAACACCGATTTCACTGATAAGAGAAAGGCAAGAAGGGGCGCGAAGCGCGCCAACAAATCCGAAGCCGCTACGCATAGACATTAATCCGTGTCATCCGTGCAATCCGTGGTGACCACTATTCTGGCGCTTGACCGGGATCGTTGTAACTACGAAACACGCGAATGGCGCGAAAAGAAGAAACTCCACCACGGATTACACCGATCTCACGGATAAGAGAAATCAAAGAGGGGCGCGAAGCGCGCCAACAAATCCGAAGCCGCTTCGCACATTGACGTTATCCGTGTCATCCGTGTCATCCGTGCCATCCGTGGTTATTTCTTTTCCGGACTTTCGCGACTTTCGCGTGTTTCGTAGTTCCATCCCCTCTTCGTTTTGGAGACCTTGGCATTATCCGTGTCATCCGTGCAATCCGTGGCGACCACTATTCTGGCGCTTGACCGGGATCGTTGTAACTACGAAATACGCGAAAGGCGCGAAAAGAAGAAACTTCACCACGGATTACACCGATCTCACGGATGAGAGAAATCAAAGAGGGGGCGCGAAGCGCGCCAACAAATCCGAAGCCGCTTCGCACATTGACGTTATCCGTGTCATCCGTGCCATCCGTGGTTATTTCTTTTCCGGACTTTCGCGACTTTCGCGTGTTTCGTAGTTCCATCCCCTCTTCTCTTTGGAATTATTTCTTCTCCGCCTTGACGTAGATCTCTTTTGGGGCGTTCTCATAATACTTGAAAAGCCCGGGGCACAGCCACCCCTCCTTCTGGTATTGCTCCGAGTAGTACCAGTTCCCCGTCTTGTCGCCGCGTCTCCAGATCAGTTTGTGCGTGTATCCGGGGAATGGCTGAGCCGAAAAGAGAAGGCGGAAACCCTTGTCCGCGTCGGGGATGTCCTTCGTCATGGCATCCATCATTTCCGGAATGCCCGCCACGAACGGTTCCTGCCTGAGTCCGACCGCGATATCGTCGAAAACCCAGGTGCCGACGTGGCGGTAGGGCATGAGGACCATGATGGAGTTCGCCGGCCGGTTCATGCCCGCCTGCCGGAAGAAGCCCTTATACCACGCAAAACCGCCGATGCTAGCCACCACGACAGCCGTTACCGCAAGAACCCGCAAGATACTGAATTGTTTATTCATCACGCCTCGTCTTTCCAGTGATTATTCAAGCTTTCGCGCTTGGACCGCGCCCGCAATCAGCAAGAGTGCAATTATCAATCTCATGATTATCCTCACCGAACAAAATCGCTTTGCGTGAGCCGCGCTAGCGGCGATAGGCTGAGTGGTTGGCGTCCTTGTCTTTTAGTGATCGTCATCGACCATGCGCGTGCGCTGGCGCTTCGATTACGATCGCGACTACGATTAAATCTCTTTGTCCGGAAATCATCAAATCATTTTCTTCGGCCAACGTTGGAGGTCACCGGATTCCGAACCCGCTGCGGGTGAGGAATACGGTGAACCTCCAACGTTGGGCTAGTCCTTCTTGCGTAGTCCAATCACAGCGGCGCCGATACTAGCCACAGCCGCAATCAGCGCTGACCAGATCTCTGTTGGCAAGTGAAACACTGTGCTGTTGCCGCTTGGAACTGCCTGTATCGTACTATCGGAGATCGTTGAGTTCTGAATGTTGAGTACCTGATGAACGCTGTACTGAGATGACCCGCCGACGAAGCCGGTCAGTGCCATTGCCACAAGCCACAGCGCGGGCATGACGTAGTTCGGGTTATTGAGCACCCTAAGCTCTATACCGCGTGCTTCGGCCAGTTTCCTCCAGGCGAAGTAGGCCGGAATCACGACTGCGAGTGATATGATGGCAGCGCCAGGATGCTTCACAACCAGGTCAACTACGAGTACGACGAGACCCCATACAATCGGCTTGAGTACAAGAAGTGCGAAATCCACGAGGCGCGCAATGATCCACACTACGACATGCGCAATGGAGGTGAGAATCCACCACAGCGAGATCCAGATGGTTTTCAGAACCCAGAGTATAGTATCCATTATATATTCCTCTTGCCCAACGTTACTCACCATGCTGAGGCGCGCCAGCGCTGACAGCATGCGTAGGATTGCTGGTCAGTTTCTTCTGGCTCCGACTCCTCAGCATCAGAACAGCAAGAACTACGCCAGGTGCTCCGAACCATCCGAGAAGATTCAAGAACAAACAAGCTACTGCTGCCCCAAGAACACCTTTTAGTCCTGATCGGCTAAATGAGCATACACGCTCATCTTCAAAGCCCAAAACCGAAAGGGTATATTCCCCTGGTTTGTCAATCGTATATCGTCCAATCTCTTTCTTTTCGTGTTGCCCGGAGGTCATGCTAGTCCCCCAAGTCCCGCTCATGGGTATCACCATCTCCTCATGCTGCATTTTGATCACACATTGATCAGGAAGAGACTCTGACTTGTGAAATACCTTCCCTTGGAAAACAATCTTGTAGTCGTACCAGAGAATGTATGTCCCCTTTTTTTCAATTTTGATGGTCTGCGTAGAAGGGACTAGAAAAGGCTCCCCCTTATGTAAACCTAGGACCTGCCAGATAAGCAGTGCCGTACCGCCACCTGCGCCAAGCAGGAAAAGCAATGGTGCGGCAATAAGCCACCAAAGACTCGGTTTAATTTTCTGTTTCATTTGTTGTTTGGCCAACGTCACCGATCACCCTGCGAGCCTTGCGAGCTAGGGTGCGCTGGGACGTTGGCATCCTTTTTTCGTTTCTTCTCCTGAATCATCACACTCCTATACACGTCCATTGCGATGCTTACAGACACGGCAAGACAAATTATGCAAAGTGAACCCACCGTTACGGCAAGCCAAGCGGAAAGGCTGTGTTGCGCTGATCGGAAGTCGTCAATGATCTTCTTTGCACCTGCAGCACCCAGAAAAAGTGTTGCTGCTGGACCAACCGCGACGATCAGCCCCCAGAGTGGTGACTTGATCCTACTTACCCAAACTGAGTCAATGTATACCCGAGATTCCGAGGTGTTTTTATTATTGTTCATTAGATTTTAATGCCAACGTTGCGCAACAGGGTCGCGAGCTTGCGAGCGTACCCTGGCTGTGCTGGTTCAACCTTTTTATGTAATATCCAGCATCAGGTCTGAGTCCTTTGGAAACTTCCGCCAATCAGCGAAGTCCTTCTCTGCGCAGTCTCGATGTCTATCTCGAGTTGCCTCCTGTCCATTCCACGCCGTGTTAAGATGGTGATACAGGTGTCCCATTCCAACCGTGAAGTCTCCACGACCGTAGTCCTCCTCGGTTTCGATTTCTCGGATAGTCTTCTGGAGTTCTTCCAGAGCCTCCTTCAGGTGGAATAGCACGGCTTCTTTATTCATCTCATACCTCTGGGTCGAACGATCAGGATGGGCCTGAGCCGCGCCAGCGACGATACGCAGGGTTGCCCGGTTCGGTTTGATTTACATTTTGTGGGACTGCAAGATTTCACCACAGAGAACACAGAGGACGGTTGCATTGTGTGTTGCTATTCTTGAGCCGGCTCTCTCGGTGCTATCTGTGTTGATAAATCTTTTAGTTTACCGAACGTTGCCCTTCTCGGGCGGCGCGTCAGCGACGTACCGAGGAAAGGCGTGTTCGATCCTTCGATCTACTTCTTCTTCGGAAGCCGTTCATCCCACTCTCTAGCGCCGGCTATCCATCTAGTCTTGTTTGTCGAGGTCCCGTCAACCAAAGTGACAGTGAAACGCAATCCCGCGAAGTGAGGTTTTTTGTGGTCTATGAAATCAGTGACGTCCGGATCGGAGAGTGTGAGAACACGTTTGTCGGGCAACGTCGCCGTCACCTGCGACCCCTCTGCGGGAAACGAGAACGGGATTGCCTGGGAGGTAAGTGATTGTGCGGGAGGCGTGTCAGAGACCCATATTCTGTACTGGTGGGCCTCTGGATTCCCCAAGTCAGCACAACGCCAGCATTTGTTTGAACCCGTGAACAAGACCTTTCCGGTGAAATCCCACTTTGTTATGACGGTTTCTAGCCCAACGTACAAAGTGTCCCTATGAATGACGATTTCTTTGATCTGTTTAGGAAGTTCCCTGGCAATGACACGGCGTTCGTCAGGATGTGTAGCTTGGTATCTGGCAAGCAGATCGAACGGGAGGAGGAGAGTGTCGAAGGCAATCGAGAAAGGCAGGTCGAGAAGCCCATACGGTGCAAGGGCGCACCCGTAGAATCGCCAGTCGCCTGTTCCCGTGATGATCTGAGCATCGGTGATTGTTCCGATGTACGGAGGGGCTACTCCATTGCTGCATTCGTTTCTCATGAGAATGCTAGCACAACCACTAAGGAATATGACCATTGCAGGAATCAGCAGTACTCTGAACAGCTTCATGTATTCCCTTGGTCGAACGTTCATCTTGACTGTTTCGGCAGCCCGTCCGCGGGTTGACGAATACCGTCCGAGGTGTGGTTGGTGGCTCCGTACTTGATGGCCTTGCTGACACCGTCCTCAATCGAAGCGAAGATGTCAGGCAACTCCTTCCCAGGTTTCGCCGGGTTCTTCAGTTTCTATTCACGCGGCATGTCGTCTTCGTGATCAACCATGTGTATGACCAGTAGATCGTAGTCTCTGTCAGCAAGGGTGCAAAAGGCTCCGTAGGCCGTCCCCCCAGGGCCGAAACCCATGACCGTGAAGAAGACCTTTCGACCATCCGGCCGCCCCTGAATGGTCATGCCCATCCGGTCGCGGGCGTCCACCGAGATTTCCTTCAACTTCTCGATCTGCTGCAGGACGGCATCCTCCATCTGCTTGCGCTTATCTCGGAAAAGCATACCTCCGGGAAAAATGGCTATGCTGTATGAGTGCAATGTCTGTGTCTTGCTGGAATAGTCGTAGACCCAGAGAGGGTCGCCAAACGGATTCGGTCTTCGCTCATGCTTTGACTTGGGTTGTAGCCGACATTCGAGCGTGACCGGTTTGTCGAAAGCGAGCCATTCTGCAAGTGTGCCCGGCGCGACTGGAGGTTCTGCACCGCTTGAAAGCGATGCCACCAGGCAGGCCATGATCAGGATCGTCAGTTTGTTCATCGTCTTGCTCCGCCAACACCGGCAACCTGCCTGATGCGCGCCAGCGACGATACGCAGGGTTGCCCGGTTCTGTTCGATTTCCATTTTGTGGGACTGAAAGATTTCACCACAGAGAACACAGAGGACGGTTGCATTGTGTGTTGCTTTTCTTGATCCGGCTCTTCCATCCTGACGTAATCTAGTTCGCTAGTCGGCAGAACCGTGTCCAATGCTTTCCAATCACACTTCATTATTCGCTATCTTGTTATTTATGGCCTAACAACACACTTTGCGTGAGCCGCGCAAGCGGCGATACGCAGGAGCAAATCGTTCGAAGCATCATTTCTTTTCGATTCCGAACAGACTCCGCCCCCGTCAGTTATGCGGAACTGTCCCCAGAATATGTCATTCGTCCTGGATTATCCATCTTTTATTGTTCGAACGAATTGGCGCGTCTCGCGCCCCCTCTTTGATTTCTCTTATCCGTGGAATCCGTGTGATCCGTGGTGAGACTTCCCTTTTCGCGCCTTCCGCGTGTTTCGTAGTTGCATCCAGCCTCCGCGCTCTTTCCCCCTCCTCCTCCGGGGTCCCGGGGCCTCTGCGCTGGATGTTGAATTCTCAGCGTCTCCGCTGCTCCGTGTGAATCTTCTCTTCACCAGGCGCATGTCGATACCGATACTGAACCAATAGCGCGTCTCGCGCCCCCTCTTTGATTTCTCTTATCCGTGGAATCCGTGTGATCCGTGGTGAGACTTCCCTTTTCGCGCCTTCCGCGTGTTTCGTAGTTAAAAAGAACCAGGCAGGATCATAGTGCGCCGCTCCGATCCGTTGGCGCGCTTCGCGCCCCCTCTTTGATTTCTCTTATCCGTGGAATCGGTGTGATCCGTGGTGAGGCTTCCCTTTTCGCGCCTTCCGCGTGTTTCGTAGTTGCATCCAGCCTCCGCGCTCTTTCCCCCCTCCTCCTCCGGGGTCCCGGGGCCTCTGCGCTGGATGTTGAATCAGGCTGGCATGAGGACGTTGAGGTGGATTATGGCGCCCCCCACACCTCCATCCAAGAGAGATTACGTTAAAGATTACGGTAGAGACGTTCGATTCTCGTTCCGCTATTCGCTATCAGCTATTCGCTATTCTTCACGGGCCACGGGTCAGGAGACCCGTGCCACGCCGTTTGCAAATCGCGGCAAGCCAAGTCATGTTCGGGGTACGGGGCTTCCCCGTAAAGAATCTCTCCCCTCCGCGTCCTTCCCCCTCCGCCTCCGGGGCCGCGGGGGGCTCTGCGTTGGATGTTGATCCGTGGTGAGGCTTCCCTTTTCGCGTCTTCCGCGTGTTTCGTAGTTACTTGGGGGGGCCGGACAAAGCCCCACTTATCGCCACGTCAGGCGCTGGACGACATGGGCCGGACGTCGGAGGAACTCGCCAAATTCCAGCAGGCTGTCTGATCCTGGCTCGCGCTTACGGAGCGCGGCAACATGCTCCCTCAGGCTCTTCTCCTGCACCGCAAGCCACTCCAACTCGCCCGCATCCAACCCAGCAACCGCATCCAACCGCTCCACAACCGCCCGCAACCGGACCAACCCAGCCCCCATCTTCTGGAGATTCTCCGCCGCCCGGTCCATTGCCTCCCGGAAAGCCGCCGAGTCGCCCGCCTGCGCTAACGCCGCGGCATGATAGCACGCCTTGGCCGCTTCCGCGTGACGAAGCCCCTCCACCATCACCGCCAGGCCTTCCGCCAATCCAAAGAGCGACTCCAGTTCATCGGCATAGCGACTGGCCTTCCGCCGCAGCTCCTCCGAGAGCGCCTGGCCCTCCGCCGCCAAGGCAGCCAACCGCTCCAGCAATGCCGGCGTCAGAACGGGGCGCAGGAAGAGCCAGCAGCCGAACGGCCCCGGCTCCCACACCGCCTGGTGCTGATTGCCGGGGGTCGGCCGATCCCGGGCGATATGGGGAAACGGGGACGCTCCCCGGAACAGCGCCTTCCGGAGGCTGACCAGCAGCAGCCACGGCCGCTGGCGAAGGTCCTTCATGATGGCGGCTTCCAGGTCCGAGCTCAAAACGTCCAGCAATCGCAGGTACGAATTCCCCTCCACGCCGTACCGCTTAGCCGCATAGCCGGCGAGGAACGCCTCGCCCTCCGGCTTCTCCCCCGCCGCCAGGGCGCCCGCATAGGCCACAAACGGCCAGATCTGCCCAGGCCCGCTGCCAAACCCGAACTCCCACGTTGTCAGCAGGAGTCCGTGAAGGCCCAGTTCCACGGCGTCGCCCGCCATGGCGGCGATGTTCGCCAGACTGCCCGCCTTGTTGACACCGAAACAGGAGCAAGTCGCGACCGCGGGCGCGGCCAGCACCTCGAAGCCTTCTTTTTTAAACCGCTCCAGCGTCTCGCGCGACCCCTGCGGCCCGTAATGCCAGTCGCAGATCAGCACGTCGCGCGGAACCTGCTTCATCAGGGATTCGTGGTGCAGCAGCATATCGCCCCACATCAGGATGCGGCGGCCCCGGCCGCGGATCTCGCCGGCGATGAACTCCAGACAGGAGGCCAGCGTCTCGCGCTGTTTTTCCGGCTCGCCGGGATACAGCCACTCCATCTGCCGGACCTCATCGCCCCCGATATGGACATACGCCGAGGGGAATGCCTCACAGATGTCGCCGATTGCGGCGCGCACGAAGGCGCGGGTCTCCGCCTTGTCCAGGTTCAACTGCTCGTACCCGCCCCAGGGCAGGCCCGCAAAGGGATCGGCCGTCAGGGCGGCATACCGCTCTGTCGCGCCGATTCCCTCGCAATGGCCGATCAGGTTGATCTGCGGGATCACCTCGACTCCGCGGGCTTTCCCGTAGGCCGCCAGTTCGCGGGCCATCGGGGCCGTCAGACTGCCGGCCGGGGCAACCCCCGGGCACGACGGGTAGTCGAAGCGATGCTCCAGGTAGAGCGAGAGCATGTTGAAGCGGCATTCAGCCAGCGTGTCGACAACCGCCTTGAGATGCGGCAGATCCGCCCGGCGGCTGCGCGCCAGGTCGTAATTCAATGCGCGAATGTTCATGGCAGCACCCGCACAAACGCCCGCCCGGAGGGATCCAGCGACGTCACGGGAATATCGGCCACGCTCAGCCCGCCGACCGACTGCGTCTTGAGCGGCGCCCAGATCTTGCGGTCCCGACTGACTTCCAGCGCCCTGGCCTTGAGCCCCAGCATCACGCCCGTGTCGGCGGACAGCTCGAAAACGCCCGGCTCCAGGCGGCGAAGCGAGGCGAACGTGCTCTGCCGGACCGTGTCCCCAGCCCCGAACCACCAGAGACGGAAGCCCTGGAGGCGCCCGAAATCCTCCCTGGCAACAGGCCCGCCCGTCAGTTTGAAGGTATACCGGCCCTCGTCCCGGTCGGCGCCCTTATACTCGGCCCGCCAGAACCGGGTGCCTTCCTCGTTCGAGGCGACCCAGTTCCGGTCCAGGCCCCGCACCACGCCGCCGGCCTGGAACGCCATCCCCAGGTTGCACACGACCGTGCCCGTCTCGGGCTCCACGTCCAGCACCCGGGCGAGATAGAAATCGGCGCCGCGCTTGAGGGTCAGCTCGCTGCCCGCGCCATTCGCCCCCACCCCCGTGATCGTGCAGGTGGTCCGGTGACCGTTTGTCCCTATTTCAAAAACACGGCCCTCCAGCAGCGGACCCGCCGGCCAGGGCGCGTCCAGCGTGATCCGCAGGTCGCGGTAGGCGGCGGCCGTCACCGAGCCGGTGCGTTCGGCTTCGGCGGTTTCAAGCGACACCTCCGCCGACAGCAGCCGCCGCCCGCCCGTGAGCGACGCCAGGCGAAGCCCCTCCTGATCCCGCGACAAACAGGCGAATTCGCCCGCAACCCTGACCTGCTTACCGGTCACTGTACCCTGATCACTGATCACTGACAACCGATCACTGACCACTCTCTCCCTCCCCGGCCGCCCGTCCGCGAACAGCCAGTCCGTATGGCCGTTTTTCGTCTTCACTTCCACCGCCACGGCCTTGCGGGCGTCGGTCTCGTTGTCCGCCACGGCGAGCGGACGCACGGAGTCGAGAACCGGCTCGCCGGTGTAGGGCTCGATGACGGCGGCGAAGACCCGGTTTGTTTCAGCCTCGCCCGCGTGGCGCACGTGCATCACGGTGAAGCCGTTGCCGCCGGCCTTGTTGAGATATTTCCCGGAGAGGATGCGCCCGCCCTCCTGCTCCAGCAGGTGGAGCCGGGTGTAGGCGCGGGGCTTGGCGGCCGACCAGGGGAAGCGCGCGTGGCTCTGCTCGGGCCCGAAACTGCCTTCCTTGAAGCGATTCATGCGCCAGGTCGCCACGACCGTACCCGGCGCATCCGCCCCGGAGCAGGTCGCCGGATCCGGATAATCGGCCAGGTAGCGCTGCTCGTCCAGGGGCAGTTTGCCGATCGGATTCGTCGGCGCGTTGACAGTCCACTCGTCGTCCGAGTTGCCGTTGAAGCAGTAGGTGTGGATTTTGCCGCCGGCCACCCGGTTCACATCGAACACGTAGCAATCGGGGGTCACGACGTCCGGATCGAGCTTGCTGAAATCGGGATGCATCTCGGCCGGCGTGAGCGGCCGGGCGCCTTTCCCCTCCGCGACGTCGATGAGCGCGATCTGCCGGCGGCGCAGCGAGACGTCGGGGAACGAGGCGGGCGGAACCGCGTCGGCGGCCTCATACCGCGCCCCGTCCGCATCGGTCAGTGCCGTCACCCACGCATGCCCCTGCCAGCCGCGGTCGTTGACCTCCACCAGGTTGTGCACCCGGGAGGCGCCATCCGACGGCGACCCGTAGCCGGGGCGCTGCCCGCCCTCAGTGGTCACGGGGAGCCCCTTGGCATACACGCCCAGGTCAAGCGTGTCCTGGTGGGCGTGGCCGTACCCGAGGCCGATGCGCAGGTAGGCGCAGCGGCGAAAGCGGTAATCGTCGAATTCCGTCCCGCCCTCGAGCACGCCGAACCAGTTCGACAAAACCCGGCTGCGGTTCGCCGTCCACGGCGCCCGGCCCAGGCCCGCGGCGGCGGCCTCCACCTTCGCCCACCCGGCGTCGTCCATCTCCTCCCGGCCGTAGACATGCTTGAGCATCCAGGCGAACTCCGGGGCGCCGGACCAGCGCCAGCCGCGGCGCATGGCCTTCTCCATATCCACGCCGCCTTTCAAGGACGTGCACCAGTTCCCATGGGTGGCCACCGGGCCGCACACGTCGCCCACGCGCGGGAACCAGAGGCCGGCCAGCCGCACATCCAGGAACCAGTGGCAGGCCGCGAGAACCTGCGGATACAGTTTCGGGTCCCTCAGGTCATAGCGGGGATTGGCGCCGGCATCGATGGCTTTCTCTAGCATCTCGCCGCTCGTGGAGGCGTTCTCGACGTGGGCGTAGTAAAGCGAGCCGATGTATTTCGCTCCGTCGGGGTCGGAGCCGCCGATCAGGACGTCGGCCAGGCCCGAGATGGAAAGCGGATACATCCAGGTTCGGGTGAAGAGCCACTCCATCCAGGGATCGGTGACGGCGGCGTCCCCCAGCATGGCCGCGACGGTGGCCATGAAGGCGGGGTTGTTGTTGTCGAACTCCTGGTACCGCAGGTAGCGCTTGGCCTTTTCCTGCACCAGGTAGACGTCCATCAGCTTGACCACATCGGCCGGCGATCTGATCCAGGGGATGAACCGGCCCAGCGATTCGGCCAGCTGGTGGTCCGTGCTGAGCAGCGGGAAGAGCTTGTCGTAGGCGTCGAAATAGGCGTAGGGGTCGTGGCCGAGGCCGCGAAGCACGTAGCGGTTGCGGTGGCGCAGGTCCTTCCCGTAGGCCCCCGGCTGGAGCAGAACGGTGCTCAGCGCCTGCTGCATGCCCTTCGCCGGGGCGTCGTAGGCGATCCGGGCGAGCAGGACGGCGGCATCGCGCCCGTCCCGGAGGGAGCCCTTGGTCCAATAGGACTGGACCAGCCCGTCCAGGCGGCGGTTTTCCTGCGCCACCCTGTCCGAAACAGCACCGGCCACGGGCAACCAGTTCCAGGTTGTGCCGGTCGGGGACGACGGGGCGGACCAGATCCCCGCGCCATCGTCCTTGAACGGGTACGGCTCGGGCAGCGGCCGGCCTGCCCGATAATCGGCCAGCGAATAGGCCAGGTTCCGCTTCCGGTTCGTCGCGAGGACCGCCCCCGTTCCCGCCTCCCACTTACCGTAGGCTGCCTCGATCGCTCCGCCTGATTCCCCATTCACCCCGAAGGTGGGCTTGGTGGCAGGGCCCGTGTCCTTGCCCATGCCATAAATGATGCCGGGCTGGGCGTTCAGGGGGAGGCCGCTCTCCCACAGCTCCCGGTCCCGCGCGAGCCGTGGGCCGGGGGGGATGTCATCGGAAACCGGCTCGGCGCGGTTGCGGAGTTCATTCCAGGTCGTTCGCGTCTTGACCGCCCGCAGGGTCCGCCCCGCCAGCACGTCGTGCAGTTCGATGTTGTGCACCAGCAGCGGCACCAGGCTGGCGGCGGAGCTCCCCAGCCGGGCGGTGTAGCGGCGGCGGACGGAAGCATGGAAATAAAACTCCGCCACCGAATAGAACTGGTCCACATACCCGCAGCGCAGCCGGTAGAGATTCGTTTCGCCGCCAAGTCCGTCGTCGACCGACAGCGTCAGCACCAGCGGCTTGCGGTTGCGGACGAGCTCCGCGGTATCCACGGCGCCGACCACGGACACCATATACATCCCGGGCTCCAGGACGCCGAAGTCCAGCTCGAAGGCCGGATCGGCGGGCTTCAGCCGCACCACCGGGACCGGCGGCGAGGTTTTGTCCAGGCGGACGGCCTCCTCGTGGCGGCGGGCCCAGTACAGCGGCTCGGCGAAAAACTCCACCCGGGACCTGGCGACGCCCGGCAGCTCGGCCGCTTTCCAGTTCCCGCGCAAGGACTGACGATCGAACAGGGCTCGAACAGGAAGGTACTTGAAGTCGTTGGCGCGCCAGTGTTCCACCGAGTCCGGATGCAGGAGTCGTTCCGGCGAGAGCCCCTCGGGGCTGCACGCAATCGGCTTCCCCTCCGCCGTCGCCACGCCGCCCGTCACCACGCCCGGGTAGCCGGGGGCTTCGCCGAACCGGGTTGGAAACAGGGGCAGCTTCACCCCCGCCAGCGGGCCGCCGATTTCAAATTCCTCCGCCCCGGCGAACACCGCGGCCGCCAGACCCAGCACGGCCGTCCACAAAACGCGTTGCAGCTGCATGGCATGTACCTTAAATAGAAATTATGAAAAAATGAAAAACCTCTTACGCTTGCTTCGGCAAGACGGACTCGACCGCGGCGAGAAGCTGGGCCTGGCTGAACGGCTTGTCCAGCGTGCAGACGGCGCCCATGAGCGAGGCCGTCTTGAGCACGCCGGTGAAACCATGGGAGCCGCCGCCGGAGATGGCGATCACGGGGACACCGGGCGTGAGCCTGCGCAGGTCGGCGAGCGTCTCGATTCCGTCCTTTTCGGGCATGAAAATGTCGAGGATCACGACATCGGCCGGGTTCGCCCGGTAGGACGCGACTCCCCGGACGCCGTCCTCGGCCTCCGCTATCGACGCTTCCAGCGGCCCCAGCATATGCTTGATTGTCGTCCGGATGTCGGCGTTGTCATCGATTACCAGCACTTTGATCATACGCTCCTCACAACGTCCTGCTCCAGCGCGCGAGCCGCTCGGCGATCGCGGAGCAGCGTTCCCAGTCAGCCGCCTTGACCGCCTGGCTCAGTTCCCAGCCGACGATCGAGATTTCCGGGAATCCCATGGTCCCCCCCGTGCCCTCGAGCGAATGCGCATGCGCGCGGATGGTGTCCGCATTGCGCGCCGTCGGGGCTTCGGCGAGACTTGCGACCATGTCGCGGATCTGGTCGGCGTAAAGGGTTCGTATCTCCTCGTCGATCACGTCAAGTTCCACGATGAATTCCCGCGAACGCTCAGCGAGGTCCGGTATCAGGTCGGCGAAAAACGCATAAGCGCCACTAGCCGGGGTTTGCTCAAGGTCTGCCATCGGTGTTCCTTTCGGCCCGGTGCGGGGCTGGTCAGCCGGGGGGTTCTGGACGGATGCCGCTCCACCGGTGAAGCGCCCGCTTCAGGTCGTCCATGCGGATCGGTTTGGGTATATAGTCATCCATCCCCGCGGCCAGGCATTTCTCCCGATCGCCCTGGAGGGCGTGAGCGGTCATCGCGACGATCGGAATATGGACGCTGGAGCCCCGGGTCAGGGTGTTGCGGGCTTCGATCTCGCGGATGCGGCGGGTCGCCTCATAGCCGTCCATCTCAGGCATCTGGCAGTCCATGAAGACCATGTCGTAGGCGTGGCGGCGCAGAGCCTCGAGCGCCTCGATGCCGTTGGCGACCGCGTCC
The DNA here is from genome assembly GCA_044346855.1 of Kiritimatiellia bacterium. GTDB lineage: Bacteria > Verrucomicrobiota > Kiritimatiellia > CAIKKV01 > CAIKKV01 > CAIKKV01. Next base: position 15,586 of record JBIIYJ010000073.1, read on the forward strand.
GTGTGGGGGAAGCCGAGCTTGGCGAACTGGCGGAGCGCCACCCGCTGGTTCACGGGATTGTCTTCCACCAGGAGAATTCTCACCTTGCCGCCCGGCGACTCGGCTCCAGGCTCCGCTGCAGGCGCGGGAACAGCCGAGGCTTCGGATTCCTCCTGTACAGAGGGTCCGGTTTTCATGACGGAAACCAGGGCGTCCAGAAGCTGCGATTGCTTGACGGGCTTGGTGAGCAGGCGCAGCCCTTCGATCCGGCGGGTATTCCGCGTTTCCGCGGAATGGCCCCAGGATGTCATGACGATCATCCGGGTGGAGGAAAGCGCGGGATCGGCACGGACGGTCTGAGCCAGCTCCGCGCCGTCGATCTCAGGCATGGCCATGTCGAGCAGCAGGATGTCGAAGGGCCGGCCGGCGGAGGTGGCCGTCCGCATGGCCTCCAAGGCCGCCATCGCACGGGTGAACCGCTCGGCCTTTAGACCCCACGTGGAAAGCTGGCGCTCGAGGATCATCAGGTTCGTCTCGTTGTCGTCCACGATGATCAGCCGAAGGCCGGCCAGCCCGTCGCGGGCGGCGACCTTGTTCGGCTTGACGGGCGGACAGACCTCAAGGGGAAGCGTGAACCAGAAGACGGATCCTTTCCCCATCTCGCTTTCGACACCCATCGCACCGCCCATCATCTCCACGAGGCGGCGGGAGATGGCGAGCCCCAGCCCGGTTCCGCCGTAGCGGCGCGCCGAGGAGCTGTCCACCTGCGTGAAGGGCTGGAATAGCCGGGACTGGGCCTCGGCGGAAATGCCGATCCCCGTGTCGCGCACCTCGAAGCGGAGGCGCACACGGGAGCCATCCCGGTCCGCAAGGGCGACCCTGACCACGATCTCGCCGCGGTCCGTGAACTTGATGGCGTTGGAAATCAGGTTGATGAGAATCTGCAGGATCCGGCTGGCGTCTCCCCGCAGGTACACGGGCGTCTCCGGCGCGATGCTGGACATCGTCTCCAGGCGCTTGGAAGAGGCGCGCTCGGCCAGGAGGTCCAGGGCGCCTTCGACAGTGCCGACCAGGTCGAATTCCTCCATCTCGATCGTCATCTTGCCCGCTTCGATCTTGGACAGGTCAAGGATGTCGTTGATCAGCGACAGCAGCACCTCGCTGCTGGCGTTGATGGTCTCGACATACTCGCGCTGCTCCTCCGAGAGCGAGGTCTGGTGGAGCAGGCCCGTCAGCCCGATCACGGCGTTCATGGGCGTGCGGATTTCATGGCTCATGTTGGCCAGGAATTCGCTCTTGGCCTGGTTGGCGGACTCAGCCGCGACGGCGAGCTGGTTGGCGCGGTCGATGGTTTTCGTCAACTCGGCGTGCGAGTGCTCGAGGTTGCAGCGGGATTTCTCCAGATCCTCGACCATGCTCAGCATAAGCACATGGTTCTGCTCCAGCTCCGCCGTCCGGCGGCTCAAGTCCTCGTTGGTCTTTTTGAACGCCTCCTCCATATGCTTGCGGGAGGAGATGTCCACGAAGCTCTCCAGGAGGAACCGGCGCCCGCGGATGACGATCGGCACCACGGTTTTCAGGACCATCAAAGGCGTGCCATCGCGGCGAAGGAGCAGCCGCTCGGAGTTAACCACCGTCTGGCCCATGTCGCTGATCGGGCAGCGCCCCTTGTCGGCGGGGCAGATGAACTTGTGGCAGGCATGGCCTACGATCGACTCGCGGGTCGCATCGAGCATGCGCAGGGCGGCGGGATTGACGTCGGTGATCTCGTGCGTCTCCTCGTCCACCACCACCACGCCCGCCTGGATATTTTCCAGCAGGACCTTGAGGCGGTGCTCGCTTTCGCGAAGGGCATCCTCGGTGCGCATCTCGCCGTCGGCCCCCGCTGCCGGAAGAGACGCGGACGCGCTCTGGTTCGCCGCATGCGCGTCATAGGAGGCTCCGACAACCGCCAGGAAGGCCTGCCACTCGGGGCGCGCGAGGGCGTCCTCCGGCAGAAGGTTCCGAATCTGTTTTTCAAGCAGGGGGTTCATCCGGCCTCGCCCTCCCCGCCGGCCGCAGCGGCAGGCTCCACGGAAGAATAGGCGGCCGGGCGGTTCAGGGACCGGAGCAGGCCATTGATCTCGCGCTTGAGCTCCACCACCCGCGTTTCCCGGCCCACCATGAGTCGATTGAAGCGCTCCAGTTCGGAGAGACTTTTCTGGAGGCGCTCCTCGGCGTCCCGCCGCTTGATGGCGCCCCCGATGCTGCTGGCGGCGGCCCGGACGATCGAGATTTCAGCCTCGCTCCACTGCCGCTCAAATCGGCAGTCGTCAAATCCGATGAACCCCCAAAGCCGGCCGTCGATCATGATGGGCACGGTGACAAGCGAGCGAACCCCGTACAACTCCAGGAGCTCGTACTCCTGCCGGGGCAGCTCGCGGACCGGACCGCTGACGGAGCGGCCGGCGGAAAATTCGAAGAGCCAGCGCTGGAAGCGGACGAACGACAACGTCTGGAGATCCGAGAACCCGGACGCTCCCTCCGGCAGCGACTCGTTGCGCCAGCCGAATCGCCGGCTGGCAACCGCCTCGTTCGTTTCGGAAAGGCTGTGATTTTCAAACACGTAGGCCGCATCCACGCCTGCCGCCTTGCCCATCGCGGCGAGAGCGCGGTGGATCGTATCGGCATAGTCGTCGCCGGTCAGCAGGATGCGGGCGGCCTCGGCCAGCCCCTTCAGCAGGACGCCGCGCTTGCTCAGCTCCGATTCGGCCAGGCGCCGTTCCGTCACATCGCGCGCAAAGACGACCACGCTGTCCGCCTCCTGGAAGCGGAGCGCATCACCCGTCGTCTCGGCCGGCATGCAAAGGCCGTCCTTGCGCCGAAATACAAAATCCTGGGAGCCCGCGGGATCGGCGTCCCGCCCGCGCAGGATGCGGGAGCGGATCTGCTCCAGCGTGCCGGCAACAAGATCCTGGACCGTGCTGCCATAGAGCTCCGCCTGGCTGAAACCGAGCCAGACGGCCATGTAGGGGTTGGCGGCGAGGATCCGGCCGCTTTCCGCGTCGAACACGAAAACCGCTTCAGGGGCGTTCTCGAACATCGTGCGGAAACGGCTTTCCGAGGCGGCCGCCGCGCGGGCCGACTTGCGGCTGACGTGCAGCCCGGTGAAAAGGGCGAGAACCAGCAGGTTGAGCACAAATGAAAGGCCGATCCCGACCAGCCTGTACCGGGCCACGTGCTGGCGCTTCAGCCCGGCGTCCATATCCATCCCCAGCACGGCCAGGATCGACCGCCTGTCCGGCATGCGCAGGGGGGCAAAGGCGCTCTCCCAGACGCCCCAGCGGTCTTGCAGCTGCGTGTGAACATAGGGGCGGCCGTTCTCGAAAACCTTCGTCAGGGCGGCGGGAGCCTCTTCGTAGACCTGACCGGGCGGGGAATGGTCCGGCGAGTCGGCGGGCTCGGATTCGGCCAGGAAGACGA
>JBIIYJ010000314.1:0-6212 GCA_044346855.1 Kiritimatiellia bacterium
GCGACCCGGGCCTTGAATTCACTCGTGTGTTGCTTCCGCTTGCCGGCCATTACCTGCCTCCGTTCTGACCTCAGAGTCTATCAAAATCTTCGCTTAGACACCTGTGTCAAAAACGGGGGGAACTTCACTCTGCATTCGTTTGTGCCCCCGTAGTTGTGCTGGCGACCAGGCTTCCTGAAGTCTGCCTTCATCGTGTAGAGACCGTCCGTAAGGATAGGCGGATGAACAATGGCTTGATGGGCGTTGGCACCCTCTGCCACCGCCACATCGGCGACCAGCAGGGCGAGGAGGAATGCAAGGAAGCGGTTCATCTGGCGTCTCCCGTGTCTGGCCCTGATCATACGCCGTTCCACTTTGGGATCAAGCCCCGATCCCGTGGCCTTGGGGTTCCCCCCGACTGTCCCCCAAGGGGTTCGGCTAGATCGCCCCCAGGACGCCCACGGCGGGCAAAAAATGTGGATGGGGTCAGTCCGTTGGTCATGGCTCGATGGGGTGGATGTTGGACCGCACCAGTTTCCCCCCAAGAGTCGTCTCGACATAGGGCGGTGTCCCCGTCAGCCTGTCCGTCTTGTAAGAAACGCACCATCGGGGTGCCCAAATCTGGTCCGGCACGCCGATCCTGACTCCAGAGCGGATCCACTCCTCGTGAATCCATTCCCGTGCAAACGCATCGGCCCTCTGGACAGCGAGATGCCTGGAAATCGCCACCAGGAATGCCAATGCCACGAAGAGCCCCAGAGCGGTCAGCCCGATGGTCTTTCTTGTGAGTTTCATCGTGATTGATGCCCTTCGTCCCCCGATCCTACCGCCCTTCCACCGCCAACTCAAGCCCCGTGCTAGAACTTGCTACGCAAAGGGCTGTTCGTCCCTTCGTCTTCAAGGTCAAGTTTCAGGCCCTCGGGCATTTCAAACGGGGGAGCAATCACGCCCTGAACACGGGTGAACATCAGGATGTTGGTCACGGAATGGGATCGAAGGATATCCAGTGTCAGTTCAACCTGCCGAACCGTCACCTCGTCTTCCGCGTAGAGGAAGAGTTCGCCGGCACCATACTGCTCCAACTTTTCAAGAATATGTTCAAAATTAGGTTGGTTCAAGGACTTCCCGCCACCGAATGACCAGTAGGGCACGTTCGTGCCTTTGCGGATAGTCACCGTGACCCAGTCAATGAGAGCATCCGGGTGTTTCGCCATATCCCTGCTCACCCAGGCCAAGTCCGACCCTCTCCCCTTATATGGCAGATTCGCCTGTCGTATCGCCTGCTGTGACTCGCTCATTTTCCTGGTGAACTGATCAGGGGGAACGGATTCCACATGAAGATCGGCAAACAACATCAACCCCCTGTTATCCTTGGGATAATGTCCAGGCGGGAGAAATGCCAGAACCGCATTGGAAGGCGACGCCGTGGTCAGCCCCGTCATATAGACAAAGTCTGTCCACGCCATGACATTGGTCATTTCACCGAGGTTCGCCTTATTACGCCCCAGCCTGAATACTTCGGGTTCCAAATCCTTGGCGAGATGAGACCAATCCGATGGGTATTTGCCGTCATGTTGGTCGGCATATGCCTTGCACGCTCTCCCGATCAGAACGAGTTTTTCGACCGACCAGACAAGAGGCGGAACCTTGGTCACGACTAACTGCGTGGACAGCCCGACGCCGATTCCGATGACGGCCACAATGGCCAACATGATCTTGAAGGATTTGGCTGTCATGGTGATTCCCCAAAGTCGACGTCTGTGCTTGCCTTGCCCCCGATCATACGCCGACCCGTTCCTGATTCAAGTTCCTTGTCGATTGACCGAGGGCACACCCGTCCGTCCGCCGAGGCGGTCGGCAGGGTCGTCCCCCAGGATGCAGGCATCGCGTCACGAGACGCCATGCAGGCGCCTAGAGGGGTTCCGTGCCGGGGACGGCCCGGGCCACCTTGCGTTGCGATGGGAAGGAAGTCGGTTCGGTTTACAGCCGTTTCGTTGCGAAGGCCCGGCCTGAACCGGATTTCAAGTAACGTTCAAAGGACAAGGCCTGTTCACGGTCGGTGAAGGCAATTGATGTTTTGATCTGCCAGGGTCCGAATTTGGACGTGGACGGATCGCCACCAGAATTGTGGTGCTTGAGGCGAGCCACAAGATCTTCCGTGAAGCCGGTGTAGAAGTGGAAAGGTTCCTGGACGGATTTCAGGATGTAGACGTAGAAGAAGGGTTGCATAGGGGATTGCGTGAATCCGATGTGGCGTTCCAAACGGAGGTCTGGATCGGTGTGCCTTATTGCCCGCCTACGTCGCTGCGCGACTACGGCGCGGCAGCCTTCTCTCGCCGGCGCGCCGAAGTCGGCCCTCCTACGCTCGGCGCCCGCCGAAATGTGCAATACATTCAAGGAGGTTGTGAAGTGAAGGTGACGGCGGGCTTGAGCTTCGAAGGGCTCGACCAGCCTTTGCGCTCCGCGCAAAGGCTGGTCGGGGCGGAGGGATTTGAACCCTCGACCTTTTGGTCCCGAACCAAACGCGCTACCAGTCTGCGCTACGCCCCGAAAAAAACATGTCAAATTGAACGAGCTCTATACCATACACGAAAAGGCCCGACAGTCAAAGGGAAAAGTGCGTTCTTGTGAGGGAAAGGCGTCATCCGGGAAAGATCGTACCTCGTACTCCTACTCGTACGCGTGCTCGATCTTTGGCGCATGGCGGCGTCGCAGGAGCTCCGCCCTCCGGATTGCAGGGGCTACCGAACAGGCGCATGGCGGCGTCGCAGGAGCTCCGCCCTCCGGATTGCAGGGGCTACCGAACAGGCGCATGGCGGCGTCGCAGTAGCTCCGCCCTCCGGATTTACGCGGCGGGAGGGCGGCGGCGGGTGCGGCGGTAGTCCATCAGCATGGAAAAAAAGCGCATGGAGTCGCGGAAGGGGCGGATGTGGCTCTCGCGGCCTTCCAGGTAAATGACCGCGATCGGCACGGCCCCGATGCTCAGGCCCCGCTCGGCCACGTGCAGCAGCGACTCCGACTCCGCCGCGAACCGCGTGGACTGCGTGGCCAGGAAGGGCAGCACGTCGGTCCGGTAGAGGCGGTACCCGCACTGCGTGTCCGGGACATACTGCCCCATCTCCCGGCTGAGCAGGTTGCTCATGAAGGTGTTCGTCAGGCGCCGCACGCGCGGCATCGTCGCCGTGTCGCCCATCCGGTTGCCGACCAGCACCGGGATCCCGGTGCGGACGTAGGCCTCGACAAATTTGGGGATGTCGGCCGGATCGTGCTGCCCGTCCGCGTCCAGGGTGATGACCCAGGCAAACCCCTTCGACTTCGCATGGGCAAAGCCCTCGGCCAGGGCCGCGCCCTTGCCCTTGTTCGTCGCGAGCTTCAACACCACGGCTCCGGCCTCGCGCGCCTCGTCCGCGGTCGCGTCGCCCGAGCCGTCGTCCACCACCACCACGTCGGGGAGGAATTCAAGCGTGCGGCGCACCACGCCGCCGATCCGGCCCGCCTCCTTATAGGCGGGAATGATGGCGCAGCCGCGCTGCGACTGCCGAACCGATTGCCCGCTTTTGGTCGTCCCCGCCATGTCCGCTCCTCCTACCGATAACCGCCCCGGTACGGGTTGCCGTCCCACAGGTCGTCAAAGATGAACCACTGGGTCGGGTCCCGGCTGACCCCGTCCTGCAGCACGTCCCGCATGGTGTGGTGCAGGGTCTCCTCATCCTGGTCGCCCCGCTCGTTGATGATGGGATACATCTTCATCACGAAGCGATCGTCCTCCCGCCGGAGCAGGAAGCCGGGCAGGATGGGGACCTTGTAGTGGCTGCTGATCCAGGCCGGCCCGCGCGGCAGGCTGGCGGGGGCGCCGAAGAAGTCGATGGGATGGTTGCGCGGCGTGTAGTCCCGGTCGGCCAGCAGGGCCACGAACTCGTTGCGGGCCAGCACGTCCATCAGCTGCCGCACCACCATGAGGTTCAGGGGCAGCACGTTGATGCCGCGCTTGCGCCGGTAGCTGTTGAAGAGGTTGTTGAGCTTCTTCTGCTCCATGGGCTGGGCCACGGCCGTGATCGGATAGCCAAGGGCCACGAGGACGGCGCCGGCCAGCTCCCAGTTGCCCTGGTGGGCGGTGACCAGCAGGGCGCCCTTTTTCATGGCCCGCACCCGGTCGAGCTGCTCGCGGCCCTCGAAGTCCACCAGCTTGTCCACCTCCTCGCGGTTGAGCTGGGAGAAGCTGATGAAGTCGATCAGGTACTTGCCGAAGCCCTGGAACACCTTGCGGACCCGCTGCTCGATCTCGATGTCGTCGAGCTTCAGGCCCATGTGGGTGGTGACCCGGCGTATGTTGGAGCGGACGGCCTTGCGGGCGCGCACGTCGGAGCGGTAGAAAGTGTCGGCCAGCCGCAGGGCGATGTAGTAGGAAAGGCGGCGCGGCATGAGGCGGCAGAAAAGATCCGCCACCACGAACATGCAATATTGCCGCTTGGGTATGTCCTGCCGGTCCTGCACGCGTTTTCCCTACCTCTTGTGGCGCAAAGTGTGCCATGAATGGCGCTTGGCGTCCAGCCTTTCGGCGTGGTATCATGTCCCTCTATGCCCGACTCCGTCAAAACCCCGTTTTCGCTCCTGATTAAGCCCTCCGGGGCCGATTGCAACCTCCGGTGCGCCTACTGCTTTTACCTCGAAAAAGCGGCGCTGTATCCCGACTCCACCCGCCACCGGATGTCGGACGAGGTGCTGGAGCGGCTGATCTCCACCTATATGGCCACCCCGCAGCCGCAATACGCCTTCGGCTGGCAGGGCGGGGAGCCCACGCTGATGGGGCTGGACTTCTTCAAGCGCGTCACCGCCCTCCAGCAGGCATGCGGGAAGCCGGGCGCCGTGGTGGCGAACGGGCTGCAGACCAACGGGACCCTGCTGGACGACGCCTTCGCCGAGCACCTGGCCGCCTACCACTTCCTGCTGGGGGTCAGCCTGGACGGGCCGGCCTGCCTGCACGACCCCAACCGGGTCACGGCGGACGGGCGGCCGACGCATGCGGCCGTGCAGCGGGGGATCGAAACGCTCCGGAAGCACAAGGTGGAGTTCAACATCCTGACCCTGGTCAACGCCCTGAACGCCGCGCAGCCGGACACGGTCTACGACGGGCTGGTGGCGGACGGTCACCTGTTCCACCAGTATATCCCGTGCGTGGAGTTCGACAAGGCGGGCGCCCCGCTGCCGTTCAGCGTGCCCCCGGAGGCGTGGGGCGAGTTCCTGTGCGCGCTGTTCGACCGGTGGTATGCGAAGGACACGCGGCGGGTTTCGGTCCGGCTGTTCGACTCCATCCTGGTCCGCCTGGTGGAGGGGATCGTCAACGTCTGCCACATGGGGCGGGACTGCCGGCAGTATTTCCTGGTGGAGCATAACGGGGACGTCTATCCCTGCGATTTTTTCGCCGAGCCCGACCTGAAGCTGGGCAACGTGATGACCCACTCCTGGGAGGAGCTGCTGGCCTCGCCGGTGTATAAGTCGTTCGGCGCCTGCAAGTCGGACTGGAACCCGGCCTGCGGGGTCTGCCCGTGGGTTGACTGGTGCGCGGGCGACTGCCTGAAGCACCGGTATGCGGGCTCGCGGGATCCGCGGCGGCTGAGCTACCTGTGCGCCGGGTGGAAGCGGTTTTACGCGCACACGGCGGCGCGGTTTGAAAAGCTGGCGGAGGAAGTCCGCCGCGAGCGCCGCCTGCAGAACGCCGCCTTCGAGCGCGCCATGCCGCCCGCAGCCTCCGGGCCGGTCGGCCGCAACGCCCCCTGTCCCTGCGGCAGCGGCCGCAAGCACAAGCATTGCTGCGGGAAGGGGTAGGGGGGACGCGGTCAGCGCCCGCGTCTACAGAAGAGGGTACCCGAAGGTCTGCTGTAGCCGCCCTCCTACGCGAATACGCTTCGAAGGGCAGGCCCGCGGTGAGGGCGGGCATGGAAACGTGTTGAAAAGGTTCCCGGGAACCAGTGCACGCGGTCAGCGCCCGCGTCTACAGAAGAGAGTGCCCGAAGGTCTGCTGTAGCCGCCCTCCTACGCGAATACGCTTCGAAGGGCAGGCCCGCGGTGAGGGCGGGCATGGAAATGTGTTGAAAAGGTTCGCGGGAACCTGCGCATGCGGTCAGCGCCTGCGTCTACAGAAGAGGGTGCCCGAAGGTCTGCTGTAGCCGCCCTCCTACGCGAATACGCTTCGAAGGGCAGGCCCGCGGTGAGGGCGGGCATGGAAACGTGTT
>JBIIYJ010000074.1:0-18942 GCA_044346855.1 Kiritimatiellia bacterium
AGCAGGCGCCCCTCGCTCGCCAGCCGGTTGGGCTTGGCCGTGGTGAAATCCTCGATCCGCCCGTAAACCGCCCTCTCGCCGTCCCCCACCCCGAGCCACTCGCTCGAATCGACCAGCGGCGCATGCAGGTAGAACGGGTAGTCCACGTCATCCAGCAGCATGGCGGGATCCTCGACGCACGCGGGCGCGCGGTTGAAGTCGGAAATCAGCGCCACGGGCGCCGGATTGTAGACATGCCGGCTGATGTAGAAGAGCCCGTAATTCTTCTGCAGGAAGTGGCGGTGGGTCTTCTTCCCCAGGTTCCAGGCCGAGTCCAGCGCGATGCGCCGGACCGTCTGCTCGGCCTGCCCCTTTTCCAGGTTGAAATAATGGTAGTCCAGCCGCACGGCGGGCCAGCCGGCCCACACCTCCACGTCGAGCCGGTAGTTCAGCAGCCGGCTCCCGTCCGGCCGCCGGTGCGCCCCTTCCACCCGCAGCCGCGCGCGCAGCGGGCTCGCCTCCAGCACCCGCACGCTCCGCCTCGCCTCGTGGAGGGACGACGCCTCGTCCACGTTCAGGCTCAGGTCGCCGGGCGCCGAGAGGTAGGCGTGGCCGTCGCAGGCCAGATGACCCAGCACGCCGGCGCCCGTCTCGCAGACCGAGAGCTCCAACCGGTCGCTCCGCACGATCCAGCGGTCATCCTGCTTCGTGACCGTCACGGCGGCCCCGGACGGAGCGGGCGCAGCGGCCTCCACCCGCACGGCATGGGCGCCCGCCTCGCGCGCGCCAAAGCTGACCAGACACCAGCGGATGGAGCCGTCCGGCCACACGGCCAGCGTCCGGCCGGCGGCGGGCCGCCTTTCACCGGACGGACTGTGCACGGAAAGCGCGCCAGGCTCCTTCAGCTCGCCCCGCTTGAAAGGCACCCCGATGGAGATGGGAAGCCCGGCCTCGGAAGGGTCGCCATAGGCGGCGTTGATAAAACAGGAAGCTGATTCTTTCATTCGCGAATCATTTCCGAACTGGTACGGGGAATCAAGGAAGATATTCCCGGCAGCGACAGTCAGGCGAGGGTGATGACATACTTGAAGACGTCGGCCTGGAAATAGCGTTTTTCGCCCAGGGGGCCGGCCTCGCCATACCGCACGAGGTAGAGTTCGAGGGCGTGGGTCCCGCTGTTCTCCACCAGCGAGAAGTTTGAGAACTGGACCTTATCGCTCGCATCGGCGCCCGGCTCGTAATCGTCGATCACGGTGACCGTCGATTTCCGGATCGCCACCTTCTCTTCGTCGAATTCGGCCAGGACCAGAGGCCGGCGGGGCCAGTTGCCGTTGGGGGGCTCGGGCGCGATGTTGCCAACCCAATAGAGCTTGCCCGTGCGCGAACTACGGATGGTCTTGGCAAAGGTGGAAGGGGAGTAAAACGTTTCGCCCGTATCGTACCGGAGATCGGCGACAGGGCTCCAGGTCTCGCCCTTGTCCGCCGAAACCGAATACCAACGGCGGCCGGGCGTCCAGGCTGTCGACGAGCCGCGCATGTCCAGATACAGCCGGCCGTCCGCCAGCGGGGCCAGCCAGGGCTCCAGCAGGCCGCGCGACGAGATCCGCCTCGAGACCGTCAGGAGGAACGGGGAACGCCAGTCGTACCGCCCCGCCCCGGCATTCCAGGCGGCCTTGAAAACCCGCACGCCGCAAACCTCCTCGCGGACGCCGTCCTGCTCGTGGGGCGCCTGCACGCAGCCGGAATAGAGCAGGTTGCCGTCGGGGGCGATAACGGTATTGTAGCCGCTGTACATCCGGTTCAGCCTGAGATAGGCGTCGTTGCCCCAGTCGGCCGGATCGAATTCGGGACCGTCCTCGTACCGGATGAGCTGCATCGGGCCCCACGTGAGCCCGTTGTCTTCGGAAAGCTGGTAAAGGGCGTGATCCCGGTAATCGGAGTGATTACCCGTTTTGAACGCCTTTTCCAGAATCTCGCCGGGATCGCCGATGAACAGGCGCTGGAGCGTGAGCCGGATCAGCTTGCCGCTGCCGGGATCCAGCAGGCGCCCCAGTTCATGGTTGGCCAGGTAGAACCGGCCCTGGCGCTGCTCGCATTCGGGAACCGCCGTCCAGGGGCCCCAGGTCCGGCCGTCGTCGGGCGACTCCCGGGTCCGCGGCTCAAGGTAGACGTCGCTGGCCGCCTGGGAGGTCAGCATCTCCACGCGGGCGGGCCCCGTGCCGCGGAAGCAATGAGTCAGCACCGCGGCGGTATCCGGAGCCGGACTGCGCACGTACCGGGTTCGCTCGATGGTTCCCAAAACGCCGGCTCGGAGGGTGTGATCAGTAATCATCCGGCAAGAATGTCAAAAGGGAGGCTAACAATCGACAGAAATATGGCATTTCTTGCACCTTAAATCCTAATCTTAATCGTAATCTAATCCTAATCCAGCTCCTCCGCTTCCCCGCATCTACTTTAACTGAAGCGGTCCATGTTAAAGCCAGATTGAGATTAAGATTACGATTACGATTAAGCCCGCCGCGCGACGGAGCCGCGACAAAACGCTTGGGGTAACGGCAGTCGTGTTCGGGCCGATACTATCTGGAACTCAGGAAATCAGGAAGGTCCTATTCGGTTCTTCCTTTCCTGATTTCCTGATTTCCAGATTCAAGCCGTCTTTTCCAGCGGAAGTTATGTTCGTTCACGAGCACTTGAAGTTACAGGCAAGAGAAGATTCAAGATCCCGACGTGCCAGGGCGTCCTTCATCCCGTTTGCATTATTCTTAAATATTGATAATATCCCTCCATGAATACACGAAGCCTGACGACGGTCGCCGCCTCATTCCTGCTCGCCTGCACCGTCCATGCGTTCCCATTTTCACGCCGGCCCGCCGTCGTGCTGTGGGACGCCAGGACCCCGCCCTGCCCCGTCCTCGTCGCGACCAACGCCTCGCCCGAGGAAAAACTCGCTGCCCAGAAACTTACCAACTACCTCGCCCGCCTGAGCGGGGGCGCCGCCGCATTCCCCATCCTTCCCGCCACCAACCCTCCCGCCCGCCACCTCCTCGCGCGCATCGACCGGTCGCTCGCCGCCAGCGAGGAAGCCTATGCCGTCCGCCTGACCAACGGCGCCATCGTCATCGAGGGAGCCGGGCTGCGCGGGCTGCAATACGGCATCTACGCCTTCCTCGAGGAGGTCATGGGCTGCCGCTGGTGGTCGCTGACGGAAGAGGACGTGCCGGTCCGCAAGCGGCTGACGGCCTCGTTCAAGGACATCGTCGAATCGCCCGCCATGCCGTTCCATTCGATCCTGAGCGCCGAGGCCACGCGGATGGTCAACGACTTCCCGCTCAAGCGCCGCACCGCGAGCCGCGAGCAGTTCGACGGCTCCCACACGCTCTGCCCCTACCTGAAGGCGGCGAGCGACGCGAACGCCGAATTCCTCCCGATGAACAAGGCCGGCAAGCGGGAATTCAACAACCTGCACATGTGCTACACCGCGCCGGGCATGGCCGAGGCGCTCGCGGCGGCCATGTCCAAGCGGATCGAAGCCACCGCCCGCGACTTCACCAACACGATCTACATGGCCGGGATGGGCGACTGGTACGGCGGCATGTGCGAGTGCGCCCGCTGCAAGGCGGTCTACGCCGAGGAGGCCTGGACCGACCCCGACGGCACGGTCAAGCCCGCCTACACCGCCTCCCTGCTGCGGATGATCAACCGCACGGCCGAACTCCTCGAGGCAAAATACCCCGGCGTGCGCATCGGCACGGCCGCCTACATGAGCCTCGAGGCGCCGCCCGCCCGAACCGTGCCAAGCGCCAACGTGCACATCTGGATGCCGCACCTGCGCCACTGCATCGTGCACGGCGTGGACGAGTGTGCCAAAAACAGGAACTTCTACCTGAACCTCCAGCGCTGGCTGGAGATCGCCCCCGGCCGCGTCTCCATCTGGGACTACGGCGTCAACTTCGACAACTTCATGGCCGCCTTCCCCACCCTCCGCTCCATGGCCCGCAACATCCGGCTCTACCACGCGGGGGGCGTGCACGGCGTCATGATCCAGGGCAACTACGTCAGCACCGGCGGCGACCTCGTGGTCCTCAAGAACGAGGTCTGGGCGCGGCTGCTCTGGAATCCCTCCCTTGACCCGGCGGCTTTGACCAAGGCCTTCTGCGACGGCTACTACGGCCCCGCCGCCCGCGACATGCTGGCCTACGTGAACGCCCTCGAGGATTCCGTGGCCATGCCGTCCGCTCGCCACTTCGACGAATTCGAAACCGCCCTCACCAACAAGTACCTGACGCCGGAGAAGGTCGCCGAGCTGAACGTGCATCTCGACCGCGCCCTGGCCCGGGCCAAGGGCCGCGAGCCGTTCGAACGCCGGGTGCGCGAGGCGCGCGTGGGAATCGAAGCCGTCCTCCTCGCGCCCGACGGGCCGGTCCGGGAAGACGGCGACCAGCTGGTCCGGACCGATCTCGCGGATTCCCGGCAGCGCGCGCTGGATCTGGTGGCCCATTGCCGCGAAGCCAGCCCGCGCGAATGGGGAACGGGCCGAGCCTACCGCCTGGGCTCCCTCATGCAGCACGGCGGCCCGCTGGTCACCCTCGCCCGCGGGGATCTGACCGTGAAGGTGGTTCCGGTGCAGGGCGGCCGCCTGCGGCGCCTGACCTTCAACGGGGCCGACCTTCTCCACGTCCCCGATTTCGCCCTCAAGGAACCCTCCTACAGCGCCGGGGCCTGGGAGCGGCTCGAGCCCGGCTCCGCCGTCTACGAGGTCACCAACACCCCCACCGCCACCTCCGTCACCCTCGCCGGCGAGCTGGGCATCGGCCACTGGAGCCCGAACACCAAGCAGCTCGCGCTGAAAACCATCGAGCTGACCGGAGATCGCACCCTCCGCCTCTCCGGCACCGTGCGCCGGACCGCGCGCGACGAAAGCGACAAGCAGAAGCCGACGCTGGTGACCGAATATGCCGTCACCAACCTGGCCGGCGTCGTAGTGGAAAGCCGCACCAGCGAAGGCGCCTGGCAGCCGGTCGTTGTGGCGCCCGCCAAGCCGGACCCCAAGTCGCCCGCGCCCGCCTTCGGTCCGGTCACCGCGCTCCGCATCACCCTTCCCGGCCAGCGGGCCGTCGTCACCGACACCTGCAAGGCGCCCGCCGTCTCGGGCGGCCGCGTCTGGCACGACCCGGCGCGCAAGGCGCTGGTCACGGAACTCTCCCTCGCCCCCATCGCCGTGCCTCTCGAAGGCGACACCCTCTACATGGACCGCGAACTGGCCATCCAACCCCTGGCGCCCTGACAAATGAAAACAATGGTCACAAGCCTTTTGGTCGCGGCGGGCGCCGCAGCCGGCGGCGGGCCGGCCTGGCCGCCGCTCATCGAGCGGACCCCGGACCGGGCGCAGCCGCTTTCGTTTCACGACCCGGCGCAGTGGAAGCCGGACGGGCTCCAGGTCACCTTCACCGACGGCATCCTCACCGTGACCGGCTCCGGGCTTCTCAAACTCAAGTCCGGCGCCCTCGCGCCAGCGGCCGTCGCCCCCTACACCCGCCTGCTGGTCGACTACTTCATCGAAGGCGGCCCCGTCTCCGACCTGGGGCTGGCCACCCGCGGCTTCCCGCACATCGAGGCTACCAGCACGAAAGCCTTTCCCCGCTGGGCGACGGTGGACATAACCTGGCCCACCGGCCGCTGGGTGACCTGCTCCTACGACCTCGGGTTCTGCGAATGGCAGGGCGCCGCGGCCGACCTGTTCGAGCCCGGCGAGGCCGCCCTCACCTTCATCCATACGCCCGGAGGGCTGACCACCGCCGTCCGGATGCGCCGCCCCACCCTCGTGCGGGACGCCTTCCGCATCGCGTTCGACTGGGTCAAGCCCTACAACCCGCTCATCACGGAAACAGCGCCGGACGGCACGCTGACCTACTCCAAGACCTTCACCCTCGAATCCAGGTCCGACAAGCCGGTCGTCATCGAAACCTCGCTCGACGGCTCCGCCCCCGCCTTCCAGCCCGCGCTCTCCCCCGCCCGGATCGAACTCCCCCCGGGCGGCAAGACGACGGTCACCTTCACCGCCCGCTCGGCCCCCGGCATGAAGCCGCTGCAGCACGACCGCGTCCAGGCCTGGTTCCGGGAGCCCGGCAAGCCCGAGTCGGGCCAGGTCCGCTCGTTCCTGATCGCCGCCCCGGCCGCCCCGCCGAAAAACCCCATGCCCAAGCCGAAGCTCCCGGCCGAACCTGAAATCGCCAGGGCCCTCAAGCGCGAGCTGCGCCTTCCCCCCGGGCCCGCCGCCTGGATGGGCCAGTCCGACCTCAACCGCTTCGCGCGGATGGAGGAGACGGCGTTCGACGCGTTCCGGGACCGCGAAACGGGGGAGGTTTTCACCAACACCCCGTACACCTCGGGCGCGCTCCACCGCCGGATCACCGACGACATCCAGAACCTCGCGGCGGCCTACGCCCACACCGGGGACAAGGCCTGCGCCAAAAAGGTGCGCGACTGGTTCGTGCTCTATGCTGAAAAAGGGAACGACTACCCCTACACGCTCCCCCTCATCGAGGCGACCAGCGCGCTCTGCCCCAACAACGCCACCTACGTCCAGGCCTCGGTCATCGTGGGGCCCATGATGAAGGCGCTCTACTGGGTCTGGCCCAGCGACGCCTTCTCCCCCGAGGACCGCCGGCTGATCCTCCGGCGGTTCATCCTGGTCCGCGCCCTGGAGAGCCAGAAGATCAACCCGGGCATGACCAACATGCAGGACGAGATCAACAACATGCTCTTCTTCGCCGGCCTCACCACCGGCGACCCGAACCTGATGGCCGAGGGGCTGTTCGGCGACCACGGCCTGCAGGCCAAGATCGACCTCGCCTTCGCGCCCGACGGCAGCACTGAAGAAAGCATCGCGGCCGGCTACCACGCCGGCGTGGTCCGCCTGGTCTCCACCCTCGCCGACGCCGTGGTGACCACCGGCATCGAGACGGGGCTGAGCTTCGACCGGTTGGAGAAGGCCCGCCGCCTGCTCGACAACCTGGCCATGCCCGACGGCCAAGTCCCCAACCGCGGCGATTCCCCCGCGCCCGGCGGCTCCGTGGCCAACGCCGACCAGCTGCCCAGCCTGACCTTCGACGACTTCGGCATGAGCGTGCTGCGCGAGGGGCGCGGGGCGGCCGCGGTTTACGCGGCGCTGGACCACCGCCCGCCCGCCACCACCCACAGCCACCCCGACAAGCTCAGCCTGATCGTGTTCGGCGCCGGCCGCCTTTTCGGCTGCGACGACGGCAGCCTCTACAATATCGACGCCGGCTCCTCGGCCAACGTGCCCGACTGGAACAAGCGGAGCGCCTGGGGCTTCCACTCGCTCTGCCACAACACGATCACGGTGGACAGGAAAAGCCAGCACCTCGGCGGCGGCCACCGGCTTTACTTCCAGGGCGACGACGCCCCCGTCCGCGCGGTGGGCGCCTGGACCGACACCGTCTTCGACGGCGTGCGCTTCGAGCGCCACGTCGCCCTCCGGAATGGCGTCCTCGTCGTCGTCGACCGGCTGTTCTCGCAGGCCGACCGCACCTACGACCTGGCCCACCACAGCTTCGGCAGCATCACGTCCGACGTGCCGCTCCAGCCGGTCGCCTCGCTCGGGCCGGAGCCCATGTACAGCGTGCCATCGGATGTCAAAAAAGGGACAATCCCGGCCGGCGCCAGGGGCGCGGTGGCCTGGAGCCAGGACGGCGCCCGCCTCCACTATCAGGTGATCAACGTCGGGGCCGCCCCCCTGGAGCTCTTCACGGCCACGGGCTGGGCGAACGTGGCCTACCAGAACGTGCGCCAGCCGGCGCCGTTCCTCCTGGCCCGGCAGCAGGGGAAAAACGCCGTCTTCGTCTCCGTCCTCAGCTTCGGCGACGCGCCGGTCAAGACGGGCGCCGTGAAGGTCCGGGGCGACACCCTGACCGTGCCCCTGCCGGGCGGCGGCCTCGTCTTCGACTTCAACGCCAACAAGGTGACCCGTGACTGAACAACCGCTCATTCCCCGCCTCTCCCGCCGCCATCTCCAGCCCGCGGCCGACCCCGTGGTCCCCTTCACCGTGACCACCGCCGCCGCGCCCGCCAACCGGTGGGTCGAGATCCGCGGCCCGGGCCGCGGCATCCGCCTCCTGCGGGACGGCGCCCACGACTTCCACGGCATCTCCGAGCTGGTCAAGACGATCGTGCGGCCCGGCATGTCGGACACGGAGAAGGCCGTGGCGGTCTACCGCTTCTGCATGCGGCACGCCTACTCGTTCTCGATGGGCTGGGGCGAATACGACATGAACCGCTTCATCAACGCCTACGGCTATTCCTTCTGCTGGGGTCAGGCGGATTTCCAGCACCTGCTCATGGAAGCCGCCGGCCTGCGGGTGCGCGCACCGAGCCTGAAGGGTCATTCATCCGGCGAGGTCCTGCTGGACGGCGCCTGGCGCGCGGTGGACGCCTACGTCCGCCTCCTCGCCCCGGCGCCCGACCTGAACGGCTTCGCCACCGGGCGCGAACTGCACAAGCACCCGGAGCTGTTCACGGCCCTGTTCCATCCGGAGCGGGCGGCCACGCTCGCCGACTACTGGGCCCTCTGGGCGCCCGGCGGAACCTACGAGCCGCGGCTGGACTCCCATGCCATGATGCTCAACCTGCGGCGCGGGGAGAGCCTTCGCCTGCACCACGCCAACCGCGGCCTCTGGTGCCTGGCGCCCCGCGAGCCGGCCGACTACGTCAACGGCGACTGGACCTACGAGCCCGTCCTGGACGCCGATCACCTCGCGAAGGAAACGGAGTGCGCCGACAACGTCCACGCCGAAGACGGCGCGCTGAGGGCGTCGAACACAGCCAAGCCCGCCGTGCTCGAATACCGGGTGCAGTGCCCCTACCCGCTGGTCGCCGGCAGCCTGTCCCTCGCCTTCTCAGGGGCGGCCAGGGCGCGGATTTCCATCTCGTCCGACCAGCGCCGGACGTGGACCGATTTGTGGGACGGCCGCGCCGGCCGCCACACCCTGCCCCTCGACCCGCATCTTTCGGTCCGGCTGATCCCCCCCGGCTCGGCCCCCGCGACACTTTCACGGGAGGCGGTGCACGACCTGCTGGTTCGCATCCGCTGGGAAGGCCGCGCCCTCCTGACGCAGGCGAAGCTGGCCTTCGTCTGCCAGGCGCACGCGCCCGCGGTGCCGCGGCTGGAGCCCGGCCTCAACCGCTGCCTGCTGGTCGGAGGCGCCGCCGGCGCCTCGGTCGAATATGCGTGGGACGAGTTTCCCGGCGCCTCCGTCTCAGAAGCGGCCCCGCTGGAGGGCGACCCGGTCACGCTCCGCGCCGCCGTGCACAACCCCGGCCCCCGCGTGGCGCGCCAGGTGCCGGTGCGGTTCGTCGACTCCGCGACGGGAGCCGTCGTGGCGAGCGCCCTGATCAAGGCCATCCCGCCCGGACAGACACGCTCCGTGACCCGCCGCTGGACCGCCGTCGCGCGCGGCGACCGCTCCTCCATCACCGCCTCGGTGGGGATTCCCGGCTACGTCCGCACGACCCTTAAAATCGAAACAGGCCGGCTTCACCGGCGGGCCGACAAAGCCGGCGAACTCTCGCTGGTGGTGCGGCCGCGGCCGGACCCGCGCTTCGGCGACAGCCTGGTCTGGATCGGCCGGGACTCGCGCTGCGGGGACGACCAGCTGGTCATCCGGGCCGCCGTGGCCCATTGCGCCCCGGATCCGTCCAGCGGCCGGCTCTACGTCTGCGACGTGCCGCTTGGGGCGGACGTCACGCCCTTCCTGGGCCATCCGGATCAGGGCGGCAAACGGCTGGCTCCGTCGCGCCGCCTGGAAGGGATCCTGCCGGGTGAATTCGCCGTGGCCGAATGGGTCCTGGACGCCCGGGCCCTTCCGGCGGACGGCGCGGTGTGGGTCGAAGCGGTCTGCGACGACACGGTGGCTCCCGGCCGACGGCGGCTTCTGGGCACGCGGTCGCCGGGTTTCATCTGATTACCGGCAGGCCGCTCAGTAAACCGCCAGCACCGTGCCGGCGCCTTTCAACTGCCCCCAGACAACCGTCCCGGGGAAGGCGATCCCTTCATTGGTTCCCGTTCCGGCCGCGGCCGTAGCCGCCACGCTCCCGCCCGACCTGTCCATGACCCGGAATACGGCGATGCGGCCGCCGCCGCCCGCGGTCTTGGTGCCGTTGCCGCCGCTGGCGACCAGCGACCCGTTGGTGTCCCCGTCGAAGGTTTTGCAGGTGACGTAAATGCCGCCGCCCGACCCACCCCCATAGGTATTCTGCTGGGGAGCAGATCCCCGGGCCGTCAGCTTTCCTTTCACGGAAACGGTGCCGGAGGCCTTGACGCGGATCAGCCCGCCGCCGTTGCCGCCCGTGTAGGCGCTGTCCGATTCCCCGCGCCCGGCGCTTCCGGGAAACACAGGAGCGTTGGAGTCGCCATACGTCAGCCCGGCGCGCGACGAAACCGAATACCAGCCGCCCGTCCCTCCGTAGCCGCCGCCAGAATCGTTGCCGCGCGCGCCGCCGGGCCCGTACCCGAACGCCTCGTTGTCCAGCCCCTTGCGGTAGCCGCGGCCGTCTGCGTCAAACCCGGAATTCGTTCCCACGTAGAGATTCGCCACGTCGAACCAGGCCGATCCCCCGTTGGTGGGCTGCGTGTAGGGAAGCACCCAGCTCAAGCTGTAGGTCCGCAGCGCCCCCTTGACGGTGACCAGCGCCCCGCAGGTTCCGGGCGCATTGGTCGATCCGCTGTAGACCAGCAGCCGGGCGCCATTGGTCAGCACCAGGTTCCCGTTCACCGTCAGCGAGGGTCCGGCCCCCTGCGTGAGGACATACTCGTCGGGCCCCGCCTGCTTGTTGGTGGTGTAGCCGTTGCCGCCAAGGGCCAGGACGACGTTCGATCCAGCGATCACCAGGTTGTTCGAAACGGTCAGCGCAAAGCCCGGGGCGGCGAATCGGACGGTGCCGCTTGTAATGGACAGCGACGAGACCGCCCAGTTTGTCATGGGCCAGATCTGCCCCGAGTGGGGGAACCAGGTCTCGTCAAGAAGCCCGGAATAGGACAGGTAAACGGTTCCATGATCGTTGGGAAAAACCGTATTGGCCGTTCCCTTTGCCGAGGAGAACAGGACCCGCGGCTTGGGAAGCGACTGTTGGGCGGCCGCGTCGATATGAACGGCAATCCTGCCGCCGGCGCCGGCGCACAATGAACTGTTGCCGGCATTGGCCCGGATGATCCCGTTCGTGCCCCCGAGGGTCCGGCATTGAAGGTAAATGCCGCCCCCGGAGCCAGAGGCAAACCCCGCCTGGGCCGATCCCGCGGAGAGAATGCCGTTGACCAGGACATGCCCGGCGGCCTCGATCCAGATCAATCCGCCGCCATCGGTGCCCTGGCCCGTCGACTCGCCGCCCCCGCCGCTGCCGGGCTCAATCGGAACGGACAGGGAGCCGTAGGGCATGGCGGACTGGTAGATGCGCCGATAGCCGGCCCCTTTCCCGCCGTAGCTGCCGCCCGAATCCTGCTCGCCGCCGCCGGGGCCCCACCCCTTGATCCGCCCCGCCCTGAAGCCCTTCAGGAAACCACGGTTATCCGCGTTGAACCCGGCGTTGGTGTAGGGGATGGCCAGCGAATCCATCCGGAAATAAACGGAGCCGCCGTTCGTCGGCTGGCTGTGGGGGTGAATCCAGCAATTGTCACCGAGATAAACGCCGCCGGTCACGGCGACCAGGGCGCCGTAGGCGTCGCCCCCGGCATTGGTCAGGCCCGCATAGACCACAAGGCTGCTGCCGTTCGTCAGGACCAGCTTCCCCCCGACCTGCAACGCAGGCCCCGCGCCGCCGGAATGAATGTAGGCGCCCGACCCCGCATACTGGTTGGTCATGATCTGGTCGCCGCCCAGCTCCAGCCGGCCGCCGTCCCGGATCACCAGGTCGTTCGTCACCGTGAGCGCGAATCCCGGCTGCATGAAGCGCGGCGTGGCGTTGCTGAGCGTCAGGCGATCCACCGCCCAGGACGCCGGCCCGGGCGCCGCCATCTGACCCGAAAACAGGAACAAATCCGGATTGAACAGCGTCCGGTCGGGGAAATAGACGGTTCCCATGTTCCAGGCGAACGTGGAGTTGAATGTGCCGCCGGTCCCGCGGGCCGCGGAGATGGAGACGCTCGGAATCGGCTCGCCCTGCTGGGCGGCCATGTCATACACCACCGCCACGCGGCCGCCGCCGCCGGGACAGTAGTGGGCCACGCCGCCAGCCGCCGTGATGAGCCCGCCGGTTCCGCCGAAGGTGCGGCAGGAGATGAATACGGATCCCCCGGAGCCCGATCCGTAGCTCGGCACGGACGCCTCGCCCCGCGCCAGGATCGACCCGTTCACCGTGACCTTGCCAGTCGCCGCGATGCGCACGGCGCCGCCGCCGTTGCCGCCGTCGCCCGAATTGTCGCCGCTGCCGCCGCTGCCGGGGTCCGTGGGCGCCGTCAGCGACCCGTAAACCGGGCCGGCCTTCTTAAGCATGGTATCGTAATCCGCCCCGCGCCCGCCGTAGCTGCCGCCGCACACGATCTCGCCCGCGCCGGGGCCGTGTCCCGTATACGGAGACAGCGCCTTGAGCCCCTTGAAATAGCCCTTGTAATCCGCGTCGATCTTGCCGCCCGCCGCGACCGTCAGGTTCGAGCAGGCGAAATAGACGTTGTTCGACATATCCGTGTTGCGGAAAGCCGGCGGCAGCGTAACGGTGGCGCCGTTCCCGATCGTCACCTCCGTCGCGGACAGGATGGTGTTCCAGTTCGTGAAGGTCAGCGTCCCGCCGGTCATGGTAAAGTCCGCGAGGAGCGGCGTCGACCCAGCCAGGAGAACCGAGCCCGTGGCGATCACGGCGGTATCCCCGCTCCCCGGCACGCCGTTGGTCCACTTCGCCCCGTCCGCCCAGTTGCCGGCGGTCCCATTCCAGGTGCAAATGGCCGCCTCAAGCGCGCCACAGAACAGACAAAGCACCAATCCCGATCCGATTCTCTTCATGTATAAAACCCTCCCCTTGAACATCAAGCAGAATACAGGCAGCCCGCTCAGTAGACCGCCAGCACCGTGCCGGCGCCTTTCAACCACCGCCAGACAATCGTGCCGGGATAGGCGACCTCGGTCAGGGGACTGTTGGTCCCGATTCCAGGCGCGACCGTGGCCGTGACGGCGCCGCCGGACGTATCCCTGACCCGGTAGACGGCGATGCGGCCGCCTCCGCCCGCGGTTTGCGGACCGTTCCCGCCGTTGGCATTCAATGAACCGGTGGCCTCGCCGGCAAAGGTTTTGCAGATTACATAAATACCGCCGCCCGATCCGCCTCCATACGTGCTGACTCGCGGATTCGCTCCCCGGGCCGTCAATTTGCCTTTCACCAGAACGGTTCCGGACGCTTTAATCCGGATCAAGCCGCCCCCATTGCCGCCGATGATGCCGGTCTCTTCTCCTCGCCCCCCGCTGCCGGGATAAGCCGGAGCGTTGGAATCGCCGTAAGTCAGGCCGGCCCGGCTCGATACGCTGTACCAGCCGCCCGTGCCTCCATAGCCGCCGCCGGAATCGTTTCCGCGGGCTCCTCCGGGACCAAAGCCCTTCGTTTCCTTGTCCAGCCCCCTGCGGTAGCCGCGATAATCCGCATCGATGCCGGCATTCGTCATGCAATATAAATTCGCCAGATCGAACCAGACCGACCCGCCGTTGGTCGGATTCGAATGGGGATGGATCCAACTTGAGGAATGAACCCAGACATCGCCTTTGACGGTCACCTTGGCCCCGGCGGTTTCCGGTGCATTCGTCAGGCCCGCATAGACGGCCAACCGCCCGCCATTCGTCAACACCACGCTGCCGTTAACATTCAGCGTTGGCCCCGCCCCGGCCGACAGGATGAACTCTTCGCCCGCAAACTTATTGGTGGTGTAAGCGTCGCCGCCAATGCCAAACGATCCAGTGGGCCCCGTCACCTGCAGCGTGCCGGACACGCTCATCGCAAAGCCATTGGCGGGAAAACGGATCGCCGTATTGCTGACGGTCAGGCTCGCTACCGCCCAGTTCGTCATGGGGTAGAACTGCCCCGTGTGCGGCATCCACGCCTCGTCGAGGAGCGTGGTGTCCGTGAAATACACCGTTCCATCGTCATTCGGATACTTCGGGTCGCCGTGCGTGCCCCTGGCGGCGGAGAACAGGATCCGTGGCTTAGGCAGCGCCTGCTGGAGCGCGGTGTCATAGTGAACGGCTATCCGTCCGCCACCGCCCGGACAAAGGAGGTTGACGGTCCTTCCCCCATTGGCCCGAATCACGCCGCCGGTGCCGCCAATCGTCCGGCACGCGATAAAGATGCCGCCCCCGGACCCGCTGCTCATCGTTGCTTCCAATGCATTCGCGCTCAGAATGCCGTTCGCCAGGACATGACCTGCCGCCTCAATCCAGATCGCGCCCCCCCCGTCGGTTCCAACGGCCGCCGAGTTTTCCCCACCCCCGCCGCTGCCGGGCATGGCTGTATTGGAGGGCGACCCGTAAGTCCACCCGGTTCGATACGTTGGAAAATAACTCGCACCCCGTCCGCCGTAGCTTCCGCCCGAATCCTGCTCGCCTCCGCCGGGCCCCGACCCGGTGATGCGGCCCGTTTTGAATCCTTTCACGTAGCCGCGGCCATCGGCATTGAATCCGCCATTGGTGAAGGGAATCGTCAGCGAATCCATCCGGAAACAGACCGACCCGCCGTTCGTCGGCTGGCTATGCGGGTAGATCCAGCAGTTGGTCCCGATCACTACCTCGCCTGTCACGCTGACCCGGGCGCCATAGCCGCCCATGGTGCTGTTCGTCAAACCCGCGTAGACTACCAGGCTTCCGCCATTGGTCAGGATCAACCCGCCGCCAACCTGTAGCACCGGCCCCGTGCTTCCGGAATAGACGAACGCGCCCGGACCCGCAAACTGGTTGGTCAGGGTCTGATCGCCGCCCAGCTCCAGTTTCCCGCTTCCGGTTATCAGAAGATCGTTCGTCACCGTCAACACAAACCCGGGATCGGGAAAACGGGGCGTGGCGTTGCTGACCACCAGCCGATCGACCGCCCAACCGGTCAGCCCCGGCACCCGCATCCGTCCGGAAAACCGGAACCGCTCGGGATTGAACAGGGCCGTGTCCGGCAAATAGACAGTACCCATGTTCCAGGCCGCCGTGGAGAAAATAGTACCCCCTGTTCCTCCCGCCGCGGTCAAGACAACCGACGGCAGCGGCGCCGCCTGCTGGGCTGCTGTGTCGTAAACCACCGCCAGGCGTCCGCCGCCGCCGGGGCAATGCGGGGAATTGCCACCGGCCGCCGAAAGGAGCCCGCCGCTCCCCGCAAACGTGCGGCACGTGATGAAAACCGATCCCCCGGACCCGCCCCCCAGCACAACCGCTTCGCCGTTGGCCATGATGGTCCCGTCGAGGGTCACCTGGCCCGTCGCCTCGATGCGCACCGCCCCTCCGCCATTGCCGCCATTACCCGAACTATCTCCGCTGCCGCCGCTGCCGGGGTCCGTCGGCGCCGCCTCCGACCCGTAAATCCTCCCGGCCCGCCTGCTCTGCAAATCATATTCGGCGCCCCGCCCTCCGTAACTGCCGCCGCAAACCTGGTCGCCCCAGCCCGGACCATGGCCGTAGAAAGCATTCGTCAATCCCCTGAAATAGCCTTTGCTGGTCACATCGATTTTGCCCCCGCCCAGGACCGTCAAATTCGAGCAAACGAAATAGACGTTGTTCGACATCTCCGTGTTGCGGAAAGCCTGCGTCAGCGTAACGGTGGCGCCGTTCCCGATCGTCACCTCGGCCGCGGACAGGATGGTGTTCCAGTTGGTGAAGGTCAGCGTTCCGCCGGTCATGGTAAATTCCGCGAGGGGCGGCGTCGACCCCGCCAGGAGAACCGAGCCCGTGGCGATCACGGCGGTATCCCCGCTCCCCGGCACGCCGTTGGTCCACTTCGCCCCGTCCGCCCACCCGCCGGTGGTCCCGTTCCAGGTGCAGATGGCCGCCTCAAGCGCGCCGCAGAACAAACAAAGGACTAATCCCGACCCGATTCTCTTCATGTTAAACCCTCCCGTTGAACATTGAGCAGAACCTTACGGCATGCGGAATATTAAAGGTCTCTCATTATTATTGCCACTCAATTTTTTTGATGGATCGCCCCCCGCCCTTCTTATACTATTTTGTCATGAACGCCCCTTCCCTGACCGCCGACCAGCTGGCCGCGATCCGCCGGACCGCGGCGGCCCGGCCGCATCCGCGCCTCCTCTGGGACGCCGCCGACCGCCCCGCCCTCCTCGCCCGGACCGCAGACGGCCCCGGCCGGGGAATGGCCGACCGCCTGCGCCTGAAATGCGAGGCCTACCTGGACCGCACGCATGCGGAATACATCGACCTGGAGGCGTACGACAGCGCGGCCCTCTTCAACCGCTCAGGCGAATACGTGCTCAGCCGCGTCATGGAGGAGCTCGCCTTCGCCGGCTGGCTGTGGAACGAACCCCGGTACACCGCGCGCGCCAGGCAGATCGTCCTGCGCCGCGTGCGAGAGGCCTTCCTGACCGAGGCCGGAAAAGACCCGGATTACTCCCACAGCCGCAGCCCCCTCGGCATCGGCCTCACCGGGGCCCCCCTGGCGGCCACGATCGACCTCCTTCAGCCCGCCTTCACCCCCTCCGAGTGGGCCGAGGCGGTCGCCCATGTACGCGACTACTACCTGGCCTACGCGCGCCGGCCCTTTTTTGAACGGGCCCGCCTCCACTCGCCCGGCTTCAATAAGACCGCGTACGGCATGTGCGCCATCGGGCTGCTCGCGCTTTCCGTGGCCGAAAGCCTGCCCGACGCGGAGCTCGACGCGGCCGTGAGCGAGGCCAGCCGCTCCGCCTTCGGCTACGCCCGCGAGGCCATGGACGACGACGGCGCCACCTTCGAGGGCGCCGGCTACGGCGCCATCTGCATCCACCAGATCCTCCAGCTGGGCGAAGCCCTGCGGCGGCACGGGCTGCCCGCCCTCTCCCGCTACGAGCCGCTGCATCGCCACGGCCGGTGGGTCGCCTCCCTGCTGGCGCCCGGCGGCGGCACAGTCGATTTGGGCGACAGCAACGGCAAGGACAACGTCTTCTCCTCCCTCCAGCTCCTCGCCGCCTGGCACGACGACCCCGTCCTGCGCTGGGCTTTCCGCAAGGGGCTCGGCCGGCCCGACCACCGGTCCGGCCCCTACGGCGACGCCTTCGACCTCTGGCTCGCCGTGCTCCCCACGGAAATCGCCTGGTTCGACCCGGCCGCCCCCGTCCGCGAGCCCGGCGAGGCGGGCTGCCCCCTCGCCTTGCACGCGCCCGACTACGCCGCCGCCGTATTCCGGACCGGCTGGAAGGACGAGGACCTGCTGGCCGTGCTGACCGGCTGCGGCCGGCGCCACTGCGCCTCCGCCCACACGGGGGCCGAGGGCGGCGCCCTCCTGCTCCAGGCCTTCGGGCGCGACCTGCTCTTCGACCCCGGCTACGGCTACGCGACCGCGGACGCCCACAGCACGGTCATCGTGAGCGGCAAGCCCCCCGCCGCGGCCGGCGGCAACGCAAACTTCGGCGGCCGGCTGACCGGCTTCGCCCACGGCGAATTCGCCACCTGCGCCGGGGTGGACATCTCCCAGATGCTGGGCTGCAAGTGGGCCCTGCGCGACGTCGCCCTGCTGCGCGGGGCGCTTCCCTACCTGGTCGTGGCAGACGACCTGAACGAGAAGGACGGCTGGGCGGAGTTCGACTGGTTCTGGCAGGCCGTCCCGGGCGCCCGCCTGGCGTTTCCCACGGCCGGCGCTCCCGCCGGAATCCGGAACGGAGACGCCTTCCTGGACATCTCCTCCTTCGCCCCGCTCGACGGAGCCTACCCCAAGCCCTACGGAATGACATGGTTCGCGGAGACGCACAAACCCGAACCCTGGGCCGGAAAGCCCGAGCCGCCGCTCGAGCTCCCGCGGCTCCGCCTCCACCTGGCCGCCTACAACGGCCTGCTGCTGACCGTCCTGGTCCCCCGGCTCGAGGGAACCGCCCCGCTCCGAATCCGGCAGATCGCCTGCCCCCAGCCCGGCGTGGCGCTGGAGGTGGCCGGCCCCGGCTTCCAGGACACCATCCTGTTTTCACCCTACAACCGGTTTTTGCAATCGGAGTCCGCCCGGGGCTGCGGCCGGCTTGCCATCGTGCGCGAACAACCGGGCCGGCCCGTCTCCTGGCTGCTGGCCAACGGCTACGAGCTCGCATGGAAAGGCAGCACCCTCGTGGCCCCGCGCGACCGGGCGGGCACGTTCGTCTCCGAGAGCGCCCCGGCATGACCCTGCGCGAACAGATCGGCCGGCTCATCACGGTCGGCGGCATCACCGGCGGCCTTTCGGAGGACGGCCGGGAGGACCGGGTCCGCACGGCCCTCGCCGAGGGGGAGGTCGGGGGCGTCTACGTCGGCTACCCTCATTTCCCCAATCCCGATGCCGCGCGCGATTTTATCGACAAACTCCAGGCCGCCGCCCCCCACCCCCTCTTCGTCGCCGCCGACTTCGAAACCGGGCCCGCCTACAACTGCGAAGGCAACGCCGCCCACTTCCCCTATTTCATGGGGCTCGGGTTCATGGACGATCCGGAGGCCGTCCGGCAGGCGGCTGAAATCACGGCCCGGCAGGCCCTCGCCCTGGGGATCAACTGGATCTACTCGCCCTGCCTCGACGTCAACCTGCGGCCCGACAACCCGATCGTCGGCATCCGCTCCTTCGGAGAGACGCCGGAGCTCGTCAGCCGCCTCGGCTCCGCCTTCGTCCGCGCATGCCGCGAAACCGGCATCCTCTGCACGGCCAAGCATTTCCCGGGCGCCGGCAACACGGCGACCGACACCCATGTCGGCTTCGCCTCCGACCTGGGCGACCGAACCACGTGGGAGCGGAAAACACTGCCACCCTTCGCGCAGGCGGTCCGCGACG
>JBIIYJ010000315.1:0-6177 GCA_044346855.1 Kiritimatiellia bacterium
CCGAACTACGACAAGACCGAGATGCGCCGGCGCGTGGAGGATGTGGGCAACCACTACCGCGACCTCGGGTACCTCGACGTCAAGGTCGCCCCGCCCGTCGTGGAGCCGATCAAGTACGGCCGCCTCCGGCTCACGCTCGCGGTCGAGGAGGGGGTCCTCTACAAGGTCGGCGCCGTCAGCATCCGGGGGGTCAAGCTCTTCCCCCTCGACGAGGTGCGCAAGACCGTGACCCTCAAGCCGGGCGACACGGCCGCCATGACGGCGATCCGCGACGCCGCCAAGGCCATCCGCGACTTCTACGGGGCCCGGGGCTATATCCGGACCGGCGTCGACTGGGTCCTGACCCCGGCGGGCCCGGGCCTGATGGACGTGAGCTTCGAGGTGCGCGAGGGGCGGCTCACGATGGTGGGCGACGTCGTGATCCGCGGCAACGTGGCGACCCGCGAGAAGGTCATCCGCCGAGAGGTGAACGTCTACCCCGGCGAAATCTTCAACGAGGTGAAGGTCCAGCAGACGGAGCGCCGCCTGATGAACCTGAACTACTTCGAGAACGTCTCCGGGTATCCCGCTCCCACTCTCGTTCCCGGCACGAACGACCTGATCATCGACGTCATCGAAAAGCCGACCGGCCTCTTCACGATCGGGGCCGGCTTCTCCAGCGTGGACTCCCTGATGGGCTATACGGAAATCAGCCAGGGCAATTTCGATCTCCTCGGTTACCCCACCTTCACCGGCGGCGGCCAGCGCCTCAAGCTCAGCCTGAAGGCCGGCACGAGCATGAACGAATACTCGCTGTCCCTCCTGGAGCCCTGGTTCCTGGACCGGCCCCTGGCCCTGAGCGGCGAGATCTACGCCATGAGCCGCAGCTACTCGGAATACGATGTCGACCGCATCGGCGGCAGCCCGGCCCTGAGCTTCCCCATTCCCCTGGGCGCCCGGCTGGAACTGCGCTACCGCCTGGAGCGCGTCAACATTTCCGACGTGGAGGATGAAGACCTCTACACGGACGTGGACGGGAGCGAATTCTATTACACCGAGGAGGACGCCCACACCGACAGCTCCTTCAGCACGGTGGTCTCCAAGGACCGCCGGGACAACCCCCTCGTGCCCACCCGGGGCTACCGCCTCTCCGCGGGCGCGGTCCTGACCGGCGGGCCCCTCGGGTTCGACACCGACCTTTACAGCCTGGCCCTGAAGGCCGAAAACCACACCCCGCTCTGGTTCCGCCACGTGCTCAGCCTGCGCGCCAGCGCCGAGGTGGAGGATTACTACGGGTCGGCCGACGAGGTGCCCCTGTCGGAACGCTATTTCATGGGCGGCCCCCGCACCATCCGCGGCATCGAGCACCGGGACGCCGGCCCCAAGGCAACCCGGGAAATCCTCAACCCCGACGGCACGACCTACACCGAATACGAGCCGCGGGGCGGCCAGACCCTGATGCTGGCGAGCGCCGAATACACGATTCCCGCGGGCGTGCCCCACATCCGCTTCGCCCTGTTTTTTGACATTGGCAGCCTGGAAGTGGATCCCTATGATTTCAGCTGGAGTGAATACGCCTGGGGAACGGGCGTCGGCATCCGGCTCGACATCCCGGGCTTCCCCGTGCGGCTCGATTACGCCCTGCAGACCGGGGTGGGCACGGACCGCGACAAGGACGAGACGGAGACGGAACAGTGGAGCTTTTGGATCGGGTACGGTTTCTAACGTATAGCATCAGGGAGAAGACGATGAGCAAGGGATTGGTTCGGTTGTCGATCGGGTTGCTTCTGGCCGGCGCGATGGCGGCGGGCGCGGAAGAGAAAATCGGCGTGGTGAGCGCCCAGGACGCCGTCAAGCAGTACTACAAGACCCAGGCGGCCACGGATTCCCTGCGCAAGCTCGACGACGAACTCCGCGACGCCCAGCGCCGCATGGTGGCCAAGCTGCAGGAGCTCGATGAGGCGACCAAGAAAGCCATCGCCGAATCCAACGACAAGGCGCTGAGCGAGGACGCCCGCGCCAAGAAGCGCCAGGCCGCCGAGGACAAGCTCGCCGAGCTCAAGGAATACGAGATCCAGGTCCGCAAGTCCGACCTCGACAACCGCCGCAAGATGGAAGAGCAGAATGCCCTCATGCTCAAGCCGATCATCCAGGAAGTCCGCCAGGCCGTGGCCGATTCGGCCAAGGAACTCGGGCTGACCCTCGTGCTCGACGGCTCGGAGACGGGCCTTGGCTCCGTCATCTATGCCGAGCCCCGCCTCGACATCACCGACGCCGTGGTCAAGCGGCTCAACGCGAACGCCCCGTCCCCGGCCAAGCCCGTCGAAGGCCCCGCGGGCGCCAAGCAGGCGACCAAGTAACGCCATGACGATGACCGTCGCAGAACTGGCCGCCAAACTGGGGGCCCCGTGCGAGGGCGAGACGGGCGCCGTGCTCCGCCGCGCCGCCTCGCTGCGCGACGCGGGCGAGGGCGACGTGACCTTCCTCTCGTCCCCCCGCTACGCCGCCCAGGCCGCGGCCAGCCGCGCCACCGCCATCGTCGTCAAGGCCGACTGGACGGGCCCCGTCGGCGCGGGCGCGCGCATCCGGGTTCCCAATCCGGACGCCGCCTTCATCCGCATCGCCGGCCTGTTCGCCCCGCCGGCCCCGCCTCCGCCTCCGCCCGGCGTCCATCCCACCGCCGTGGTGGCGCCCGACGCCGTCCTGGGCGAGGGGGTGTCGGTCGGGCCCCACGCCGTCGTTGAGGGAGGCGCCGCGATCGGCGCCGGAACCTGGATCGGCCCCAGCGTCGTGGTGGGCTTCGGCGCCGTGATCGGCGCCGGCTGCCGGCTCTACCCGCTGTCCAGCGTCCGCGAGCACTGCCGGCTGGGCGACCGCGTCATCCTCCAGAACGGCGCCGTGATCGGCAGCGACGGCTTCGGGTATTATCCCGACGCGCAGAAGCGCTGGCAGAAGATCCCGCAGGTCGGCATCGTCGTGCTCGGCAACGACGTCGAGATCGGGGCCAACACCACAATCGACCGGGCCCGCTTCGGCGAAACCCGCATCGAGGACGGGGTCAAGCTCGACAATCTCATCATGGTCGGCCACAATTGCGTCGTGGGCGCGCACAGCGCCGCGGCGGGCCAGGCCGGCTTGTCCGGCACGACCATCATCGGCCGCCATGTCATGATCGGCGGCCAGGCCGGCTTCGGCGGCCACCTGGAGGTCGGCGACGGCGCCGTCATCGGCGGCCAGGCCGGCGTGATCGGGGACGTCCCGGCCGGGGCCTTCGTGTCCGGCATGCCGGCCCAGCCCCGGGATCAGTTTATGAGGCAGCAGGCCCTGGTCGCGCGCCTTCCCAAGTTGCGGGAACAGCTGAAAGACCTCGAGGCCAGGCTCAAAGCGCTGGAGGAGCGGACATGAAGATTCTGGTGACCGGCGGCTCGGGCTATATCGGCAGCGTGACCGTCGAGCAGTTGCTGGACCGCGGGCACGAGGTGACGGTGTTCGACAACCTCGAGCGCGGCCACCGCGAGGCGGTCGATCCGCGCGCCCGCCTCGTCGTGGGCGACCTGCGCGACCGCGCCGCGATCCGCGACGCCCTGCGCGAGGCCCGACCGGGGGCCGTGGTCCATTTCGCGGCCTACGCCCTCGTGGGCGAGTCGATGACCGACCCGGACCTCTATTTCTCGAACAACGTGGGCGGCGGCATGAACCTGGCCGCGGCCATGAAGGAGACCGGCGTCAGCCGGCTGGTCTTCTCCTCCACCTGCGCCGTCTACGGCGTGCCCGAGCGTGTTCCCATTACGGAAGACCTGCCCAAGAACCCCGCGAACCCCTACGGCGAGTCGAAGCTCCAGTTCGAGAAGATCCTGCGCTGGTACGAGGACTGCCACGGCTTCCAGACCGTGCGCCTGCGCTACTTCAACGCCGCCGGCGCCACGGAGCGCTTCGGCGAGGACCACGAGCCCGAGAGCCACATCATCCCCAACGTGCTCAAGGTCGCCCTGGGGCAGTCGGACAAGGTGAGCATTTTCGGGAACGACTACAAGACCCCCGACGGCACCTGCGTGCGGGATTACATCCATATCGTCGACCTGGCCCAGGCCCACATCCTGGCCGTGGAGGGCGGCAAGCCCGGCGCCTACAACCTGGGCAACGGCAGCGGCTACTCCGTGAGCCAGGTGGTCCAGACCGCCCGCGAGGTGACCGGCCATCCCATCCCGGCCGAGGTCAAGCCCCGCCGGCCGGGGGACCCGGATTCCCTGGTGGCCGACGCCCGCCTGGCCGCCCGGGAGCTCGGGTGGAAGCCGCGCCATCCGCTGCTGAAGGACATCATCGAGAGCGCCTGGAACTGGACCCGGCGCCATCCCCGGGGCTACAAGGCATGACCGCCCGGGCCGCCGCCCGGCTCGGGGCCCGTCTGCGCGCCGCCGGCGCCCTGCTCGCGGTTGCCGAATCCTGCACCGGCGGCCTCCTCGGCGCCCGGCTCACCGCGGTCGCCGGCAGCTCCGACTGGTTCGCCGGGGGCGTGATCGCCTATTCGAACGACGTCAA
Source organism: Kiritimatiellia bacterium (assembly GCA_044346855.1). Taxonomy (GTDB): domain Bacteria; phylum Verrucomicrobiota; class Kiritimatiellia; order CAIKKV01; family CAIKKV01; genus CAIKKV01. The sequence continues at coordinate 4,519 of JBIIYJ010000315.1, forward strand.
GATCCGCCTGCTCGGCGTTCCCGCCTCCGTTCTCAAGCGCCGCGGCGCGGTCAGCGAGGAAACCGCCCTGGCCATGGCGAAAGGGGCCCGCAAGGCGCTTCGCGCCGGCTACGGCATCGGCATCACCGGCATCGCGGGGCCCGGCGGGGCCGTGCCCGGGAAGCCCGTCGGAACCGTCTGCATCGCCGTCGCCGGGCCCCGGTCCGGGACCTCCGTCCGCTTCCGGTTTGGAGGGGGGAGGGCCGCCGTCCGGAGGGCCGCCGTTGCAAAGGCTCTCGATATGCTCGACGAACGGCTGGGGACTATGGCATAATCCCCGCTTTCGAACGATCTCCGCGCGCGCAAGAAACGAGGATATGGATTATGGCGAAAGCACCCAAGGTTGAAACAAAGGGCGGCAACGCGGCTCTGGACGCCGTCATGGCGGCCATTCAGAAGGAATTCGGCGAGGGCTCGATCCTGAAAATGGGCGATGCCGCGGCCGTCAAGCACGTCCAGGTCGTCTCCACCGGCGCCTTCTCGCTCGATACGGCGCTCGGCATCGGCGGGCTGCCCCGCGGGCGCGTGGTCGAACTGTTCGGCCCCGAGTCGTCGGGCAAGACGACGCTGGCCCTGCACATCATCGCGAACGCCCAGAAGGAGGGCGGCGTGGCCGCCATCATCGACACGGAGCACGCGCTCGATCCGGGCTACGCGAGCAAGATCGGGGTCAACCTCGACGACCTGCTCGTCTCCCAGCCCTCCTCGGGCGAGGAGGCCCTGGCCATCTGCGACAAGCTGGTCCAGAGCCGCGCGCTCGACGTGGTGGTGCTGGACTCGGTCGCCGCGCTCGCCCCCCGGGCCGAGCTCGACGGCGAGATGGGCGACGCCCACGTCGGCCTGCAGGCGCGGCTCATGTCGCAGGCGCTGCGCAAGCTGACCGCCGGCATCGCGCAGTCCAAGACGCTCTGCATCTTCACCAACCAGATCCGCGAGAAGATCGGCGTCATGTTCGGCAGCCCCGAAACCACGCCCGGCGGCCGCGCGCTCAAGTTCTACGCCTCGATCCGGCTGGACATCCGCCGCATCTCGGCGATCAAGGACGCCACCGGCCGCGTCATGGGCAACCGCACGCGCGTCAAGGTGGTGAAGAACAAGATGGCGCCGCCCTTCACGGAAGCGGAGTTCGACATCCTGTTCTCCAAGGGCATCTCGTGGACCGGCTCCATCCTGGACGCCGCCGTCCTCCACGGGCTGGTGGACAAGCGCGGCTCGTGGCTCGCCTTCGAGGGCGTCCAGATCGGGCAGGGGCGCGATGCCGCCGTCGAATTCCTGGAGGGCGACGTGCCCTTGCAGAAGAAAATGATGGAAAAGGTCAAGGAAAAGCTGGCCGCGGGGCCGGTGCTGCCGGCCAAGGGCGCGGCGGCGGCCGCCGAAAGCGAATAAACCGGTTCGAGGAGTGAGGCACCATGGCACGGGCTTTGACGGCGGATGAACTCAGGACATTGTACCTGTCTTTTTTCAAGAGCAAGGGGCACGCGGTCATTTCGGGAAGCTCGCTTGTTCCCGAAAATGATCCAACCGTCCTGTTCACCACGGCGGGCATGCACCCCCTGGTGCCTTACCTCCTCGGCGAACCGCACCCCGCCGGCAAGCGGCTGGCGGACGTGCAGAAGTGCG
>JBIIYJ010000316.1:0-6129 GCA_044346855.1 Kiritimatiellia bacterium
CAAGTATTTCTGATCATCAAGAACCTGGCGCATCTGTTCCCTTTCTGTAAGCTTAGTACACTTCACAGATAGCGGGTGCGCCGGTTCTTTTCAATACTTTTTTGCTTTCCGCAACAGAAACTACCTAGCAGAACCATTTTGGGATTGGCTTCAAGGACACGAAAGACGATGATGCTTCGAACGACCTGCTGCTGCGTATCGCCGCTGGCGCGGCTCACGCAGAGCGGGGGTGTTGGCCGAAGAAAATGATTTGATGATTTCCGGCAAAGAGATTATATCGTAGTCGTGATCGCGATCGTGATCGTAATCGAAGCGCCAGAGCATGCGTATGGTCGATGACGATGACGATGACGATGACGATCACGGAAAGACAAGGACGCCAACCACTCGCTCAGCCTATCTACGCTGGCGCGGCTCCGGCTGAGCGTCATGTTGGCACCGGCGGAGGAGAACAGCATGGGCGCGAAACCATCCATTTTCATAAGCTACACTCATAGGGACAAGGAATTCGTGCGTCGCCTCGCGAGAGACCTACGGCAACTCGGAGTTGACGTGTGGCATGACGAGGTCACAGTCCAACTGGGCGATTTGCTTAAGGAGAAGATTCGCGAGGGGATTGCTAAAGCTGATTACGTGGCTATCGTACTGTCGCGCAAGTCTGCACGGTCGGATTGGGTGAGATTCGAGCTGGGCGAGGCGTTGAAGAGGAGATCGGAAGGACATGCGCTGTCCCTGCTACCGATCATCATTGACGATTGCGAACTTCCGGAGGGCCTCCGGGATACCATCGTTGCGGACTTCTCGGACCCACGTCTCTATCAATCAGCGCTGGACATGATTATCAAGCGGGTCGGTCTACCGCAACCGCCACATGGAACAGGATACGGCAAACAACCTGGTATGCCGTGGCCAATTCCCGAGCACGGTTTTAACGTTGCGAGAGTTGTTAACCTGCAGTATGCGTTCTATGATGGGCAGCAGTTCCGTAACCAGAACAAACTGGGGACGACCGCAGGCCTGACAGTTACAGATGATGGCGTCATTGGAGAATTGGACCTGGCGATGCTTGCCCTTCTCTTTGATGTCAATTTCGCGGATTTGCGCGGCTTTGCCCTTGCGCACTACGAGACTGAGCTCTGGCTGAAGCCAGACCAGACGTGGGCTCAGGAGGGAGTACGAACAGGAGATCACCTGATCGTCGTTATTGGAGCTGGCCTGAAAGAGAACCTTGTCGACGTTGTTCAGAAGTACCGGGCGTTCCTTTCCGAAAAGGTGTCACGAGTTCCGCTGCTTATGCGCGAAGCACTAAGCAAGCAGACCTCAGGACAGTTGCCTCAAGCAGTAGAACTCCTCGATGAAGCCGTGTTACTTTGCCGCGAACATGGTGATACCGAGAATCTGCAGAGGTGCTTTGGGAACCTTGGTGCAATCCATATTGAGCTCGAAGACTATCAGAGAGCCTTATCCTTCTTGGAGAAGCAGAAAGCTTTGTGCGAGCAGATTGGCAGTGCTGAGGGCCTGCAAGCTTGCCTCTGCAATTTGGCCAATATCCACCACCGTCAGGGCGATTTGGATCGGGCGGAGAGTCTACACCGGGATGAAGAGAGAATCTGTCGAGAGCTTGGAAATCCTGACGATCTGGGGGTCTGCTTGGCAAACCAGGCCCAAATTGCGCAGAAGAGAGGGGAGTTAATACGTGCGCTCTGTTTGCTTGGGGAAGCATCGAAATGCATTGACGAGAAAACCCCGGTTCGTATTCGAGACCATATTCAGTCACAACTCGAGGGCATCCGAAGTCAGATATCGTTGGTCTTGCTCCAGCTTGCCGCCAAATGTGCCGAAGCGGACGAATCTCTGTTTGCAAGTGCACACAGAAGTTTACAGCAGGGCGATACTGAACAGGCTTTGGCTCTTCTGCAACGTCAAGAGAACCTTGGACGCAAGGCCGAGAATCCTCGCTGGATTGCTGAGGCTCTTACCACCAGGGGAATTGTGTTGCGTCATGCAGGTAGACTCGATGTGGCGCTGTGCTGTCATGATTCGGCAGAGAAGATTGCTCGGTCTGCGAATGATCTCTTCACGTTGGTGCATTGCCTGGGAAATGAGTCGGCCGTCTGCCAGGACCAAGGGCGAATGGATGTTGCACTGAAACTGTTACGTGATTGTGCCACTCTCTGGCACTGGTATGGAACCAGAGACGCGGAGTTGCAGGCACTGGGGGATCTATTTGCGCTGATGTCACAAGTCGATCCCCAGAAAGCGCTGAGTGTCGCTGATGAAGCGCTCGCAATAGCGACGGCAGAAGGGAAGGATGAGATCGCTGCTCAAGTTGCTGGGGCTCGAGACGAGTTGGTGCACCGATTGGCTTCAGGCAAGAGCCGTTCAGGAGCGCGCTGATCGGCAAAGCCACGTTGCGCGTTCGGCCGTCGTATTGGATCTCGCTCTGAATGCCGTGCGTGTGAATGGCGGCCAGTTGTTTGATGTGCTTCCATAGGACAACGGGAAATGAGAGTAATCCACACCCACCGGCATCAGAGACGGGGAGGACACGGCGCTGCCAACAAGAAGGTGCAGCGGACGCACTAACGCCGTTGACCTGTTCGTTGGCCGAAGACATGATAATCCAATTTGCAGCTTGACGGGTTGTATCCTTCTGGCTACACTGTAAACCGATGATAGAGATCCGTAAGACAGCCACCTTTCGGATCTGGCTACAGGATCTATTTCAAAAAGCGCGGCCAGTCGTTGGTTATCCTGCTCGCGGGCGGAGACAAGCAGAGCCAACAGAGCGATATCAACACGGCATTGCGCCTTGCGCGCGGCCTGTAGGAGAAGACCATGAGCAAGACAAAGACAACTCGATATGACGTTGCCGAGCACCTCCGAACCCCGGAGGAGATGGCTGCTTATCTGGAAGCCTGCTTCGAGGAATCCAAGGGTGATGCAGCATTTGTCGCCAAAGCGCTGGGCGACATTGCGCGCGCCAAAGGCATGACACAGGTGGCCAGGGATGCCGGTCTGTCACGAGAGAGTCTCTACAAAGCACTCTCCGGCGAACGCGTGCCCGGCTTTGACACCATACTCAAAGTCGTTCGGGCTCTTGGCATCGAACTACACGCTGCCCCTCAACACGCATGAGGATCCGGCCAACGACCTGCTGCTGCGTATCGCCGCTGGCGCGGATCAGCATGAAGACGGTCATTCGTGAAAAGGAGAAGGAATAGATGAATGCTTCGAAGGTTGCAGCATTGGTTGCCGGTATCGTCGTCATTGTGTTCATGATGTTTGTCGTTGGGCTGCTTCTGATAAAGGCCCTCTGGGCTTGGACCGTTCCGGACCTTTTCCCTGGTGCGGTTCAGCAAGGGTTGGTTGCGGCTTCGATCTCCTGGGGAACGGCGGCAAAGGTCGCACTCTTCCTGGCCGTCCTTTTCGGAGGGTTTGGGGCTCGAGACTTTCGCTATCACAACGCGAAGACCGGCACCCACATCGAGGGAAAGGCATAATCCCTCGAACGATTATACTATGGGAAATGTGAGGAAGATACTGAACAGAGCCAGGCAGGAGCTTGCCTACTATCGGGCGCTGTTCAACCATCCCCAGACGCCAAGGGTGTCTCGATGGCTGTTGGGCGGCGCCGTTACCTATCTCGTGTCGCCCATCGACATCATACCCGACTTTATCCCACTTCTTGGACAACTGGACGACCTGTTGATTGTGCCGGGTATGATTTATGCCGCTTTGGCCTTCATCCCTGCGAGCGTGAAAGCGGAATGCAGAGAGAAAACGCTGAACTGAAGAGACGAGGGAACGACGCAACACATGAAAAGGTGGACGCGGAAACAGGGGCGGCAACGATTTTCAGGAGGGACATGACTGCGTCGCGACCGGGAGTCTGGGCGGTCTGGCTGACTGCGGTGCGGCCGTTTGCCTACACGGCGTCGGTCTTGCCGGTCCTGATCGGCCTGGCGGCGGCCGCGGCGGCGGGCTATCCCCTCCGGTGGGGGCTGGCCGCCCTGACGCTGTTGGGCGTGGTCTGCTTTCACACCGCGGCGAACCTGCTGAACGATGCGGTCGATTTCAGGCGCGGGCTCGATTCCGAGGTGTTGCCGACCAGCGGGGCGATCGTGCGGGGGTGGCTGACCGGCGGGCAGGTGGTCCGGGCGGCGCGCCTGTTCCTTGCCGTCGGAATCCTGTGCGGCGTTGTCCTGGCCTGGAAGGCGGGGTGGGTGGTGCTGGCGCTCGGGTTGGCGGGCGGCGTCCTGACCCTGCTGTATACCCGGCCGGGGTTCTGCCTGAAGTATTCGGGCTGGGGCGATCCCGTCATCTTCGCAACTTTTTCCCTCCTGCCGCTGTTCGGGGCCTATTGGGTCCAGGCGCGCGATTTTTCCTGGCTGCCGCTGATGTGGAGTCTCCCGGCCGGCAGCCTGGCGGTGGCGATCCTGCACGCGAACAACTGGCGCGACCTGGAGCGGGACCGGGCGGCCGGCTGCCGCACCGTGGCCGGGCGGCTGGGTCCGGCCGGCTCGGCCCGCTATTACCGCTTTCTGCTCCTGCTTCCCTATGCGGTCCTGGCGCTTGCGCTGGCATGGCGGCTGGCGCTGGGCGGCCCGATGTTCCCGTTCGGGGCCTCGCTCCCGTTCCTCTCGCTTCCCCTGGCCGCCGGCCTGCTGAGGGCTGGCTCCGGCCGGTTGGAGCGGCTCGATTCGAGTACGGCCCGGCTGCACGCGGCATTCGGGCTGCTCGTGGTCGCCGGCCTTGCCCTTGAAGCCTGAGGGGCGTAAGACAATCCGCCCATCTGAATAAGGCCTTCACTCAGTTCGGTTCTAGCGCAGTTTCCGCATAATGTACCCGGTGTGGATGTTTTCAAATCAGTTCCGCGGAAGGATTCCGGTCATGCAAGATGTGGAAACGGAAGAGGGGCAGTCCTGTTGCGAGGTGCGGCTGAAGCATTGCTTGGCGGAGCTGGAGCGCTCGAACCGCGAAATGGAGGCGTTCGCTCGCGTGGTCGCGCACGACTTGCAGGAGCCCCTGCGCATAGTGTCGGGCTTTCTCAATCTTCTGGAGGAACGGTACGGCGACCGACTGGACGAGAAGGCCCGGGAATATATCGGGTTCGCCGTGGACGGGGCTGGGCGCATGCAGGGGCTGATCCAGTCTCTTTTCGACTTTTACAGAATTGGTAACAAGGTTCTTGACCTGGCTCCGGTGAACCTGGGGGAGTTGCTGGATGCCGTCCTGATGGCACTGAGGGCGCGGATCGAGGAAAGCGGCGCCCGGATTGACCGAGGCCCGCTGCCGGAGCTGGTGGCGGACGGCATCCTACTGCACCAGGTGCTGCTGCATTTGATCGGGAACGCGCTCAAGTTCCGGGGGGCGGCGGCGCCCGAGGTGCGGGTGGAGGCGGAGCGGAAGGAGGACCACTGGCTGGTTTCCGTGCGGGACAACGGGATCGGGATCGAGATGGCGCAGGCGGAGCGCATTTTCGAGGTGTTCCAGCGCCTGCACGAGCGGGAGAAATACGAGGGGACGGGCATGGGGCTGGCGATCTGCAAGAAGATCGTGGAGCGGCACGGCGGGCGCATCTGGGTGGAGTCGGCCCCCGGGCAGGGCTCCACGTTCCGGTTCACCCTTCCGCTGGAGCCGGGCAAGGGGTGAGGCTTTCCAGTGGGTGAAACTACGAAACACGCGGAAGGCGCGAAAAGGGAAGAGTCACCACGGATAGCACCGATTCCACGGATAAGAGAAAGAGGGGGCGCGAGGCGCGCCACGGAGCCGGCCGGTGTGGTTTTAACTACGAAACACGCGGAAGGCGCGAAAAGGGAAGAACACCACGGATAGCACCGATTCCACGGATAAGAGAAAGAGGGGGCGCGAGGCGCGCCACGGAGCCGGCCGGGATGGTTTTAACTACGAAACACGCGGAAGGCGCGAAAAGGGAAGAACACCACGGATAGCACCGATTCCACGGATAAGAGAAAGAGGGGGCGCGAGGCGCGCCGCGGGTCCGGACGAGAAATTTAACTACGAAACACGCGGAAGGCGCGAAAAGGGAAGAGTGTAAGCACCCTGTGAACCCACCTTCCGCGACTCTTTCGTCCGTGCGATACTCCTGACTAAGCGAATGGACGA
>JBIIYJ010000075.1:0-18751 GCA_044346855.1 Kiritimatiellia bacterium
GGTGCCAATCGGCATGACGTGAAAATGCTGGAAAGAACCCTTCAAAGAACGATGGCTGAACGCCCCGATCCGAATAGCTGCCGTCAGCATCTTTGCCTAGATAAAGGATACGAAGCAGGCTCCGTACAGCGTCTTGTTCTGGATCTCGGTTACACCCCCCATGTGAAGTCACGCCAAGAGGAAAAGTCTGCAAAGCGAAATCGCCGACGCTCCCGTGCTCGTCGATGGGTCGTGGAGCGAGCTCACTCTTGGCTCAACCGATTTCGGAGACTTCTTGTTCGGTGGGAAAAGCGACTTGATCGCTATGAAGGCTTTTTACATCTGGCGTGCGCCATCATAGTTTGGCGAAGGATGGGGGTTTTCGGATAGGCTCTAAGAACCGAGCGATATTCGCCCCCTGCCGTAATTGCTGTTGGCAAGGGTGGCAAGGGATATTGGAAGCGCGCGGGTTCACGTCTTCTCAGTTTTTCAGTCTCCTCGGTCACGCGATCACTTAATCCAAGTCCAGACGGCTGGATTGAGTCGTATGTCGTTGGATCGCAATTAGTTGCAAGTAATTATTTTCGGGCCGGTTTTGATGTTTGACCACTAATCGCCGTCAGGCCAGGCAATCCAACATCCAACGTAAAGTGCTCCCTGCAGAATAGCGGATAGCGAATAGCGGAACGATCTTTACTGTAATCTCTCTTCATGCGGCTGGCCTGGTTTTCCTGAACCCTGAACCCCGAACCCTCACCCAGCCCCTGAAAAGGCCATGCCGCATCTTGCGACTGTCGTGGCACGGGTCTCCTGACCCGTGGCCGGGGCGCTGTCGAGCCATCAGACGGGGATGAAAGCGCCCGGGGACACGGCCTGGAAAGGCCGTGCCACGTCTTGCGAATCAATTTTGCTCGGATTTCGTGCTTCGATCACGAGCGCGATTACGATCACGACTACGACCAGGCGGCGCTGCGCCATCCGCTCGCCTGATCGATCATCTTTACCCTAATCTTTACCGTAATCTCTCTTTCATGCGCCTGGCCTGATTTTCCTGAACCCTGAACCCCGAACCCTGAACCCTCGTGGCCCAGGAGATCGTCGCTAATGAGTTTGTGTTCCGGGGGGAGCAATGGTATCGTTACGGCTCTGTCAAGGGGGACCGCGATGCTCGATGCGAAACAAATCCTGGAACGGTTGCAGGCCTCGCGCAAGGAGCTCCTGGATTTAACCTACCGCAACAAGCTCCTCAATTTCACCGAGTCCCGGGGCAAGGGCGCGCGGGTCATTGACGAAAACCCCGCCGAAATCCTCCGGATCCTCTACGACGACCAGCAGCGGATGTCCTTCGCGCCGGTTTCCGACAAGGACGCCCTCTCAGGCGAGACGATCGACCCGGAAAACGCGCTGGAGCGGTATATCGCCCGCAAGGAGAATCACCGCCCCGAGGACGCCCACGAGAAGCACCTCGACAGCGTGCTCCAGACCCCCTACGTCCAGGCGGTGCTCGAAAGCCGGCTGCTCAACACCTTCTACGACGCCCGCAGCACCATCGAAGAACACGGCGTCAACACCCTGTTCCTGGCGCTCGGCATGCTCACCTACGCGGACCCGGTCGATAAAAGCCGCATCCTGAAGGCCCCCGCCATCCTGCTGCCCGTCACCCTCGAGCGCCTGAACGCCCGCACCGATTTCATCCTGACCCACAATGGCGACGAGATCGGCCACAACGTCTCCCTGCAGGCCAAGCTGAAGGACGGCTTCGGCATCGACTGGCCAGAACTCCCGCCGGAAGACGACGAGAAAGGCTTCGACCTCCAGGCCTACCTCGACCGGGCCGAGGCCGCCATCGCTTCGAAGCCCGACTGGAAGCTCGACCGCAACGAGGTCCAGCTCGCCTTCTTCTCGTTCCACAAATACGTCATGCACCAGGATCTCGACGACCGGAAATGGCCCGAGACGGCCCCTCTAGTCGAGCAGCCTGTCCTGCGCTGGCTGCTCGGCGACGAATATCTCCCGGCCGACGCCCCGGTCATCGCCCCCGGCACGCCCCTCGACGACGTGCTGGTTCCCGAGACGCTTTTCCACGTGGTGGAGGCGGACAGCTCCCAGGCGGAAGCCCTGGCCGAGATCGGCAGCGGCAAGAACATGATCATCCAGGGGCCGCCGGGAACGGGCAAGTCGCAGACCATCACCAACCTGATCGCCCAGGCGGTGGCGCAGGGCAAGACCGTCCTGTTCGTGGCCGAGAAGATGGCCGCCCTGGAGGTGGTCAAGCGCCGGCTTGCCAACATCGGGCTGGACGACATCGCCATCGAGCTGCACAGCAACAAGACGAACAAGCGCGACTTCCTGAACCGCCTGAAATCCGTTTGGGAGAAGGGCGCCCCGGTCGTTCCCGGCATCGAGCAGAACCTCGAGGAGCTGAAGGGCCACATCCGGGATTTGAACCGGCACGCCGGGCTGGTCAACCAGCCCATCGGCCAGTCGGGCGTCACGGCCTACTTCCTTTTCGGCCGCCTGACGCAGCTTCACCGTCTGCTGTCCGGAAAGGAGGGGCCCCGGTTCGAGGTCGAGGGGTGGACCGCCTGGACAGCAGCCCAGTATGCGGCAGCGCTGGAGCTGGCGCGGAAGATCGAGATCGTCCTGTCGGAACTGGGGCGGCTGGCGGAGCATCCTTTCCGTGACTCCGGCCTGCTGACCGTGCTGCCCATGGATCTGACGGCCGTCGAATCCATGGCCGGGGCGGCGGCGGCCCACTTGCGCGAGCTGGCCGGGGTGCTGCCGCCCTTGCTCCAATCGCTGGGCCTGGCCCGCGCCATCACGGGGGCCGAGCTCCGCCAGATCCTGGACACGGTTCGCCAGTCGGAGAGCTGGCCGGACCTGTCGGCCATTCCCGTGGACAACCCGGCCTGGAAATCGCAATACGCGAACATCGTCGAGCTGATCACGCAGATCGAGGCGATCCAGCGGGCGAAGGCGCCCTGTCAGGACGAGCTGACCGAGGCGGCCTGGAGCCACGGGGATGCCGGGGCGCTGCACGCGGTTCTCTCGTCCTACCAGCCCGTCTGGTACCGCTGGTTCTGTCCCGCCTACCGCGCGGCCGCGTCGAAAGCCGCGGCGCTGTGGCGGATCCGACCGCCCTTCAGTCTCGCCCGGCGGCTGGCCGCCCTGCAGGCTGTTCTCGAGGTCCAGCGCCGGATGAAGGACGTCGAGTCGAACCAGGAAAGCGCCGCGGCGCTGTTCGGGTCGCACTGGCTCAGGGAGCGGTCGGATGCCGCGAAGCTGCGTGAAATTGCCGACATCCTGCACGCCTTTTACCAGACGGACCTGGAGCGGGGGCTGTTCACGGCCCTGGCCCATGCGCTGGTCGAGCCCGGCCGGCGGGCGGTCGTGCGGGAGCTGGCCGCGCCCGTCGAAAGCGCCGCTTCGCGCTACGCTGGGTCTTTGGCCGGCCTGGTGAAGCACGTGAAGATCGGGCCGCAGGCGCTTGATCCGGGGCGGGGATTCGACGATTATCCGCTGGAGGCGCAGGCGGCCTTTTTGAAGGCCTGGCTGGAAAATCCCCGGGCACTGCTGCCGATGACGCGGTACAATGCGATCCGGGAGGAGGCGGGGAAGGCGGGGCTGGGTCCGTTCCAGGACGCCTGCGCCTCCTGGGTGCACGCCGCCGGGCATCTGGCCCAGTTGTTCGAATACCGGTGGAGCGAGGCGCTGCTGAAGCGGCATTTCCAGGAGAATCCCAGCCTGGGCCAGTTCAGCGGGGGGCTGGCCGACAGGAGGGTGGAGACTTTCCGGGAGGCGGACACCGGCAGCCTGCGGCTGAACCGCGGGCGCATCCTGTTGCAGCATCACCGCCAGCTGCCCGGCCTGGGGGCGCCGGGGGAGATGAGCGTGCTGAGCCGCGAGTTCAGCAAGCGGGCGCGGCACCTGTCCATCCGGACGCTGCTCGACCGGTGCGGGCTGGCCATCCAGCGCGCGAAGCCCGTTTTCATGATGAGCCCGTATTCGGTGGCGAGCTACCTGCCGAAGGGGCTGATGCAGTTCGACCTGGTGATCTTCGACGAGGCCAGCCAGGTGCGGCCCGTCGACGCGCTGGGGGCCATCGCGCGGGGGCGCCAGGTGATCGTGGTGGGGGACAGCAAGCAGCTTCCGCCGACGACCTTCTTCGAGCAGATGCAGGAGGACGAGGGGGCGGAGGAGCCGGCCAACCAGACGCGGGACATCGAGAGCATCCTCAAGCAGTTCGAGAGCAAGGGCGCGTTTTCCACCCTGCTGCGCTGGCATTACCGCAGCCGGCACCACACCCTGATCGGCTATTCCAACAAGGCCTTCTACGAGGGCAAGCTGGTGGTGTTCCCGTCGCCGGCGGCCGGCACGCAGGGGCAGGGGCTTCAGTTCGTGCATGTGCCCGAGGGCGTCTACCAGCGCGGCGAAACCAAGCGCAAGAATCCGGTCGAGGCCGAGCGGGTGGCCCGGGAGGTGCTCGACCATGCCGTGCGGAACCCGGGCAAGTCCCTGGGCATCGTGGCGTTCAGCATCCCCCAGATGCGGGAGATCCAGGAGCGCGTGGAGGTGCTGCGGCGGGAGAATCCGGAGGTGGAGGCGTTTTTCGGAAGCCACCCGGACGAGCCCTTTTTCGTCAAGAACCTCGAGAACGTCCAGGGCGACGAGCGGGACGTCATTTTCATCAGCGTCGGCTACGGGAAGGACGAGTCGGGTCAGCTGCTGATGAATTTCGGGCCGCTCAACAAGGAGGGCGGCGAGCGCCGGCTGAACGTGCTGATTTCGCGGGCGAAGGAGCGCTGTCTCATTTTCAGCAACATCCGGGGCGACGACCTGGACCTGGCCCGCTCCGATTCCGAGGGCGTCCGCCACCTGCGCGGGGTGCTGCAGTTCGCGGAGGCAGGCCGGGCGGGGCTGCCGGGGACGGAGGGCGGGCCGGAGGGAGTCCCCTTCGAGGACGAGGTGGCGGAGGCGGTCCGGGCGGCGGGTTACACGGTGCGCCGGAGAGTCGGGGCGGGCGGGTTTTCCATCGACCTCGCCGTCCAGGATCCCGGGCAGCCGGACCGCTCCATCCTGGGCATCGAGTGCGACGGGGAGTCCTACCACGCCTCCCGGTGGGCGCGCGACCGCGACCGGCTGCGGCAGCAGGTGCTGCAGGGCCTGGGCTGGCGGCTGCACCGCGTGTGGAGCCGGGCGTGGTTCGATGATCCCGCCCGGGAGGCGGGCCGGATCGCGGAGGCCATCCGGGCGGCGCTGGCTGAACCTGTACCCGTTTTAGCTACACCGGCCCCGGTCGCGCCGTTCGAGCGGCAGCGGACGCCGGCGGCTCCGGACCGGCTGGCGCCGCCGCCGTACGAGGCCGCGCGGCTGGGGCGGATCGGGCAGGCGGACGACCTGTCGTGCGTCCACGGCCGGCTGGGGGACTGGATCCTGAAGGTGGTGCGGGTCGAGTCGCCGGTGCATGCCGAGGTCGCGCTGCGGCGGATCGCCGAAGCGGCGGACGGCGCGCGGATCGGGGTACGGCTCCGCCATCGGTTCGAGTGGTCCGTGAAGGATCTGGCCTCGCGGGGCGAGCTGGTCAGGCGGGACGTCTTTTTGTGGGCCGATGCGCGAGGGGAGGCCGTGGTGCGGGACCGGGCGCAGGCGGACGCGTTGGTGAAGAACATCGCGAACATCGCGCCGGAGGAAGTGGCCCTGGCGTTCGTGGAGGTGGTCCAGCGGGCGTGCAGCATCGAGGAGGAGGAGTGCTTCCGGGAGGTGCTGGGGCTTCTGGGGTTGGATATTCTCAGCCAGCAGAGGCGCGCGGCGCTGGGGCTGGTCCTGGCGGACGTCGTGAAGGCCGGCCGGCTTGAGCGGCGGGAAGGCCGGCTGGTTGTGCCGTCGTAAGCGCATACGGCCATTCCAGGCCGCGCCCCCGGAAGAGAAGATTACCACGGTGGAACACGGCGAACGGCCGACACGGTGGAACACGGTTCAGAGAAGAGAAGAAGGGCGGGGCCCTGTAGTAGACGAAGCGTCACTACAGGGTGCCAACCCCGCACCCCCGGAAGAAGAAAGAATCGGGGGTGTGGGGCCGCCCCACAAAGAACGATCATATTAAGCAACTTTGAAGCGCGAATATGCCCAAGGGGAACAACTCGCTGACGTTGGAGCCGTGTCTTCCGTTCGCCGTGTTCCACCGTGTTAATCCCGCCAGGATGTCGGGTTTCGTTTCGCGAATATGCCCAAGGGGAACAACTCGCTGATGTTGGAGCCGTGTCTTCCGTTCGCCGTGTTCCACCTTGTAAAGTCTTCTCTGGAGGCAGGTAGAGGGGCTGCCACGCAATGTCGCTTACGGCCGGGGACGGCCGACTCCATGCCGGGGTGGAACCTCATTGCGTAAGCTCAGTTCATCATTTCAATCGGGCTTCGGATATGCGACGCTTGAGGGATGAAGCGGAACATGCAGGCAATCGGGCTGGCGGCGGGCTGCGCGGGGGGACTGGTCGGGCTGCCGCTCCTGGGGGTGAGGCTGAAGGGCGGGGCCCTGGCCGACTACCTTGAGTTCCCGCCCCTGACGCTCCACGTCGGCCACGCCCCCTTTTCCTGGCCGGTCTTCATCGCGATGGCGCTTTTCATCCTGGCCGCGATCCTGCCCTTCGACCTCCATGTGTTCAAGAGCCGCCGCCGGGTTTCCCCCGCGCCGCCGCCGGTCCGCCCCTTTCCCCGCTGGGGCTGGGCCGGCTTCGCCATCCTCGCGGCCGGCTGGTGGCTGGCCTGGACGCGCTATGCCTGGTGGGCGCCCTTCCAGCTCCACACCTTCAGCATGCTCTGGATCGGGTACATCGCGATCGTCAACGCGTGGCTGTTTCAAAGAACGGGACGAAGCCTGCCGACCCACCGGCCGCGCTACCTGGCGCTCCTGTTCGCGGCCAGCGCGGGCTTCTGGTGGTTCTTCGAATACCTGAACCGGTTCGTTCAGAACTGGCTGTATGTGGGCGTGGACGGCATCACCGGCCTGGAGTATTTCTGGCTGGCCACGCTGCCGTTCTCCACCGTGCTTCCGGCCGTCATGAGCACCTGGCTGCTGCTGCGCACGTTCCCGAAAGCGGGCGCCGGGCTGGACGATTTCGTCCGGCTCCGCCTGGCCTGGCCGCGTCCGCTGGCGTGGCTGACTCTCGGGCTCGCCTCGTTCGGGTTGGTCGGGGTGGGGCTGTGGCCCGACCAGTTCTACCCGCTACTCTGGGTGGCGCCGCTGCTGCTGCTGACGGCCTGCCGCGTCCTTACGGGCCGGCCCACGCTGTTCGCCCCTCTGGCGGCTGGCCGCTGGCGCGATGTCTACCTGCTTTGCGCGGCGGGGCTGACGTGCGGCTTTTTCTGGGAGCTGTGGAATTATGGGAGCGTGGCGAAGTGGGATTACCTGGTGCCCTACGTCGACCGCTTCCTGCTGTTCGAGATGCCGCTGCTCGGCTACGCGGGGTATATCCCCTTCGGCCTCGAGTGCGCGGCGGCCGCGGCCCTGGTGGGAGACCCGAATGACTAAACGCGCGATGACCTGGCTGGCGGCCTCGGCCGCCCTGGCCTCCGAGGGTGCCATGCTGAAGACGGATTTCGAGGGCGGGTCCCTGCCCGAGGGCTGGGAAACCAACGATGCCAGCGTTCTGTTCCGGCCGGGGGAAGGGCTTGAACTGGCCCCGGGCGCGGGCGTCGCAAAGGACGGAGGCCGGCCGAGCCTGCGGAGCCCGCCCATCCCGATCCGGCCGTTCCAGTACGCCGCGTGCGATTTCACCGTCCGCGCCGAGGGGGCGTTCAACTGGACGACGATTTTCTATGACCGCGAAGGCAACGCGCTTGCGGCCGACAGTTACGACCGCCTCGAGGGCGCGGCCGGCTGGCGGACCAACCGGTTCTGCATCCGCGGCCACGCCCAGGCGGCCGGGTTCCGGCTGGCGTTCATGCCGGACGGCGGTCCGCTGGTGCTGGGCCGGGTGGCGGTGGAGGAAACCGACGCCGCGGGCGCGGCCGCGTGGGCGGATGGCGTGGCGGCGGGGTTTCCCGCGGTCGCGGCGCCGGCGGCTGGCGCGCGGGACGACCGGCTTCCGCGCACGATGAAGATCCTGCGCGAGGGCGGCCGGCTGCGCATCGTGATGCTGGGCGACAGCATCTGCAACGACACCTCCAATTCCCTTTTCGAGACGCTGCTCATGCGCCGCTATCCCAAGGCGCGGATCGAGGTGGTGACCTCGGTCAAGGGCGCCACGGGCTGCTGGTATTACAAGCGCCGCGGCCAGCTCAAGTCCTATGTGTTCCAGTATGAGCCGGACCTGACGGTCATTGCCGGCATCAGCCATCATTACGACGCCGAGGCGATCCGGAGCGTGGTCCGGCAGATCCGCAAGCAGGGCGGCTCGGAGGTGCTGGTGGTGAGCGGCGCCATCAGCCCCGAGGCGGCGGTCTTCAGGGGTTTCCAGGCGAATCCCGTGGCGCCGAAAAATGCCGCCGCGCTGGCGGAGCTGTTTCCGGGCCGGCTGCGGGCCATGACGGAAGACGAGGCGGTGGCCTTCCTGGACATGCGCGCCGAGTGGGAGAGGGCCGTGCCGGCTTCCGGCCGCCCGAACGCGTGGTTCCAGCGGGACGCGATCCACGGCAACACGGCGGGCAAGCAGCTGGCCGGCCGGATCCTGGCGCGCTATTTCGACTAGGAGGGGCGTGTTTTGACAACCATAAAATCGGTACAGGAGCCGGGCAGGACGCTGCCCGTGCTGGGCGAGTGCGACGTCCTCGTCTGCGGGGGCGGGGCGGCCGGGTGCGCGGCGGCGGTCGCGGCGGCGCGGCACGGGGCGGATGTGATCCTGGTGGAGAAGGACGGCTACCTGGGCGGCGCCACGGTGTCGCAGCTGGTGGGTCATATCCTTTCGACCAACGGCGTGGATTTCCAGGGGATTTACCACGACTGGATCCGGGCGCTGCGCTTGCGCGGGGGGCTGGCGAGCGACAACCTGGTCGGAGGCAAGGGGCAGTATCGCGGCGGCGTGGACCCGGAGGTGGTCAAGTTTGCGTGGGACGACCTGCTGGAGGCGGCCGGGGTGCGGCAGCTGCTGCACGCCTGGTGCTCGACGCCTCTGGTCGAGGGGGGCGTGTGCGGGGGAGTCGTGGCTGAGACCCGGGCCGGGCGGCGGGCCATCCTGGCGAAGCGCGTGATCGACTGCACGGCGGACGGGGCGGTGTGCGCGGCGGCGGGCGTGCCGTGGGAGCAGGGGGACGGGGTGTATCCGTGGAGCCAGTCGCTGACCAAGGTTTTCCGCATGGGGAACGTGACGTGGCCGGAGGGCGGCTATACCGAGGAGCAGGTCCGGGCTGCGCGCAACGCGATGGCGATGGGCGTGGCGGCGGGCGAGTTCAAGTCGCCGGTGGTGGTGAACGGGCGGGCGGTGACCTATTCCGCCAACAACCATGTTCGGCGGAGCGTGGCGCCGTACCGGACGGAGATGAACGTGTTTGCCAGCCGCGTGCTGCGGGTGGATCCGCTGGACCCGTGGGAGATGACGCAGGCGGAGCGGGAGGGGCGGAGGCAGGCGTGGGAGTGTGCGGAGGCGATCCGGCGGTGCGTGCCGGGGTTCGAGAAGGCCTATCTGCTGGACACGAATGCGATGATCGGGCTGCGGGACAGTCGGCGGGTGCGGGGGCTGGCCGTGGCGGGGGACGACGATGTGCGGGAGTTCCGCAAGCATGCGGACGGGATTGCCCGCAGCTCGTGGCATATTGACATCTGGCCGGCGGAGAGCTACGACGCGGCGGCGGTGGATCATGCGTCGGCGGAGGCGAAGGAGCGGAAGGCGAAGCTGCTGGCGGGGGAGTATTTCGATGTGCGGTACGGGGCGCTGGTGGCGGCGGGGGTGGATAACCTGATGGTGGCGGGGCGGTGCCTGTCGGCCAGCCGGCTGGCGCAGGCGTCCCTGCGCATCCAGCAGACGTGCCAGTCTACGGGGCAGGCGGCGGGGACGGCGGCGGTGCTGAGCCTGAAGGCGGGGGTCACGCCGCGGGAGTTGGATGTCTCCCAGCTGGTGAAGCAGCTGGCGAGGGATCGGGATGTCGAGCCCGCCTTTGACGCGTTGAAGTAGCGGGTTTCCCATGACCTGGAGTCGGCGGTCCTCCGCCGTGAGCGCCTGGTTGCGTCGGGGTGGCTGGCGGTTACGCGGTGCCGTTGCGGCGTTTCGGCGTTAACGGCCGGCCGCTTTTGGCCTGATCCGGGCTCCAATTAGGGGCGTCGGGACACGAGTCCACGCCGCCCCATTGTCGCCCGGCTGAACCTCGAAATCGGCTCGCCCGTTAACGCTGATCGAAACGCCGCAACTGACTTGCCCTCGCGCGCCCCGGCCGAAGCGGCCGCGGGCGGCGCGCGAGACGGTTCCCGTGAAACGCCCGATGAATTCATGCCTGGAGTCGGCGGTCCTCCGCCGTGAGCGCCTGGTTGCGCGGGGCGGCGGCGGTTCTTCTGTAGCCGCGGGCGTTGACCGCGGGCAGGGTGCCGGTTAACGGGCGGCCGATTCCGGTCGGGTTGCGTTATCTTTCCAGAACAGGCGCAGGTCCAGGGCCAGTTTGAGGGCCACCAGGACGAGCAGGGCGCCCAGCGGGCTGTGGAGCAGCTGGGTCAAAAATCCGCCCAGGAGCAGGGTGATGTGGAGGATCATGATCCGGCCATAGGGCCGCATCATCAGTTTCCCCGGTTCGGCGCGCCTGAAGTCGCCGGTGGCCAGGTAATCGAACACGAACGAGGCCAGGTGGCCCGCGGCCACCGCCAGCACGGCCGTGAGCAGGTCCAGCCGGCCGAACTCGCGCCAGAAGACCGCCGGCGTCGGGAAGGCGGCCGAGCCCTTGAGCCCGTTCCCGAACAGCGCCAGCACGAACACGCCGTGCACCATCGTGAACATCCCGTAGTGAAAGCTGAAAAACGGGATCAGGAAGAGCTTCCCCAGCCACTGCAGCGGGCTAGCCGGCTGGGCCGCCAGCATGGAGAGGGCGTTGAAAACCCCCACGATCACGTTCTCCGCCCAGAACAGCAGCATGAGCGGGTATATTTCCCATTTTAGGAACACAACGCCAACGAGCGGAACCACGCTGGTCACCACCAGCGCCGCGAGCGAGAAAAGCGACCGCGCGTCCCGGCCCAGCCCCCGCCCCCCTGTTGCTTCGTTTTCCATCCCGTTATCCTATCCAAAATAGTTTCCCAATTGCAAGGCAGTCGCTTACGGCGGGGGACCGCCGAGTCCATTGCATGCCAGTCGATCACGGCGGGGGACCGCCGAGTCCATTGAGTGAGCATGTATTGTCTTAAGCTCTTAGAATGCGAACTACCCCAGAAGCGGAAGGCGGGGCGGGACGGGGGAAGCGTAGAGGCCGCCCGGACCGGAGCGAAGCGGCGGCGGGTGAGACCGAGCGGGGGCGAGGGCGAAAGGCGCTCGCGGCCCGGGGGAAGGGCCGCTAGCGCCGACCGCCAGGCCGCTTCGTTCCGGTCCGGTGTCCGCGCGGCCTCTCCGCTTCCCCCGTCCCGCTCCGCCCCGCCCCCGTTCCGCTCCGCCTGTAGCGCCTTTTCCCCATTGCACCCCGCCGCCCATCCGGCTAGTATGACCCGCATGAATCCGGACGCCCTTCTTCTCGAGAAAAAATCGTCGGCCGTCACGCTGTCGGACATGGAACTGTTCCTGTTTCCCGACCTCCTGTACGCGCTGGTCCTCGCCAACATCCTCTCGCCCCGCATCTGGAAGTGGCGCGAGGATCCCTGGTTCGCCAAAAAGGAGAAGAAGGTCTACCGCCGCGTGAGCCGCCTGAAGCAGTACATCATGGACCATTACGCCTTCAACCTCGACCTCGACACCTGGGGCATGACGACCAAGGAGCGCGAGCTGGCCCGGTTCCGCGGGGCCGTCGACGAGGAGGCCCTCCGCCAGTCCAACGCCCTCTTCGGCTACGAGGGCGACAAATACTATTTCGACATCGACATCCGCACCCACTTCGGCCTCGACAAATACGCGGGCAACGTCATTCCCTACTGGAAAACCGAAACCGTCGAGGCCATGGACGGGTTCGTCCACAAGCCCGGCTTCGCGACCGGCGCCGGCGAATGCGTCTCCCTCGCCACCCTCTACGCCGCCAGCCTCTTCCTCGTGTCCGACATCCCGCTCGACGACATCTTCATGATGGCCACGCCGCTGCACTCCCAGAACTTCATCGATGTGGACGAGGGCGTGCTGACCAACAACCGCCGCCTCGTGACCAAGACCATGTGGTTCAACGGGACCGGGCTCTCGGCCCAGGCCCGGCGCGCCATCGAGAACGAGCGCATCACCATCGTCTGCCACGAAAGCGGCCACATCCACACCCTCTTCGGGGACGCCACGATCGACCCCGGCGCCTACACCCGCTTCCAGGGCAAGCTGACCGCCTTCCTCCACGCCGGCTTCAACGTCGAGCTGCTCGGCAACTTCCTGCGCCATTCCCGCGATTACCAGAAGTGCTTCCAGTTCCGCTGGCCCAAGCGCGGGGTCGACCACTACGCCAAGGTCGAGGACATCTTCGCCTTCGAAAGCGGCTCCTCGTTCTCGTTCACCGACCAGACCCGGGACAAGCTCCTCGGCGAGATGGAGGACGAGCAGTTCCAGCCGCCGCCCCTGGCCGACCGCATCGTGCTGAACGACCTGGAGGATTTTGCGAAGAGCCGGGCGATCCAGCTTTCCGATCCCAGGGACGTCGAGGAGCTGCGGGACCAGTTCTCCTGCGGCTGCCTGAACGCGCAGGGCGCCATCGAGGCGCTGATCCGGTTCTGCCGCGTCACGCCCCGCCTGCCCGCGGCCGAGGCCAAACGGTTCCGGCGCTACGAGGCGCCCCTGGGCCTTTCCCTCGGCATGCGCCGCGAGGAAATGCTCGAACAGCTGGAGGGCATCCGCACCCGCAACACCGTGGCCGACCTGACCTTCTACGCCTACCGCGACCTGAACCGCACCGAGGCCGGCCCGTTCGTCAAGGCCGCCGTGGAGCGCAACCCGGTCTGCATCGAGATGGCCCGGGAGCTTTGCGACGCGGGCGTGGTCGAGGCCGTGCAGGGGCTGTCGGGCGAATCCCTTTACGACGGGCCCGGGCGGCTGGCCCAGCCCGACGAAGTCTGGAACTTCCGGCGGGGCGACGGCGCTGAAAAGGCGCTGCTGCTGGCCAACCTGTGGGCCGCCCGCCGGCCGGACGATCCCGTTTCCGTTTTCGTCCAGCCGGACAAGGCCGTCCTGAAGGCGGGCGGTCGCGAGTGGAGTTTTGCCTCGGCCAAGGCATTGCGCGAGCAGGAGTGGAAGATCCGCTAGGAGAACGCAGGGGAGGAGACCGTTTATGGACAGCAAGGCGACATTGTTTCTGGGGCTCGATTCAAGCACCCAGGGTTTGAAGGCGGTGGCGGTGGACGAGTCGCTCCGCATCGTTCACGAGGCCGGCGTCAAGTTCGACGCCGACCTGCCCGCCTACGGCACAAGCGGGGGCGTGCACCGAGGGGCCGACGCGCTGACGGTCACCGCGCCCGTGCTCATGTGGATCGAGGCGCTCGACCTTCTGTTCGCCCGCCTGAAAAAAGACCGCTTCCCGTTCGGTTCCGTCGCCGCCCTCTCCGCCTCCGGCCAGCAGCACGGAAGCGTCTTCTGGAAGACGGGCGCGGCCGCCCTGCTGGCCGGCCTCAAGCCCGGCCTCCCGCTGCGCGCGCAACTGGCCGGGGCCTTCGCCGTGGCCGAGTCGCCCGTCTGGATGGACTCCAGCACCACCGCCGAGTGCCGCGCCCGCGAGGCCGCCCTGGGAGGGGCGCAGGCCGTGGCCGACATCACCGGCTCCCGCGCCTACGAGCGGTTTACCGGCAACCAGATCGCCAAGATCGCCCGGCTCCAGGCCGCGGCCTACGCCGACACCGAGCGCATCGGGCTCGTCAGTTCCTTCGTGGTCAGCCTGCTGGCCGGCAAGTACGCCCCCATCGACTGGAGCGACGGCTCCGGCATGAACCTGCTCGACATCCGCCGCAAGGCGTGGGATCCGCGGTCGCTCGACCTGACGGCGCCCGGGCTGGCGGCCCGGCTGGGTGAACCGGCCGCCTCCCACACCGCGATCGGCCCCGTGGCGCGGGCGCTGGCCGAGGGCTACGGCTTTCCGGCCGGCTGCCTGGTCATCGCCGCGTCGGGCGACAATCCCTGCAGCCTCGCGGGGCTGGCCCTGCGCAAGACGGGCGATGTGGCGATCAGCCTGGGAACGAGCGACACCGTGTTCGGCACGCTGGCCGAGCCGCGGCCTTCCGGCCGCGAGGGGCATCTCTTCGTGAACCCGGTGGATCCGGCCGGCTACATGGCCATGATCTGCTACAAGAACGGCTCGCTGACCCGCGAGGCGGTGCGGCGCGACGTGCAGGCGGCGGACTGGGCCGCCTATGGCGCGCTGGTCGCCCGGACGCCGGCCGGCAACGGCGGCCGGATCGGCTTTTACATCCGCGAGCCCGAGATCACCCCCCCCATCCTCAAGCCCGGCACGTTCCGGTTCGATCCGGCCGGCCGGGCCGTCCCGGCCTTCGAGCCGGCCGCCGAGGCGCGCGCTGTGCTCGAGGGGCAGTTCCTCTCGATGCGCCTGCACGCGGGGGCGATCGGCATCCGGCCCGCCGGCATCCTGGCCACGGGCGGAGCGTCGGTGGACAAGACCGTGCTCCGCATCCTGGCGGACGTGTTCGGCGTGCCCGTCCTGACCGGCGACGTGCCGAACTCCGCCGCGGTCGGGGCCGCCTACCGGGCCCTGCACGGCTGGCGCTGCGCCGCCGCCGGCGCCTTTGTCCCCTTTTCAGATATCGTGCCGTCCGCCCAGGGCGCCGTCAAGGCGATGGAGCCTGATCCGGCCGCGCACGCGGTCTACACGAAAATGCTGCCGCGCTACGCGGAGCTGGAAACGGGAGTGATGTCATGAGCGGACGACTTTGCCTGGCGATAAGCGCGGCGCTGGCGCTGGCGGGCTCGGGGCTGGCCGCCCGGGCGGCCGACGAGGCGGCCCCGGGGCCGGCGGCCCGCTACCTGGACGCCGTCCTGCGGCTGTGCGACAAGGCTGAGAAGAACCTGGGGCCCGTGACGGCGGCGGCCGAGACGATTGCCGACCGGCACCTCCGGGGCGGCGCGCTGAACGCCTGGTGGAACAACCAGTCGGTGGGGCCCGAGATTTCGGGCCGGTCCGGCGGCTTCGTGAACATGGGCCTCGACCGCGTCTGGACAAAGGACCGGACCGAGGCGGAGAAGTCCAACGACGTGGCGTTCATCGGCTACGACTGGCCGCCGTTCGAGCGCGACATCGCGCTGGTCGAGAAGGTGCGGGCCCGCGGGGGCTGGGCGGTCGGGTTCGGCCCGAAGCGCCATCCCGAGCTGGCCCGGGAGGCGGCCGCCTGCGGCGCGTTTTTCGACACCGGCTACGGGACCGACGACCGCGTGGTGGAGCTGGGCGACGGGGAGCTGTCGGGCCGGATCAACCACCTGGCCAACGTGCTGAACGCCTGGCTGGTGCAGGCGGAGACGGTGGGGGCGCTGACCCGTCGCGGGAAGATGCCGGCGATGTGGAAGTCGTACAGCTTCCCGGACGGCAAGGCCTGGGGCGAGCGCTACATGAACAAGGTCCAGTTCCACGACGAGTTCCAGGTTCCGCCCCAGCCGGCGGGCGCGCTGGCGAAGGCGTACCTCGCCCACATCCGGGAGCTGGTCGGCCGGCTTCGCCAGGAGCAGCTTCCCGGGCTGGTCAAGGCCGGAGAGCTGATCGCCGAGGAAAGCAAGGCGGGCCGCAAGACCGTGGTCGCCTGGGCGGGCCACATGGGGGGCGGGTACATCGGCCGGAAGGAGGATGCCGTGTGGGCGCAGCCCATCGAGCTGCATCTGTTTCTGGAGAGTCAGCGGAAAAATTTCAGCGCCAAAACGCCCGACGGCGCGCTGGTCCTGAGGCTGGGCTATAACGGCGAGGATCCGGAAGGCCCGGCGTTGTTCAAGGAAAAGAAGAACCGGGTCATCTACCTCTGCGGAAAAAATACCGATCCGGCCTGGCAGCCGGCGTCGGATAACGCGCTCAACATCCCGCTCGGCTGGGAGTTCGGGGACGCCGCGGTGCAGCTGGAAGGCTATCCGAACCGCCTGTTTCCCCCCTCCGGCCTCATCCAGGCGGCGGCTTACGGCGCGATTGACGTGGAGGTGCGAGCCCGGATTAATCCGGAGGAGCCTCATGCATGACGAGAAAATTGCCGTTCTAGGATTGGGATACGTGGGCCTGCCGCTGGCGCTGGGGCTGGCCCGCGAGTGGCCGGATGTGCTGGGGTTCGACATCCAGCCGTGGAAGATCGAGGCGCTGCAGACGGGGACGGACCCCGCCGGGGAGATCCCGGCCGCCGAGCTGGCGGGAACCACGCTCGGGTTCACCAACGACCCCGGGCGGCTGGCGGACCGCACCTTCTTCATCATCGCCGTGCCCACGCCGGTGGACCAGGCCAAGAAGCCGGACCTCGAGCCGCTGCGCGCGGCGGCGGAGACGATCGGGCGCGTCATGCGGCCCGGCTCCCTCGTGGTGCTGGAGTCCACGGTCTATCCGGGCGTGACGGAGGAATTCATGGGGCCGGTCCTGGCCGCCGCCTCGGGCCTCGTGCAGGGGCGCGACTTCAAGCTCGGCTATTCGCCCGAGCGGATCAACCCCGGGGACCGCGAGCACACGCTGGCCCGGGTGATCAAGGTCATCTCGGGCGAGGACGCCGACGCGCTCGAGCGGATCGCGGCCGTTTACGGGAAGGTGGCGCGGGCCGGGCTGCACAAGGCTCAGTCGATCAAGGTGGCCGAGGCCGCCAAGGTGATCGAGAACACGCAGCGCGACCTCAACATCGCGCTGATGAACGAGCTGGCCCTCATTTTCGACCGGATCGGCATCGCCACCTCCGACGTACTGGCCGCGGCGGGCACGAAGTGGAATTTCCTGCCCTTCCGCCCCGGCCTGGTGGGCGGGCACTGCATCGGCGTGGATCCCTATTACCTGACCTGGAAGGCCGAGGAGCTGGGCTATCATCCGCAGGTGATCCTGTCGGGCCGCCGGATCAACGACAGCATGGGCGCCTGGATCGCGCAGAAGACGCTCAAGCTGCTGGCGCGGCAGGGGCGGGCGCTGACGGGTGTGAAGGTCGGGATCCTGGGCGTCTCGTTCAAGGAGAACGTCAAGGATTTGCGCAACAGCCGCGTGCCGGACATCGTGGCGGAGCTGACGGAGTTCGGGGCCGAGTGCCGCGTGCACGATCCGCTGGCAGACCCGGAGGAAGCTGTCCGCGAATACGGGATCGCGCTGACGGAGCCGGCGGGCTGGGGGCGGCTGGACGCCGTGATTCTGGCCGTGGCGCACACGGCGTACCTGAGGCAGCACGTGGAGACCCTGCTCGCCGGGCTGGGCGAGGGCGGCGTGGTGGTGGACGTCAAGTCCGCCCTCAACCCCTGCCTGGTTCCGTCCCGATTTTTATACTGGCGGCTCTGAGGGGGCGGCCGCCTCCGGCGCCACGGGGTCCAAAATCCACCGCTTGTTGTACCAGAACCACTGGCCGGGGTTGGCCCGGATGGCCTGCTCGAAGCGGGCGAACACCTCCGCCGTCATCCGCTGCAGGTCCGCCTCGCGCGAAGCGGCCGGGTCGGGCAGGACGGGGTCGAGCAGGCGCAGCGTGTGCCGGGTCCAGCCCTCCCGCTTCAGCAGGACGGGGTAGAGCGGGGCGTTCGCCAGGCGGGCGAAGAGGGCCATGCCCGCGCCGACGTTGGCAATTGATCCCAAAAACGGTACAAGCAGGCCCGGGGTGGGCATGCGGACGTCCGGCAGGATGGCGAAGTGGCGGCCCTGCTTCAGGTTGCGCAGCGCCTGCTTCAGCGTGGCGTCGCCCCGGACCAGGATGTCGATGCCGCTGCGGCTGCGCTGCCGGTTCAGGTAGTCGTTGAAGAGCGGGTTCTTCTGCTTGCCGGCGATGGAAAAAAGAGGGACATGCCGGACCCGGCAGGCGGCGCCTGCCAGCTCCCACGACCCCATGTGCGGCAGGGCCAGGATGGCGCCGCGGCTTTCGGCCGTGTGGCGGCGCAGCGCCTCGAAGAAGCCGGCCTCGTCCAGGTGCGCCTGCAGCCAGGCCTCGTCCACCTTCTCCCCGCGCATGGACTCGATGGCCGTGAAGATGAAATTGAGGAACGCCTCCCAGGCGATGGCCTCGGCGCGGCGCGCCGTCAGCTCCGGGCCGAAAACGGAGCGGATGCGGCGGACGGCCTCGGCCCGGCGGAAGCGGAGGAGGCGGAAGCCGAGCACGGCCAGGAGCCAGCCCAGCGCGAGCGCGGCCCGGTAGGGCAGCAGGCCGGCCAGGCCCTTGACGCCCAGGAGGGCGGCGAATTCCAAGCGGTGACGGAGCGAGGCCATGGGGTACTCCTAGGAGGCGGTCAGGCGGCCGCGGCTGATGCGGCGCATGAGGGGGCTTTCGGTCATGCGGATGGCTTTGACGGGACACACCTCGTGGCAGCAGCAGCAGCCGATGCAGCGGGAGCCGAGGAGGCGCGGTATGTCCCCTTTTTCGAAAATAAGCGCCTTCGGCGGGCAGGCGTCGGCGCAGCGGCCGCAGCGGACGCAGAGGGCGGGGTCGAGCGCGGGGCGGATCCAGAAGAGCGGCGCCAGCAGGCGGACGAGGGGGCGCGGGATCAGCCGGCTCTTCCAGGTGGCGGGGAGGCGGAGCGTTTTCGTTCCGGGGGCGGGCGGCTCG
>JBIIYJ010000076.1:0-18717 GCA_044346855.1 Kiritimatiellia bacterium
CTAAACGGCTGTTACGGGCCCCTGACCCAACACGGCGATACCGCCTATGCCAGCGACTGGGAAAAGCTGATCCAGGTCACGCCGCCCGACATCCATGAGAACGACGGCAAGTGGCACGGCATGTGGGCCCTGTTCCAGGACCCCGGCCTTCCCAATTCCCTGCGGAACGGCATCGAGCAGGTCCACCGCAACAGCCGCCTCGTCGAGCTGGCCCTCTACCACGCCATGGAGGTCCAGCCTCTTACGAACTTCCTCGGCCTGGCGGACTTCGACCCCGCCGACCCGGACGGCGCCGCGGACATCGCGGCCTGGCAGCGAACCATGGACGGCTGGGCCCGGACCAAGGAGTGGCCGGAGCTCACGCGGGCCAATCTCGACTGGCTTCGCATGCTGAACATGGGCTACCGGATCACCGGCGTGGTCAACAACAACGGGACCCAGAACTACAACGTCTCCGGGGTCTTCCGGAATTATACCAAATTGGGAACTGACGATCCCGCCCGGATCGAGCCGCTGGCGGTGGTGGACGCGGTGAAGAAGGGTCGGGTCGTGATGTCAACCGGCCCGTTCCTGGACGTGACCGTGGCGGCGGGCGGAAAAACGGCGGGCCCCGGGGACGACCTGCCCGCGCCGGACGGGAAGGCGGTGCTGAAGATACGCGCCCAGGCGCCCCGGGACACGGTGCTGGACAGCGTCCGCGTCCTGTTCAACGGCCGGCCGGTTCCGGCGCTGGCGCGCACCCGGGCGTCCCATCCCGGGCTGTTCGCCGACGGAACCGTGCAGTTTGATGGGTCCCTTCCGCTCGAGCTGGCGGTTGACACGCGCGTCATGGTGCTGGTCTCCGGCCGCTCGCCGGGCGGCGTTCAGGCGGCGCTGTCGAACCCGGTCTACCTTGACCTCGGGCAGGACGGCTTCCGGCCCTTCCCGCCGTGGCAGGACCGGGTCTTCACGCGCATGGACCTGGTTGCCCCGCTGGGTTCGGCCAAGGACGCCGCGCCCGCGGACGTCTCCCTGAAAATCAAGAATATGGGGACAATCCCGGCGGCCGACAGCTTCTCCCTCCGCCTCCTGCCCGACGGCGTGGCCGAGGTGGTCGGGGAAAATCGCTATTCCTACAAGCTTGCCCCCGGGGAGCAGACGGAGATCCGGATCCGGCTGCGCTACCTCGGGAAGGGCAACCGGGTGCGGGCCAGCGTGGCGCGCTCGTCGGCGGGCGTCGGGCGCCGCCCAGTGGCATTGACGCTGGACCTGGACAAGAAGCCCGAAGCGTCCACGCGCGCGATGGCGCTCGTGGAGCAGAACTGGTGGCTGCCGCAGCATGACGCCGCCCGCCCGGCCAACCTTCAGTGGGACGAATTCGGGCGGTAGACTAATACGACTCCACAACGAGACCGGGAATGTGGCGAAAATGCCCGGCATCGCGCGTCATCAAGGGAATTCCGTGCATCTTGGCCGTTGTGGCGATCAGCAGGTCCATGGTCGGGATCGGGATTCCAGCCCGGCGTAAAGCGGCTTCCAATTCCGCATAGGCCACCGGAAAGGTTGAATCCGGATACACGATCGTCAGGTTTTCGATAAACCGTTCGACATGTCTTAATTCACGTTCAGGCTGAGCCGACAGACGGGCGCCCGCATGAAGTTCACACGCCACGAAAACGGAGGCAAGCAAGGGGGCGTTCCCCATGCGGCGCAAGGCCTCGGTGGCAGGTCCGCCGCCTCGCCTTGTTTCCCTGAGCAGATCGATACAGAAAGTGGTATCGACAAACATCGTTTACGCCTCGCTGTCGAGGATGGGGGAATCGGCGGGTGAATCGCTTCGGCGGCGAACCTCGTCCTCGATTCGATCCAGCGTTTCATCCGAGAGCAGGCAACCGGGGAGAGCCGCCAGCAGATTCTCGGCGGTGTGGGCCCGACCTAAACGGCGCTTGATGACCTTGCTGAACGACTCATTACCCCGCTTTTCGGCGGCCAGCAGGTCGTAGGCATCCATGTCGATTGTGATGGTTTTAACGGCCATATGAAATCGCTCCATTTCTAAACACACTTATCATGCACTTAAAACAGCATGCATGTCAATTCGTTCTTTTGTTCATACGACCGGTTATCGGATCATCATGATCGTTCCAAGGCCGGGCAGCTGCCCCCACACGACCGTGCCTGGAAAACCGGCTTGAATGCCGCCCAGGCCGCCGTCCACAGCCGTGAGCACGCCGCTGGAATAGTCCCTTTTTCGCCAGATGGCGATGCGCCCGCCTCCGCCGCCACCGCACCCCGTGTCCTGGTAGCCAAGTCCCCTGCCGCCCTTGGCCTGGATAAGCCCGCCGCTGCCCCGGAAAGTCTCGCAGCGGATGTGCACCGCGCCGCCGGAGCCCCCGCCTGCGTTACCCTGCGTACCATTGGCCGAGATAGTGCCGTCGATCGAAACGGTATTGGTTGCCATGATCTGCACGGCCCCGCCCCCGGTTCCGCCCCAATAGGCAACGCTGCCCCACAGCGATCCTCCGCCACCGCTGCCAGGGCCGACCGGGGCATTGGAACTGTCATACGTGTTGCCGCCGGCGGAATGACCGCCCTTTCCGCCGTAGCCGCCACCCCCGTTGAGCCCCCCGCCGCCGGGACCAAGGCCATTGCGGGCCGGCGCGACGTTGCCAAAGCCCGCCGCGTATCCGCTGTAGTCGGCCTTGACCGAGCCGCCTTTGGCGATGGACAGGTTTTTCATCCGGAACAATGGCGAGCCCCCGTCGATGGGGTGCGAGTACACCATAATCCAGGAATTCGTGGCCACGGTGATGTCGCCGCCGCATTCGACCAGCGCGCCATTCGAGGCTGACGTGCCGTTGGTCATCCCGCTGTAGACATCCAAACGTCCGCCGTTGGTCACGCTGAGATCCCCGGCGCAATCGAGCAATGAGTTGGTCGTTCCGGCCGATCGCAACACCAGCGAACCTCCCTTCAGGAGCACGGATCCGGAGACCAGCGGGATGCCGTTATTCAGTTCCAGCTTGTGGAAGTCGGCGTCCGTCCCCAGCACCGTCACGCGGCCAGGAACCGTTATTTTGACAAGGTTCTTCGGGAATCGAACCCAGGCGTTGCTGACGGTGAGCGTAGCGGGCGCCCAGTTCGTGAATCCGTCCATAGTCAGTTCGCCATTGAACGACACCACCTCGGTCAGGAACTTCGTGTCCGGGAAATAGACCGTCCCGACATCCCCGTCGAGACTTCCCCCCCCGGGTCGAACGGAAACGGTGACGCCCGGCACCGGCTGGCTGCCCTGGGCCGTTGTGTCGTAGACGATGGCAATGCGGCCGCCGCCCCCGCCACCCCGGTAGATCGGGTCACCCGAGCCGCCCTCGGCCTTCACGAAGCCGTTGGAGCCGGAAAAGGTATTGCATGAAATCCAGACGCTTCCGCCCGAACCGCCGCTCCCGTATCCGGCACTGGCCCCCTGTGCCGCAATGCTTCCCCGGACCGTTACGACGCCAGACGCATCGATTCGAATCGCGCCGCCGCCCGCTCCGCCCCACCACGAACCGCCGGCCGTCCGGCCGCCGCCCCCGCTGCCCGGATCTTCGGGAGCAGTGAGGGAGCCGTAGGTGAGGCTGGCCGTCGAACCGCCCCGCCCGCCATACGCGCCGCCCGACGAATTCGCCCCGGGACCGCAGGGCAGAATGGTGGAGTTTCCGTATCCGCCCTTGTAGCCGGCGTCGGCGGCCGAAATGCTTCCATTGACGGCGACCGTCAGGTTGGAACAGGCGATCCAGACGCGCGCATCCGGTGCCCAGGGAGCGGCCGTGTCGCTGTTGCCGACGTGCGTGACGAGGCCGCCGCTGGCGATCAGGACGTTCGTTGCGCGAAGCACCGTATCCCAACCGCTGAAGGACAAGGTGGCATTGCTGACGGTCACAGCCTCCACATCCACCGGGTCCGAAAGCGTGTTAGTACCCGAGCTGATAAAAACGACATCCCCGGTCCCGGGAATTCCCCTGGGCGTCCAGTTCGTGACCGAAAACCAATTGCCGATCCCGTTCCAGACGCGATTGGTCGGCGCCCCGGCGGCAAACTGGGCCTGGATCGTGCGGGGTTGGTCCATGACCAGGATCACCGGGTTGTCCGTGCGGTTTTCGGATGGTACATCGCCGCTCCATTGCACGAAAACCGCGCCCGGATCGGCCGTCGCCGTCGCCTGCGCCTGGAGCCCGTTGGTGTACCAGCCGACCGGAGCCGTGTCGACGGCGCCGTTGCTGTTGGCCGAAATGCCGAGGTAATATTCATTGGTCCAGTTCCACGTCAGGACAAGGCTGTCCGCCCGCATCTGGAACACGGTTTGCGTTTCCGACCCGCTGTCGATCGGGGTCCCGTTGGCATACCGCAGATTCCAGCCAAGAGAGGCGCGCCGCGTCCCCCCGCTCTCGCCCGCCGGGGTGACAACGGCGTTCGTGACCCAGGCGGCGTCCGCGATGTTGCTGAACGTGCCATATCCCAGGGGCGCGGGAGAGCCGTAGTTCGCCGGGTTACCCCCGATGGCCAGCCAGTAGTTCGTCCAGCTCCACGTCAGCGTGAGATTCGTGGTCATCGCGAAGACGGCCTCGGTCCCCGCGCCGTTCGTCACCGGCGCCCCGCCCGTGGTCCGCTTCAGCGCCCAGCCCTTGCTGCCCCAGTTGGTGCCGTTCAGCGTCACCGAACCGGCCACGCTGTTGGTAATCCACGTGTTCGCGGCCAAATTGCTGTTCGCTCCGTAACCCTGCGGCGAGGGTGAACCCACGGGCGCCGGGCTCCCGGCGACCGTCAGCACGTAGTTGGTCCAGTTCCACGTCAGCGTCAGGTTGGTGGTCATCTGGAAAACGGCCTGCGTCCCGGGCCCGTTGGCAACCGCAGCGCCGCCCGTCGTCTTCTTCAGGGCCCAGCCATAGCACCCCCAGTTGGTGCCGTTCACCGCCACCGGACTCTCCACGCCGTTCGTGATCCAGGCGTTTACGGCAATGGCTCCATTCGTTCCGTATCCGAGCGGAACCGGCGCGCCATAATTCCGGGGAGCGCCCGCAACCACGAGCGACCAGTCGGCGCGGGCGGTAAAACCGCCCGCGAGCAGAAGCGAGAGAAAACAAAAAATCGACACCCGCCGGCATCTGCTTGTCATGTCATTCCCTTTCGAACAGCGTTTCAAAACGAAAAAACGCGCGGAATGTCAGCGCACGACCATGAGCGCGCCGCTCCGGGGCCCGGCCAGCCAGACCACGGTGCCTTCGGCCCCATTATAGGTGCCGCCGGTTCCGGCCTGCGCGAGCGCACTTCCCGAAAAAGCCGACCGGTTCACCGCCCCCACCGCAACCCGCCCGCCCCCGCCGCTGGCCGCGGAATTCTGAGTAGTCGCAGTTCCTCCGTTGGCCCGGATGGCCCCGGCGCCGGACAGGGTCCGGCACCGCAGGTAAACGCCGCCGCCGGAACCCGCGCCGGCGCCATACGTCGACGACCGCCCGTTCGCAGTCAGCGTGCCGTCCAGCACCACCGCGCCAGTCGTCTGCACGCGGATCAAGCCGCCGCCCGATCCTCCGCTGCGCGTGTTGACCGTGTTGTTCCCCCGCCCCCCGCCGCTTCCCGGATAGGCCGGCGCATTCGAATCGCCATACACGACCCCACCCCGCGTGGGATTTCCGCCCGCCCCCCCGTAGCCGCCGCCCCCGCCCATACTCGCCGAATAGCCGCCGCCGCCATACCCGAAACCGGTAACCCAGGTCGCGCCGCCCCCGCCCGCAAATCCCGACTGATTCGCATCGAAGCCGCCGCCTGAGGCGACCGCAAGATTCGATAAAAGGAACAGGGCTGAACCGCCGTTGGTCGGCTCCGAGACCGGGAAGATCCAGGATCCGGCGCCAATCTCCGTCCGCCCTGCAACCCGCACCACGGCGCCGTGCGCGACCGCTCCGTTGGTCGGCCCGGCGAAAATCCGGAACCCGCCCCCGTTCGTCAGGACCAGGCTGCCCCCGCAATGGAAGCTCGAGGTCGCCGCACTGTAGTGGATCAGCCCCACGTACTGACCGTTCGCCAGGATGAAACTGTCCCGGTCAAACAATTTCGCCCCGCCAAGCTCGACCAGGCCCTGATCGGTAATTGTCACGCCGCCCGTCACCGAAAGGGCAAACCCGTCCGCGGGGAACCGAACCCACCGGTTGCTGACGATCAGGTTCGCGGGCGACCACGCGCTGAAGGGCAGCACCTGCCCCTCCATGTTCAGTGTTTCTTTCAAGAACCGCGAGTCGGTCAAATAAATGGTCCCGATGTCCGCCGGATAGCTCACCAGGGAACAGCCTGCCTGGATCGTCACATCGACCGGTTCCGCGGAGTCCTGCTGGACCGGATCATAGGAAAGGGAAATCCGGCCGCCGCCGCCCGAGCCGGCCACTCCGGAATCAGCCACGGCCACGCCGCTGGCCCTTATCACGCCACCCGAGGAGGCAAAAGTCCGGCACGCCAGGCGGATGCCGCCACCGGAACCGGCGGCGGAGTTTCCCGCGGGAGTCGCCCCGTTGGCGGTCAGCACCCCGTGAACCGTGAGCCGCTCACGGGCCTCGACCCAGATCAGGCCGCCTCCCGCGCCACCCGTTTCACCCGCGTTATTACCGCCGCCGCTGCCCGGCAGATCGGGCGATTCAGCGCTTCCATAAGGGCGGCCGGCCAGATTATACATATTTCCGCCCATGCCCCCGTAGCCGCCGCCGTCGCGGGTCGCACCCCCTCCGGGACCGAAGCCCTTCTCGCCTGAAACCGTCACCCGCCCGCCGGAGAAGCCGGCCCGGTCCGCGTTGATCGATCCGTTTTTCAAAACCGTCACGGCTTCCGCCCCGATGCGGACCGATCCGCCGTTGGTCGGATCCGAAACCGGATACAACGCTGACGAGGCGCCCACCACCAGGCTGCCCGTGACCGCCAGGTACGCGCCGAATGGCGCTCCGTTGGTGGGGGCGCTGTACAGCCGGAGAAAACCGCCGTTTGTCAGCGTCAGATTGCCGCCCACCGCCAGTTCGGGAGGATTCGTCATGGCGCTGACCAGGACGTAGTTCAAATAGGTCCCCTCCCGGAAAAGCGTCTTACCCATCGAGGCATTGCCGCCGAGCTCCAGCCCCGCCCCCGCACCCGTCACCGTCACATCGCCCGTCACCGTCAGCCGCATGCCGTCCGCCGGAAATCGGATCCACCCATTGGTGACCGTCAGCGAAGGGGTCGTCCAATAGCCCGGAGGCGCCATCCAGTGACCCGTATGACTCACCATCTCACCCAGCAGCGTATTGTCAGGAAACCAGAGGGTGCCCAGGTCGCCGGGGTAGTTGACATACCCGCCCATGCGCGCGGAAAAGGTCGCCGTGCAGAGGGCCGCATTGCTCTGGGCCTCCGGCTCATACGCCACGGCAATGCGGCCCCCGGATCCCGAGCCGGAATTGCTGTTGTAATCGCCCCCGTTGACCGTGACCAGTCCATTGGTCCCGGCCAGGGTCCGGCACGAAATATAGATCCCTCCGCCGGACCCCCCGCCCGCGTTAGCGCCACCCTTTCCGCCGTTGGCGCGGATGGTTCCGTTCACTGTCACCGTGCCGCCGTGCGATTCGATCCGGACCAAACCCCCGCCGACGCCGCCTTTGACCGATCCGTACGCCCCGCCCCCGCTTCCCGGCTGGTCGGGCCCCTCGGTCGAGCCATACGGCAGACCGCCATATTTCGAATAATTGCCTCCGCCCCCGCCGTAGCCACCCCCTGCCCGCAACCCGGTTGCAGCGCCAGGCCCGTACCCGCCCACGTTGCCCGTCAGGGGCGCGGCCCAACCCCGTTCGTTGACATCGATGAGCGCCGCCGCCTCGAGAAAGAAATTGGTACAGACAAAGCAGACGCGCCCGTCGATCGGCCACTGACCCGCCGTATTCGTCGCCGTGGCAGAATTGGCGGCATGGCGCACCGTGCCGCCCTTGATGCGGATCTCATCCGCGCGCACAACGGACGCTAATCCGTTCGAAAAAACGAGCTGGCCGCCGGTCATTTCAAAGGAGGCCAGCCGTCCGCTTTCACCGGTCAGGGTAACAACGCCAGAGGCCACAACCACGCTCCCGCCCTCCGCCGGAAGACCGTTGGTCCAGTTTCCGGAATCGGTCCAAAGCCCCGTCCCGCCCGTCCAGGTATGAGTAAGGCCCGCCGCAGCCGGGATCCAGCCGAATGCGATCAATCCAGAAAACAAAAACACCCACGCCAGTTTTACACGTGTAGATTTCAGAGTTTCCTCCACTCATAAAGCGTCAACAAACGTTCTCGTATATTAGATCATACAAATCAAACACGCAAACCTATACGGCGGCCGGGGATCAAGCCCGTCGACAGGCTCAGGGCTTGAAAACGCCGAAGGCGGATGAATCCATATAGGCCCGGGTGCTGCCGAAAGCCGACACGTGGAGCGGTCCGCCCTCCGTGTTCATGTTCACCTGGAATTCCAGGAAAAAGCGTTCCGATTTCCCATCGATCGCCAGCAGCGACAGCGGAATCAGCGCCCGGATCGCATAGCCGCCGTCCGCCGCCGCGCCCGTCACCCGCACCTCCGGGGCCGGCGACTGCCTGCCGCCCTTCGCCGCGAACGCGCGGGCCGGCTGACCGCCCGCCGCCGGCGTCAGGAAAATCTGCCCTATGGCGGCCCCGCCCGGCTGCGAGCCGAACACCTCCACGCACGCCCCCTTCCAGGCCGTCTCCGCCACCACGGGCTTCGGATCCTTCACCCGCGCCTCGACGGCCAGGTCGACGCCCGCCAGGGCCGCCCGGATCTCGGCAATCGCGCCCTTGGCCGTGCGCACCTCGATGGGCCGGACCGCCTCCAGCGCGCCCACCAGGGCGGCCGCGTCCGCCGCCTGGATCGCCGTCAGAGGCCGGGCTTCCACCGGAGCCGCCGCGGGCGCCGGCGCGACCGCCGCGGCCATCCCCGGCTCAACCGACTCGACGGGGCGGATGGCCCCCAGCGGCGCTTCATCGGAAAAAGGGACAAGCCGGTAGGTCGCGAAAATCGCCTCGGCCGGAACCGCCCGCGCGCGCCCGGCCGGCTTGGCGGACCCGGCCTCAGCCCCCTCCTCCGCGGGCTCTTCGCCCTCCGCGGGCGCAGCCTTTCCCGCCGCCGCCACAGCCCCGCCCGCCGGCGGGACAAGATCGACCAAAATCGTGTCGCGCTCCCCCGCCTGCACCGGCCGAACGCGGTCCAGCTCGATCCGCACGCCGTAGCCGCCCTGGTCCACCAGCACCGCGGCGGCCATGACCGGCTTGAGCGTCAGAGGTCCCAGCGTCTCCCCCTGCCCGTTGAGCAGCGTGACCCGGGTCTTCACCACCGGCGGCTTGCCCCGGCCTGCCGGAACCGTCACCGGCGTGAACGGGATCATCTCGTAAGCCTCGCGGACCATCCCCCGCAGGCCGTGCGCGCCGCCGTAAATGTTGAATACCCGGTCGCTGCCGCTGCCGGCCAGCCGCACCGAGCACAGGATCTCCCCGGGGCCGAATGTGAAACCCCGTTCGCAGGTCACCGACGACTGGCGGACCTCGCCATATCCGCTCACCGTCACCCCGTCGAGCCGGGCGTTGGCGGGCTCGCTGTTGGCCGTCACCAGCGGCTGGCCGTCCGCGGTCTCCCCGACCACGGAGTGCAGCCGGAACGTCCGCCACTGCGACGGGTGCATCCCGCTCCCGTAATCGCCGTTCAGCGTGGCGGCCAGCACCTGCCCCTTTCCCGGAATATGCAACTGGCACAACCCGCCGCCGCCGTAGCCGATCTGACCGTGGAAGCCCTCGCCCAGCCAGGAAGGCGTAAGGCGGCCGTAATAGGCCACGGCATAGTAGCCCTTCCGGCGGGCGGCGAAAAACTCGTTGCCGCCGTTGACGCTTTCCGTGAGATCGGCTCCGCCCGCCCCCTTCCACCGGTAGGGCCCCTCCTGCCAGGCGTCGTACCGCGCCACGGCGTTTTTCGTCCGCGAGCTGTACGGCGCGGCGTTGGCGCCCATGCTGTAGATGTAGCTGTAGAGATTCTGCACGGTGTTGTACGCCTTGCGGAACCGGGGATCGTTCAGGTCGGCTAGACCCGCCCGCCAGCCGCTCAACACGTACGTCCCGTAATGCTGGTCGTACCCGTACCCCTCCTGCACGCCGCCCGAGACGCCGATCCCGACGCCCTTGCCGAATCCGCCGTTGGCAAAGCGGTCCCAATAGGTGTCGAACAGCTGCCGGTGCAGCGGATCCTCGGTGGCCTCCACGATGTACCGCATGGCCTGCACCAGGCTGGCCAGCGAGTTTCCGTTGACCAGCTCGATGCCCCGGCAGAAGGGCATGCGGTCCCCGATCTGCATCGCGAACTCGCGGACCGCCTCCTTCGCCTCCGCGGGCGCCTCGGACTGGCGGAGGATCCGCCAGGCGGGCCGATGGTAGAAATAGCTGTAACAGCCCATCTCGTAGGCCAGGTTCCGCCCGTGCAGGACGTGATCGTTGGGCCCGATCAGGCGCATGCCCTCCAGCATCTCCTTGAGCGCTACGTTCAGCGCCTGCCGGTTCGTGTGCAGCCCGTAACTGTACATCAGGATGTCCGCGGCGCCCGGCCGGGGCTCCGCCAGCTGCTTGTTGTTGTAGCTCTTGAAGGGCGACTCGTGCGACCCCACGGAAATGAAGTCGGGCTTGACCGGCAGGCCCGCGGGAATGGCGAAATCCTCCGGCTTGAGCGTCTTGAGCCAGTCCCACAGCCGGATCTGGTTCATCTGCCAGAACACCTGGCCGTCGTGCTCGAGGGCGCCGTTGTTGACGGCTTTCGCGGTCGCTTCGTCCGGGCACAACACGGCCGGCACCCGGGGCGGGCTGCCGCGCCAGTTGCGCTGCTCTTTTTTCAGCAGGAGATCGACGCCCAGGAAATAGTCGTTCGTCCCGGGCCCGACCTCCAGCACCAGCACCCGGCCTGCATAGGCGTCCGGATTATCGAAGTCACCGGAAGCGGTGGCATAGCCGCCGCTCCCGTCCAGCGCCATGGCAACCGGCCTGTCGCCCCGCTTCAGGACAACGGGTTTCCCGTCCGTCGTCTTCAGGGAGAGGCGCCGGCCGCGGGGCTGGTCCAGTTCCAGCAGCCCCAGGGAAAGGCCGACCGTTCCCCTGGGCACGCAAAGGAACCGGCGCCGGTACAGGTCGTGATGGCCGTGAACCCAGTCGGGCCCGCCGTTGACGCCGATTGCCAGTTCAGGCTCCGTCGCCGCCGAGATATAAAGGTCCGGGCTTCCGGCCAGGATGATGCGGTACACACCCTTGCCGCCACCTTTGAGGGTATAGGTGAAACTCCGCCTGGCGCAAGCGGCCAGGAACGTCGGATCGGAGCTGGAACTCCAGCTCTGAAGCGGTTCGAGTCCACGGGAGTGGCAAGTCTCGTAGTACCAGGCCTCGTGATCCCAGCCTGCCAGAAGGGGCCCCCGGCCCAGGGCGTTGACGCCGTCGTCGGGAATCACCTCCCGCACCGCGGGCCGGCCGTCCGGTCCGTAGATCTTGACCAGCAGCTCGCTCGGCCCCCGCGCCACGCGGTTGATGTCGCGAACGTCCAGGGTGACGGTGAAATCCCCGCCCCCGGGATTGTTGACGAACAGTCCCAGGTCGTCGTATAACCGGTAGGTCGCCGGCTCAGCCGCCGCCGCCATGGACACCGACGCCAACAACCCCAGCCAGCCCAGCCCTAAACGTGTTTTCAATCAATCCCCCTGTTGCCCGGGTGTAAGCCTCCATCAACGAATTAAGATCAAACAGCCGGACGCTCCCTGCCTTAACACTTCAACAAAACACATCGTGCCGCTTTCCGCATCATTTGTATAGCCCGCACCCGGCAGGACGTTGAAAAGACCGGAAAACGACGCGGGCGCGTTCGTTCCATAGTTTACCAGACGTTCGGCTGTGATCTCCCCCGACGTCCACGGCCCGTACCAGACCGCAATACGACCGCCGCCGCCGCCCCCGTCTCCCGTCTGGTCGCGCGAGCCGCCCTCGGCGGACAACCGGCCCGACGCGGCACCCGAAAACGCGCCGCATTTGACGAAGATGCCGCCGCCAGAACCGCCCCCTCCGTAATTCTGCCCATCCTGGCCGTCCGCCGAGAGAGTGCCGTCCATTCTCACGAGCCCGTACGATTCGATTCTGACCAGCCCCCCGCCCATGCCGCCCGCCGAAGCGTTATTGTTCTTCGTTCCGCCGCCGCTGCCCGGAATCGCGGGCCGCAGCGGATCGTCGTAAACGACCCCGCGCGTGGCCGTATCGAGGGCTCGCCCGCCCCGCCCGCCATGTCCCGCGCCCGATCCGGATCCGTTCACCGAAGCGCCCTTCCCCGGGCCGTAGGCGGCATAGGTGTTCGTGTCGCGCCAGGCCCGCATGAACCCCAGACCGTTGGCATTGAATCCGGCATTGGACGCGACATCCATGCTGCCAACCCGGAACAGAATGCCCCCCCCGTTGGTGCTCACGGCACTGGGATAGATCCAGCAGTTCGTGGCCAACGATAGCGCGTTCGAGACAATGACGATGCCGCCGTAGTCCAAACCGTCGATCGCGCCGTTGGTCGCCTTCGGATACAGATAGAGGCTGGCGCTGCTGGTCAGGGACAGGACTCCACACTGGATCTCCGGCCGGGAAATCTGCAGGCGGCCTTCGCTTCCCGCGATGGACAGAGTGTTGGTCACCGTGAGGGCGAAGGTCGAAGGCGGCACGGGGAACCGCAGCCAGCCGTTGATGACGGCGAGCGTCTCCACCGTCCAACTGCTGAAGGAGGGCGAAATCAGAGAGCCCGTGTGGGGGATCCAGGCGCCGTCGAACAGGGACTGGTCCGGAATCGCAAGCGTGCCGATGTCGCTGTAGCCATATGTGGAGTTGGGCGTCGGGGCGCGCTTGGCGGAGAACCGCACGCGATGTTTCGGCGCGGCTGACTGGGCGGCCGGATCGTACACGATGGCGATTCGCCCGCTCCCGCCCGGCCCGCCGTTCGAGCTCAACTCCCCGGCATTCGCCTGCACGAGGCCATTCGAGCCGGCCAGCACCCGGCATCCGATGTAAACGCCACCGCCGGAGCCGCCGCCGCCGCGGCCCGCCGCATTACCGCCGTTGGCCGTGATCGTTCCGTTCAGGGTGACCAGGCCGTTCGATGCCTCGATGCGGACCTGACCGCCGCCGAACCCGCCGGCGCTGCTGCCGCTGCCGCCAGCGCTTCCCGGCCCCGGGTTCCAGGCGTCACCATTGACCGCACCTCCAAGTCCGCCGCCATCCGCCCGGATGCCCGCGGATCCATGGCCGCCGCCACCGGCCCCCTTGCTTCCGCTCGAGACTCCGCCGCCGCCGCCGCCCGGCCCGTAGCCCTTGGCCCAAGTGCCAACGCTCCTATAGCCCCGCATGTCGGCATTCACGATGCCAGGTGCTTTCAGCGTAAAATTGGAGCAGGAAAAATAAACCCGCCCATCGACGTCCCACGTCCCGTCGATGTTCGTCGCGATTGCCGAATTCGCAACATGGGTGACGGTTCCGTTCGTGATCGCCACCTCGAGCGCCGAAACGCGGGCCTCCAGGCCTGTGAAGACCAGGACCCCGCCTTTCATCTCGAAACTGGCCAGGTCTGCGCTGGCGCTTGCCAGCGTAACCGTCCCTTTTGCGATAATCACGTCACCGTCCGCCAGCGGCACCCCGTTCGTCCACTGCGTCTCGTCGTCCCAACTTCCGATGCCGCCCTTCCAGGTGTGCGTGTCGCCCGCGGCCGCGACTCCCATGCCCACGATCAGAATGAACAAACCCGCCCTGAGCGAACCCGACACATACCGACGAACTGTTCCATCCATTTTCGTTTTCATGCCGCCACCTCCTACTGTTACTAAAATCGCAGCTTTTTCTTATCCCCCGAGCCCAGCCCGCCCCCTCATTTCAGCTCCCGCACAAAAAGGGTCCTCTCCAGCCATTTCCGCTTTTCATTCAGGACGGTCGGAACGGACTTGGTTTCCATGGACGTGGTCAGGACGCCGGCGGCCGGATCGTACACGGCCTTGCCCCCCAGCAGCGCGGGCTCCTCGTACCAGTCCTCCGCCACGCAGCCCGCCCCTTTCAGCGTGATGCGCAGGGCGCTCGTGCCCTCGGGGAAAACCGCCTCGACCGTTTTCGTCTTTTTGGTGGGATCGGCGGCCGCCGCCATGGACGAGGCGAACGCCAGAGGCGTCCATCCGTCCGGCGCCCGGGCTTCCACGCTGAACTGGTCGGTTTTCCGCCCGACCTGCCAGGCGGTGAGCTGGTTGCAGCGGGTGTTGGTGTAGTCCGGATCCCGGGTGACCCGCTCCGACGCCGCGCCAATGCGGATCGCGCCGTTGTCCCCCAGCACGATCGTCTTCTCGGCCAGGTGCTTCAGGGTGGTGCCCGACCCCGCCTCGGTCCGCATCACAAGGCCCGTCGAACTGGGCTGCCCCGCAACCTCGCCCGTGGTCCAGCCCGGGAACGCCGCCTCCGACGCGCCGCCGAGATTGGGCCAGCCTTTCGCCTTGGGGTCGGCTGGAACGGCCAGCAGGCCCTTGCCCCGGAACCGGATCTGGCGGATCCGCATGCCCAGCGCCGGGGCGGCCGCCACCTCGATCTCCCCGTTGGTCAGGACGACGAGCGGCCCGCCCTGCAGGGACAACAGCTGCTTGTGGTAGTTGGGATAGGGCCCCCACTCCTTGGCGCTGGCCTTCCGCGAATACAGGCACACGGCCTTGGCGCGGTCGTACGTATATTGGTCGCCCAGGTCGGTCCGCACCAGTCTGCCGTCCTTCTCGGCCAGCGGCCCGGGATACCAGATGGCGTAGGCGTCAAGGCTGACCACGGCCTCCTCGACGCGCCGGGCAAAGGGCTCGGCTCCGGCCGCCTTGGCGCGGGCGTCCGCCGCGAGGTCCCGCAAGCGCTGCATCCGCTCCTTGGACAGGTAAATCCGGCGGATCACATCCCGCTTGGCGAACTCGTCCATGTGCGGCGAATTCGTCGAGGTGTAGACGACGGCCTTCTCCAACTCCGTCACATACTCGATGATCGGCGCCGCCGCGGGGCCGTAATAACCGTCGCAGAACTCCTTGATCAGGTCGGCCGGCTCGCGGGCGGGGTTCCACAGGATCTTCCGCCAGACGTAGTTTTTCAGCACCGCCAGGTCGCCGCCCGTGGACACGTAGTTGCCCTGGACGATCAGGCCCGCCAGGTTCAGCTTGGCGTAAAGCTGGATGTTGCGGGAAATGGCGGTGATAACCGGAAATGGGTACAGGAAGTTCTCGCCGAAATTGACGCCGTAGTCCCAGATGTGCACCCGGCCGGGCGCCAGGGCCGCCCACTTGCGGACGTTCGCGAAGCAGCCGGCGTTCTTCGGGCATTCGGCCAGGCCGTGGATGATGCAGTGGCGCAGATGGGGGATGCGGACGTAGAGATTCGAGCGCGGCTGCGTCAGCGTGGGCGGCGCCTCCATGCTCATGTAGGCCATGGTGCCCACCTTGACGCCGGGGAACCGGCCCTCGAGGATCTCGGCCGCCCGGTTGATCATGCGCAGGTTGGTGCCCCCGATGATGCC
This sequence comes from Kiritimatiellia bacterium, assembly GCA_044346855.1. Classification (GTDB taxonomy): domain Bacteria; phylum Verrucomicrobiota; class Kiritimatiellia; order CAIKKV01; family CAIKKV01; genus CAIKKV01. The sequence goes on from JBIIYJ010000076.1 coordinate 15,584, forward strand.
GCGCCGCACCCCGTTGGTCGCCGTCCACCCCTCCTCCAGGTAGATGGCCTCGCAGCGCGCGCACTCGCACTGGCCGCCGTACCAGTCCCCCATGCCGGCCATGTAGATGACGTTCCGGGTGTCGCCGTTCCTTTTTTTGACTTCTTCGGTCAGCGCCTCGGCGACCGCTTCTGCGATCCCCGTGGCGCTGTAGCAGAAGTGAATGGAGTTCGGCGCGCGCTTGCCCGTCTTCTTGCTGAACGGATAGATCTCGGGGTGGCCCTTGCCATAGGGCCCCAGCAGGGTGTTGAGGGTATGGCCGCCCGACCAGGCCTCGGCATTCTTGACGCGCGCCTTGTCCTCGAAGGCGTTCCGCTTCGTCTGCGCCTCCTGGTTCATGAGGATCGTCTGCGTGAAGACCGCCTTCGTCAGCGCGCTCCCCTCGGCCAGCGCGATCGTGGCCTGGCGCGGCACGTCCTCCTCGTCCCAGGACCACCAGCGGCAGCCGAGCCGGTCCTCCAGGAACGCGAACACCCCGAACCTCACGCCGGCCGGCGTGGCCCCGGAGATCTGGAGCCGCTCGCCGGTGACATCGATGCGGAAACTGTCGCCGGGCAGATCCGCCATCGCGGTCGAGCCGAAATTGCCCACCAGGATCGCCTTGCCGGCCGGAATCGCGTTCGTGACCGTCACCCGGAACGGCGCGCCGGAGATGCGCTTGAGATAGTCCGCCAACGCCTTGCCCGCCTCCTCGTGGCGCTTTTCAACCACAACCGGGCAGGCGGCGGTTCCCTCCGTCGCCAGGACCAGGTCGCCCCGGACCGGAGCGATCCCGAGTCCGGAGAGGGCGGCGGCGGCGAACGCAAACAAGACGGGTCGGACGCGCATGGTCAGGGTCCTTTCGCGGGTTCGGCCTTTCCGGCCGGCGCGGGATCGACAAAGGGGATGAGGTTGTAGCTGACGGAAACGGCGCCGGCGGGGGTCGGCTCGCCGGCGAGGCGGATCATCACGGTATCGTTCGCGCCCCGCTTGACGGGCAGCGGCTTCTCGAACTCGATCCGGCAGCCGAACCCCTGCCGCTCGATGCGGACGGAGGCGGCCGTCACCAGGTTGGTGCCGAGCGGGCCGAGGATCCCGCCTTCCGGGTCGATGGCGAACACGCGGGTCGGCTGGGACTTCGGACCGCGCTTTTTCTCGGGCACGTTCGAGAAGGGAATCAGCTCCCACGCCTCCCCCACCCGCCCCCGCCAGCCGGACCGGCCGCCCCACAGGTCCAGGACCGACTCGGCCTGGGAGGGCGCCAGCCGGACGCCGCAAACGATCCGGTCGGCATCGAAGACATACCGCCGGAAAACCTGGAGGGAGGACTGGCGCACCTCGCCCGAGCTGGTGAGCACGTTGCCCTCCAGCCGGGCGTCAGGGTGCTCGCTGTTGGCGGTGACGAACGGGGCGCCGTCGGGCAGCGTCCCGGCCACCGAATGCAGGTGGAACTGACGCCAGTTGGAGAGGTGCATGCCGGACCCATAGGCGCCGTTGAGCGAGGAGCCCAGGACCTGTCCGGCGCCCGGGATGTGGAGCTGGCAGAGCATGCCGCCGCCGAAGCCGACCTGGCCCTGGAAGCCGTCGGCGAACCACGAGGGCGAGAGGCGGCCGTGGTAGGTCAGGGCGTAATACCCCGGCCGCCGCGCGGCGAAGAATTCATTGCCGCCGTTCACGCTCTCGGTGAAATCGGGACCGCCGTACCCCTTCCAGCGATGCGCGGGGTTGGTCGCGGAATAGGTCCCGCCCGCCGTGCCCCCCTCCGTGCGCGAGGACCAGGCGGCGGCCTGCGCGCCCCCTTCGCTGTGGGTGTAGCTGTAGAGGTTCTGGACGCGGTCGTAGGCGGCCAGCAGCCGGGGATCCTTCAGGTCCGCGTTCACCGCCAGCCAGCCGCGCAGCACGTAGCTGCCGTAGTTGTGGTCATAGCCAAAGCTCTCCTGGATGCCGCCGGAGGGCCCGATGCCGATCCTGTCCCCGAAACCGCCGCTTGAGAAGCGGTCCCAGTAGGTGTCGAAGAGCGACTTCTGGAGCGGATCCTGCGAGGCCTCCGCGCAGTAGCGCAGGGCTTCCACGAGGCTGGCGAGCGCGTTGCCGTTGATCAGCTCCCCGCCCCGGCAGAAGGCCAGCCGGTCGCCGACCATCAGGATGAACTCGCGGATCGGGCCCTTTGCGGCCTCGGGGGCGTCGGAGTCCTGCAGGATGCGCCACGCGGGGCGGTGATAGAAGAAGCTGTAGCAGCCCATCTCGTAGGCCAGGTTCTTGACCGGCCCCTGCAGCACGATGTCGCCGGGCCCGATCGCATTCAGCCCGCTGCCCATCTCGCGCAGCGCGGCGTTGAGCGCCTGCCGGTTCCGGTGGGCCGGGTAATCGTGCATGAGCCGGTCGGCCGACTCGCGGGCCGGGCTCTGGTGCGACCCCACGGAATGGAACCCGGGCCGGGCGGGAAGGCCGGCCGGGATCTCGACGTCCGCGGGAGCCAGCGTCTTGAGCCAGTCGTGGAAGCGGACCTGGTAGCCGTGCCAGAAGGTCTTCCCGTCGTGGTAGATCGCCCCGCCCCGGACCGCTTTGGCGGTTTCCGGATCCGGCGCGAAGACGGCGTTGGCGGAATACTTCAGGCGCTTGAGCGGGCGGTCGTTCGCCATCTCGAAGGCGGCGGTGACCAGGTAATCGTTGGGGCCGTCCGCGACCTCCAGCGTCAGCACCTGGTCGTCGAGAGCGCCGGGCGCGGCGAACCAAACCACCTGGTGCGAATAGACCGTGCGGCCCGGGGCGGCGGACGCCTCGCCATCCTCCCCGCCCTTTCCGGCCGGCTTGAGCTCCAGGGGCCGGCCGGCGGAATCCTTCAGCATCAGCGAGCGGCCGGCGGGCTGGTCGATCTCGAGCAGGATCAGGTCGAGCTTGTTCGCCCCGCGCGGCACGTATAAATAGGAACGCTTATACTGGCTCCCGCGGCCGTGCAGCCAATTGACCGTGCCCGCCAGGGCGCACGGGAGGGCCGGCGAGGTACGGAGGGTGACCACATGGTCGGGCCCGCCCGTGACGAGGGCGCGGTAAACGCCGGGGGGCCCGGCGGGGACGGGGAAGGCGAAGGTGCGCACGGGAACGGAGGCGAGGAA
>JBIIYJ010000317.1:0-6070 GCA_044346855.1 Kiritimatiellia bacterium
ATAACGGATTCAACCATGGCATCCTCCCAAAGTCACTTGTCGCCGAAGCATACCCGTATTCGCCCCTCAAGCCTATCGAATTTCATTTCCCTGAACCCCGAACCCTGAACCCTGAACCCCGAACCCTGAACCCTGAACCCCGAACCCTGAACCCTGAACCCCGAACCTTGAACCCCTGACCCCCATTGATCCCTTGCTCCCGTATCCGCTTTATGCCATCTTGCCCCCATGAGAACCACGCCGTTCGGCCGCACCGACATCGTCAACTCCGCGACCCCTCTGGAAACATGTTTCGAGGGCGTCCATCCAAGGCTCTACGCCGGTAACGACGAAATCGAGGCCATCCGCTCCAAAACACTCCAGGAGCCCTGGTCTTCTTTCCTGAAACGGGTTATCCGCATGGCCCAGTCTAAAGCCGCGCCTGACTTCCAGGGTGATCTCCGGCCTTACGGGGACTGGCTCGCCCACCTGGCCGTGGCGTTTCGCATGACCCGCGAGCCGAGCTACCTTGATTCCGCCCGTGCCTGCTTCGCCGCCATGGCTGCCCGTGCCGACTGGACCACCAGCCTCCAGTACGGCCATTGGGCCCACGGCATGGCGCTGGCCTATGACTGGCTTTACGATGAGCTGGACGAGCCGACCCGCGAGTTGATCCGGCAGACACTGGCCGATCGGACCGAGAGCGTGTACCGCCACCTCGTCTCGTTCGCCGACTCCTATTCCGTCTGCTACGCCTGGAATCACATGGAAGTGGTCCAGGGCGGGCTCATGGCCGCCGGCTGCGCCCTGTGGGGCGAGGTGAACGGGCCTGGCCGCTGGCTTCGCATGGGGCTCGAGAAGCTCCGGCTCATGAGCGAGGCGCTCGGACCCGACGGCGCGTCCGCCGAGGGCCAGGCCTATGGACAGTATCACCTCGATTTCCTCCTCAAATCCATGCTGCTGGCGGACGGGCTGCTCGGCGAGGACTTTTTCGAGCGCAACGCCTTCCTGCGGAATTATCCCGGCTACATGATCCACTGCATGCTTCCGCGGAGCGCGTGGAAACCCATGACGGATTCCCGGTATCCCGTCGCCTTTGTCCAGACGAGCGACACGGACGAGGTGCACTGGCATGGGCCCGACGCCCACCTGCGCGTGGTGGCGAAACGGTATGGAGACGGCCGGGCGCAATGGCTGGCCAACGAGACGGCGGCCGCGGGAGTCTGCGCCGACAGCTCCTGTTTCCTGAATCTGCTGTGCCACGACGACGCGGTTGTCCCGGTTCCGCCAGAGAGGACGGAACCGTTTGCGCATTTCGCCGACAAGGACCTGGTGCTGATGCGGAGCGGATGGGGGCCGGAGGCGTCTCTGGCCGTGTTCAAGTGTGGTCCCAATTCCGGCTATCATGCACGCCGCTACAGGCACAATATCGCGGGCGGGCACATGCATCCCGATGCCGGCCACCTTATGATTCACGCGTTCGGGGACTGGTTGCTGCGCGACGACGGGTACACCCTCAAGATGACGTCGTATCAGAACACGGTGCTGGTGAACGGCATCGGGCAGACCGGCGAAGGCGGGCTCTGGTTTGAGGACCTGGAGATGCGCCGCGGGAAGCCCGAGGGGCGGATTGTGCGGGCGGAGCACCATCCGCGGTATGTGGTGGTATCGGGCGATGTGGCGCCGGCGTATCAGCCCGGGGCGGAGTTGAAAACATTCTTGCGCCACGTGGTGTATGGCCGGCCGAATCTCTGGGTCGTGGTGGACGAGCTGGAGGCGGGAAAGAACTCGACCTTCGAGCAGCGTTTCCACGGGCCGGCGCCGTTTGTTTCCTCGGGCGTTAACGAATGGAGGATGACTGGCGCCCGGGGCGCGCTTCGGGTTTTGACGGCGGGCCCCGGCGACTGCCGCGGGCGGACGTTCAAGGACCAGGTGAAGGCTCACCCGCCCGCCTATCCGGACCGGGAGATCGATTGCCTGGCTATTTCAAACGTATCCCCGTCGCGCACCGCGCTGTTCATCACCGTCTTTCAGGCCACACCCGCAACGGTGGATTCCGCGTTGCAGGTGCAGCTAGTCCGGAAGGAGCACGGCTGGCTCCTGGAGATTGAGGGCCCTCAATCCGCCCGCGTCGTCATCAACCCCGGCCAGTCCCCTCGGCTTCTCGAGGTATCATAGCGAGAGACTATCTTTCATCAGCCGCCGGCTGGACACAGGGTTTCTCTTATTATAATGTACCACCTGAGGGAACAATTTCTCCTGGAGGGTGTGCTATGTTTAAGTTGTCCGGCCTTTTGGGTTTCGTTATTTTACTGTCCGGGGTGGCCGCCAGCCAGGCAGCCGACAGGACTTGGACCGGCGCCGCCGGCGATCGGAACTGGTTCAACGCGGCCAACTGGTCGCCCGCCGACAGCGTTCCGCTGGCCGGTGAATCGGCGACCCTGGCAACCGGAACGATTATCCTGAGCAACAGCACTCCGGCCCTGAACACGGTTACCCTGACGAACGCGGTTTTGGTCTTCACCAACTGGGACACGACCCTGACGGCGGCTGACGTGACCGTGTGGAACGCGGGCGTGATCAGCAACCCGCCCCCTTTCACCGACAGCCAGATGTCCAACCGCGTTCACATCGTCTGCACGAATTTCATCCTGAACAAGGGGGGCCGGATCGCCCTTCAGGGCTGCGGGTACCGCGGCGGCTCCACGATTACCGAAAATGGAAACGGGCCCGGCAAGGGCCTCATTTCCTCCACGCATTTCGGCGGCGGGGCGGGGCATGGCGGACGGGGCGGCAACGGCAGCTCCGGCCGCCGCGGCACAGAATACGATTCGACCAACAGCCCCACGTCTCCCGGCAGCGGCGGCGGGGGCGGCGGGCCGGCCGGAGACGGGGGCGGAGCGGTCCGTATCGCGGCCGCTTTGGATGTCACCATCGAGGGAACCATCAACGCTGACGGATCGCGCGTCAGATACTACGGCGGCAGCGGCTCGGGCGGCTCGATCTACATCACCTGCCGGACTTTCAACGGCAGCAGCAACGGGCTTCTCACGGCGAACGGCGCAAACGGGCCGGATGTCAGCGGCTCGGGCGGTGGGGGCGGCGGGGGCGGCGGCCGCATCGCCGTGGTTTACGATCCCGCGTTCCAGTCCGCCGCACCCCGCCCCCTGGTCCGCTTTTCGGTCGCCAAGGGAGTCCGGATCGATACCCGCCCCGGCATCATGGACGGGTTCATCGGCAGCGTCTATCTGCCGGATACACTCCTGCTTTCCGGGACGTTGCCCAACTTCCTCAACGTCCGCCTGTTCGGCGTCACGAATTGGGCGCCGGACAGCCTGGCCCTGACCAACCGGACGATCTGGTTCGGGGAGGACGGCTTCCGCCTGACGACCACGAACGGCATTCTTTGCGCGACGAACAGCGAGCTGGTATTCTGGAAATATTGCGACCTCAACTGTGGCGGCGACCTGGTGCTGACCAACGGCGGATCCCTTGTCGTTTACGGCGGCCTGACCAGTTCGGCCGCGGTTTCCTGGGGCGCGCGGGTCAGCGTGACGGGCGCGCTTGTCGTCGCCCCCAATTCGTGGGTGTATCCCGGCTCCGTGCCGGAGAGCGACCCGAGCCTGGTGGCCCCGATGGTGACGAACAATGCCGCCGGCTCGCCTTTGTTTCGAGCCGGCCGTCTCGTGGTCGCCCCGGGCGCCGGGTTCAACGCGAATGGATCCGGATTCAGCGGGGGCGGCGCTCCGATCACCGACAACGGGTTTGGACCCGGCCGCGGAACGGTGACAACCTATTATGGCGGCGGCGGGGGGCATGGCGGGCGGGGGGCGAACGGCTCTAACGGCACCGGAGGCAGCCCCTATGACCGCACCAACATGCCGATCCAGCCCGGCAGTGGCGGCGGCGGCCCCCAGGGGGCGGCCGGCGGCGGCGTGATCCGGATCGAGGCGCTTGGCGATGTCAGCCTGGGCGGAACGCTCACGGCCAATGCCCTTTCCGGCCTCGCGACGACCTATAGCGGCGGCGGCGGGGGCGGCTCGATTATGCTGATGTGCCGCGGCCTCGGCATGGCCACGAGCGCCGTTCTCTCGGCCAAGGGCGGCAACCCGGGCGCCCTGACGGCGGGAACCGGCGGGGCGGGCGGCGGCGGGCGGATTGCCGTCGCCCTCGGGCTGGACGACGCGACCCGCCAGAACCTGGCCGATGGCCAGGCGATTGCCGGGCTTCGCGAGTTCGGCGGCTACAGCCCGCGGAGCGCGCTGATCACCGCCACGGGCGGGGTCGGCAAAACTTCTGTATACAACGGCACCAACGGAACGGTCGTTTTCCTCACGACTAACTTCACTCTGCGCGTTACCGGGACTCCCCAGGATATCGGCCTGCCCGCGCCGCAGCTTTACGGAACCCTTCCGTATGCGGGGGCGGACGCCTGGGTGACGAATTCCGTGGCGTCTCCCGTGCTCGCCGGCAGCGGTCTGGGTTGGGCCTGCCTCGGATGGAGCCTGGCGTCGGCGGCGGGCCCGGAGATCTCGTCCGGTGCAACCACGAACGCGGTCGTTCAGCTGACCAACAACCTGGTGCTGACGTGGGCGTGGACGAACCTCTATCAGTTCAACCTGGTTTCCTCGTCCGTTTCGAACGGCTCCGTCAACGGCTCCGCGCTCAACGGCTGGTATACCAATGGGACAACGGTGGCCGGAATCGAGGCGGTGGCGTCGAACGGCTATGATTTTTCCCTGTGGACGGGCGATGTGCCGGCCGGCCACGAAACGGACAATCCCCTGAGCGTCGATATGACCCAGCCCCGCTCGCTGGCGGCTGTCTTCATCTCCGCCAGCGGGGGAACGAAAACGTGGAGCGGAAACGGGGCCTGGGAAAGCAACACCAACTGGCAGCCGAACGGCATGCCCGGGGTGTATGACGACGTTGTCCTGGCGACCGGGAGGGTCGTTTTCGGAAACGCCCGCCGGGTCAGCTCCCTGACGATCAGCAACGGAGCGACGCTGATGTTCACGAACTGGGCCGCGATGCTGACCGCTTCCGGCGTGACGGTGCGCGCGGGCGGCCGGGTCACGCTGGCGCCGGCGTTCACCGACAGCCAGATGTCGAACCGCGTTTATTTCGTCTGCACGAATTTTCTTCTCGAATCCGGAGCGGTGATTGCCGCCGACGGATTGGGCTTTGCCGGCTCCGTCACGGCCTCAGGCGAAGGGAATGGGCCGGGAAAAGGAAGGCTCGCGGTGGATAGTTCCTATTACGGCGGCGGGGCCGGCCACGGCGGGGCCGGCGGCGCGGGCATGGCGGGGCCCGGGGGTGCGGTCAACGATTCGATACCCGAACCCGGACAACCGGGCAGCGGGGGCGCCGGCTCGCTGGCCGGCTCCGGCGGGGGCGCCGTGCGGATCGAGGCCGTGCAGAGGGCCACCATCGACGGTACCATCGCGGCCAACGGCATGGACCCGGCCTCGTATGGCGGCGCCGGCTCCGGCGGGGCCATCTTCATTTCCTGCACGGAACTGGTCGGGGGCGGCCTGTTGAGCGCAAACGGCGGCAACTCTTTCTTTTCTGCCATGGGAAGCGGCGGGGGCGGGGGCGGCGGGCGGGTTGCGGTATCCTATGACGTGGCCGCCCAGGCGAACCTGCCGGCGCAGGGACTGCGGTTTTCAACGGCGCCCGGCGCGTGCGGCGTCACGGCCCTGCCAGGCGACGCGGGAAGCGTCTGGCTCCCGGACACCCTTTTCCTCTCGGAATCGATGGAAAATTTCGCCGATGTCCGCATTCACGGGATCACCAACTGGACGGGCGATTCACTGATCCTGAGCAATCGCATCGTCCGGTTCGCGGAAAGCGGATTTGCCCTTAGCCTGAGCAACGGCGTCGACTGCGGCGCCGGTGGCGGGCTCGTTCTGCCCGAACAGGCGGTCCTGCAAGCCGGTGGCGGGCTTTCGCTGACCAATGGCGGGTTCCTGACTCTCTACGGCGGCGCGACGGGCGAAGCCACCTCCGCCTGCGGCGCGCTGGCCGATTTCGGGGGCGACGCCAGCCTCGCCCCCGGCAGCTGGGTGTATGCCGTGGGGAACCGGACGAA
>JBIIYJ010000318.1:0-6067 GCA_044346855.1 Kiritimatiellia bacterium
GTACAAGACCGTTCATGTGAAGCCGTTTGTCAACAAAACCGGGGAACCCAACCTCGAATTCGCGTCGACCAAGGCAGCCCTGAGCGAATTCCAAAGAGACGGATCACTGGGCGTGACCGACGGCTCATCGGCCGACCTGGTCCTTGAAACAACCCTGATGGAAACCCGCTTCGATGCGGTCCGCTTCTCCAAGACACGGTCGGCCGAACCCAACGAATACCGGATGATCGTGGAAGCGTCGATTACCCTGACGGACCGGAAAACCGGCACCGTGCTGATCGCAAAGCGGAAAGTGCTGGGAGAGTCGACTTTCCGTACGATAGGCGATAGCCAGCAGGCCAGGTTGTCGGCGCAACCGCGCGTCTCCGACGACCTGGCCCACCAGATTGTGAAAAATGTCGTTGAGTTCTGGTGATCAGGCCGCGGGCGTCTTCTTCATGCGAAGGGCCGCGCGCTGCTTGCTGCGATCAGCCGTGTTCTTCTTCAGGATCCCGCGCTTGACGGCCTTGTCAAGGGAGGAGCAGTATTCGCGGAAAAGGGCTTCCACGGCGGGCTTTTCAGCGGCTTCGATGCTGCCGTCGAACTTGCGGCGCAAGGTCCGGATGGCATTCTTGGTGGAAACATTGCGAACCCGGTTCACGCGCGACTGGCGCATCCGCTTTTCTGCACTCTTGATATTTGGCATCTTATCTTTTTCCTTCTTCAGATTCGTATGAAACGCCCTAAGATATTACAGAGCGGACCTTTCAAGTCAATGACGAATTGAAAAATCCCATGAACAATAATATGCCATCCCCGGCCGTTTTACCAGATAGAACGGCTATGGCAGACAGGGAACCCAGCGATACCGACCTGTTGGCAGCCTATCGGACCGGTGACAAGGACTCCTTGAGCCTCCTCATCAGCCGGTACGAGCGGCCGCTCTACACGTTTATCCTGCGGATGGCGGGTCCGTCCGACGCCGATGACGTGTACCAGGAAACCTGGGTGCGGGCGCTGAGAGCCCTGGGAGACTTCGACGGCCGGAAACCGCTCAGCTGGCTGTTCCGGATCTCCCGCAACCTGGTGATCGACAGGGCGCGGCGCTCAAGCCGGTGGGCGCCGCTGGAAACGGAATCGGGTGAGGACCGCTGGCCGTCGGACAAACCGGATCCGGCCGCAAATGCGGCGGCGGCGGATCTGGGCGGGCATATCCGGAAGGCCGTGGAAGGCCTGCCGCCCGAGCAGCGGGAGGTCTTCCTGATGCGGACCGAGGGGGACCTGCCGTTCAAGGAGATCGCCCGGCTTCAGGGGGTTTCCATCAATACGGCCCTGGCGCGCATGCAATACGCGCTGGACAAGCTGAGAACCGCGCTGAAAGACACTTTTGAAGAGGAGGGGTTGAAATGAAAAACGAAACTGCCTGTGAAAAGGCCCGGCGGCTGATGCCGGCGGCCGATACGGGGGAACTCGACGCGGCGGACAGCCGCGAGCTGGACCTGCATCTCGGCGCCTGCGCCGCGTGCCGACGATTGGCGGCTGAAAACCGGCTGATCCTGGCCCGCTATCGCCGTCTGCCGGCCCGGCGGGCGCCCGTGCTTTCGGTCGCCACACTGGAGGATCGGACGAACCGGAGGCTCCTGTCGTTCCGCGCCCCCCTGATCCTGGCGGCTATCGCGGCCCTGCTCCTGGCCCTGCTGGGCACGGGCCATTGGCTGATCCCCCTGGATGGGCTGGACAACCCCGCCGCCCCCGGGCGGACCGCCCTGCTCGACGAGTGGCAGTTCTGGATGGTCTCCTCGGTCGGCCATCAGGCCGAAACGGAGGTTGCCCTAGCGGACAGCTGGGACGAGAGCGAATTCGCCCGCCATTTGCTGGTGCTGGAGGGTCTGCTCCCAGAGGATGAACTGGGCTTCGACGAGGAGAATCCGGACACTACACCCGGGGAGCTTCCGCCCATAAGCCTTCGAGATTGTAGTAGGCTCGGGCTTCTTCGCTCATGATGTGGATGACCACGTCCACGTAATCGAGGCACATCCAGGCCCCGTCGGAATCGGATGACCGCCGGTAGCTCATGACCCCCTTCTCCTTCAGCCGGGCGTGCACGTTCTCCTGGAGCGCGCGCAGGTGCGGCTGGCTGGAGCCGGAAACGATCACGAAAAAGTCCGTCACGCTCGACAGCTCCCGGAGGTCGAGAATAACGATGTCCCGGCCCTTGGATTCATCCAGGGCCTCCTTGCAGGCAGAGGCGATTTCAGTCGAGGTCATGCAGTCTCCCGGGCGCATAAAGCGCCTTTTTCGTGATATAACGCGCCACGGCGTCCGGCACCAGGTAGCTCAGGCCCAACCCCTTCGCGGCCCGTTTCCGGATTTCCGTGGATGAAATACCGATCATGTGGCCGGTCCTGACTTGCGCCAGGAGGCGGGCCGGCCAGGGCTTCACCAGGCCCAGGCTCCGCTCGTTCAGCGCTCCAGGATCCCAGCCGGGACGCCCGATGGTGACAAACCGGCAAAGCTTCAGCAGCGCGTCGATCTCGCGCCACTGGTGCAGCTCCACCAGGGAATCGGTCCCCAGGATGAAATGGAACCGGAAGGCCGGGTGGAGGCGCCGCAGCTCACGCAGCGTCTCGACCGTGTAGGAGACGCCGCCGCGCTTCAGCTCCACCTCGCTCACCCGGGCCCAGTCGACGCCTTTCAGCGCCAGCTTCAGCATGGCCGCGCGGTCCGCGCCCGAAGCCAGCCACCCGGGGCTCTTGTGCGGCGGCCGCGAACAGGGAATGAACCAGACCTGATCCAACCCGAACAGTTCACGGGCGTCCTGGGCGGCCACAAGATGGGCCAGATGGACCGGGTTGAACGTCCCGCCCATCAAGCCGATCTTGAGACTGCCTTCGTCGCGTGTCATGCGCCCGTATCATCGGGCATATCCTGCCCGAATTCAATGCATTTCCGCCATCGGGGCAGTTTGGCGGCCCCGCCCTGAGCCTGTCGAAGGGCCGGCCCTGCTCCTTACACGCAAACTGGTTGATTCGCCCGCAACCTGGAGGGCGGAGCCGGAGTAGCAGTCCAAAGCGACGCTACCCGGTGAACTCCTGCGACGCCGCCATGTGCCTGGTTGGCGCCCGGGCCACCTGCTTCGCGCCGTAAGCGACTTTCCGTGCCCCCCCCCTGCCGGCCTCCAGAGAAGACTTTCCACGGTGGAACACGGCGAACGGAAGACACGGTTCCAACATTTCCCCTTCGCCTACCCCTTTGCCGCGGAGAGATCCTTCGCCTCCCCCTGGTCAGACCCCGGAGGCAAGGCCTGGCTCGTCTCGTGGCCCGGGGGAGCGGAAGACTCCCCGCGCTTTTCTTTTGCCGCATGGCGCGCCTGGTAGGCGCGCGAGGCCGGGGTGACGCAGAACCAGCCGTCCTCGAGATGGGAAATGCGGATCAGTTCCTCATAGGCCTCGTCGCAGCGGTCGGTGGGCACGTTGCCGTTGTTGATGAGTTCAAGGTCGATCACAGCGCGAAGATAAAGGATGCGCCAGCGCCAGGACGCGCGTGCGCGCGCTGACAGCATGGAATCGGCCCTCGTCATCAGCCGGCAGGCCCGCTCCACGTCCTCCCTCCGCCAATCGGAGCGGGGGTATGTGCGCTCCAGCAGATCGATCGCTTCCGCCACCAGGTCGACCGCCTCGGGTCCATACTCGAAGGCAATGTAGTCGCGCACGGCATCGGACGCCTTCGCGTCCTTGTCCCAGAAAAAGCGAGCGAAGATCACCTTGTTGATGTCCTCGAAAATCCCTTCGGAATAGGGCAGCCCGCCGTCGAGCTTTCGCTCGGTCTCGTCCCAGATGCGCTGGAACCGCTCCGGCAACGGGTTGGCGCCGAAGCCGCCCCACGGGAAGCGGCCCCACATGCTGATTTCGGCGAAATTGATCATCGGCAGCCCGCCTGGCACGCCGTGCTCAAGCGGATAAGTCGGAAATTCGAAGTGCGAGTCGGCCATGATGTACTGGACCCACGACTTGTCCTCGGCCAGGGCCGCGGCCAGGCCTTCCCACTCGCCGTCCGGCTTCTCGCCGACATCGTAGCACCAGGTGCCCAGGATGAACTTGATCTTGGGGTATTGCAGGCGCGCCAGGCGGACGAACTCTTTGGATAACGTGAGATAGCCGCGGGCGCCCCAGGGCCAGCAGTCCATGCAGCCGCAGCCTCCGGAGTCATAGGGAAAGGCAACAATATAATCAACCCCGATGTCCTGGTAGCCGTCGATGTAGCGGGCCATTCTCCTGGACAGATAATCAAATCCGGCCGGATGGCTGGGGCAGACGCGGATACCCGCAAATCCGCGCCGGGCGGGAGCGGTATCGGGGAACTCCGGCGCATACGCCTCCCGGGGGGCGTCGACATCGCCGCAGTTGATCGAATCGAGCAACGCGATGCACATGCCGACGGCTTTGGCGCCCTTCAGAATGGCCCGGTTCCGCGCATGAGCCGCGCGCGATTCAGGAGTGGGTGGATCCGCCGGCACCGACATATGGAAGGCCAGAGTATTGATACCCCAAAGCGCCAACTCCTCCATATACCGGGTGAACTCATCGATTGAAGCAAACGAATAGCAGTTGTTATGCAAGGCCAGGTACATGCCGCGCAGGGAGCACTGCGGCACCGAAACCCCGCGCCAGGGGCCGGGGCTGACCTGCCCCTTGGCATAGCGCGCATCATGCAGGAACTTCCCGACCCCATATAGCAACCCGCGTTCGCAATCCCCGGTGATGGCCACCCGCCCGCCGGGAAGGTCCTCGATCCGAAATCCCTCCACCCCGATGCCTGGCTGGATGTCCAGCACCAGGCTGGCGTCTCTGGCCGGGGCTTCGACCACGGCAAGGCCGGACCGTTCGCGCAAGGTCCGCGCCAGAATCGCCACCGCCTTTCCCGCCAAAGGCGTTTTCGTTTCGCCATGCACTTGATACTCAATAGTCATAATGTCTCGCCTTTACTTGCCGCTTTATCCGACTCCAGAATCTTCCCATGCGCGCCGATGCAGCCGCCTTCACCCAGGCTGAGCACCATCTGGTTGCCGCGGATTCGGATCGCGCCGGACTTGCCCGAAAAGATGATGGTGTCTTCCGCAAAGGTAAAGGGCGTGGCACTTATGAAGACGTAATCCGTGCCCGCCCCGCTCTGGACCTTGACGCCTTTCCCCCCGGCCAGCGAGGTGAAGACAGGCGCCTGTTCCGTCTTGAGCCGGGGATACAGAACGCTCGTCAAGGCGCCATTGGCCGGCACGGTCGCAAGAAGACCGATCTGGGTCGTCGTCGTGGCCCCCATGCTCCCGTCAGACCGAATCCCGCTTCCCGCGGTGCGCGTTTTTTCCCCGGTGGTCAGCGCGAGGTCTTCCGAGCCCGTAACGAAAACATCCGTGTCCACGTCGTCCTTGCCTTCAACCAGCGCCTGGCTGCCCGACACGGCGACACGCGCCGCCGTGAGCCACAATCGGGAGGTCGCCGCTGGCTCGTCTGTTTTGGCCTTGTTGAAGCAGACGATGGAGTTCGTCACCACGAAACCGCCAAGGTGGTAACTGCTGACCATGATGCCGGCTCCTTTCCCGCCGGCGGTGTTGCTGACAATGACGCACGCTGCGATGAGGGTGTCGTACCCAGTCCAGGCGCTGCAGACGTTGACGCCGGCGCCCACGCCCGTTGCGGTATTGCGCGCGATGAGGCAGTTCCGCAGCGATCCTCCGCCCGGGGAAGTATCGACCCCGCCCCCCTGACCCGCCACGTTGTCGCTGATAACGCAGTTTGTCACCTCTCCCCCCTTGCCGTACCAGAAAGAAAGGCCGCCGCCGGCCCCGGCTCTGTTGCCGATGAAGCGACAGTTCTCCACCGTGCCGCCATGGTCACCCGAATAGGCCAGCCCGCCACCCGCCACCCCGGCCAGATTGTTGGTGAAGTCGCAGGCCGAGATGATCGTATCGCTGTTATTGATGCACCATCCCCCGCCGGCGTTCCCCGTCATGTTGCTGGCAAAGGCACAATTGACCAAACACGCGGGGCCCTCATTCCATCCGGGGGGGGGGCGCCGGGCCCCCGGGGGCGGC
>JBIIYJ010000077.1:0-18636 GCA_044346855.1 Kiritimatiellia bacterium
TGCTCGAGGTCGCGCCCGGGGTGCTCCGTGCCGAAGCGGACGTCGGCGTTGGCCGCCAGGTGGACCACCAGGTCGCAGCCCGCCATCGCGTCGGCCAGCCCCTCGTCCTTGAAGAGATCCAGCGGCACGACCCGGCAGGCGGGCTTGGCGGCGGCGTCGGAAAGGAAGCGGCGGTTGCCGGTGGTGAAATTGTCCACGACCACCACCTGGTCGCCGCGGGCCAGGAAGCGATCGACCAGATTGCTCCCGATAAAACCCGCCCCGCCTGTGACCAGAACCTTCATCTCGGAACGCCCTCCCGGTATCGCGAGTCGCCCGAAATAATCGGACGTTCAAGGCCCAAAATCATATGATTTAGCCTGTGCTAAAGCAAGGAGAAAGCGAGAGTCCAAACGACCCAACTCCGAGCCGGTTATTTCAATCGGGAACGGTCCGGTAAATGATCATGGTCGAGTTGGAAAAGACCGGGACGAGGGACGCGTCCAGGGGCGGGAACGGCAGCGGGATGTCCGCCCGCTCGACGACATGGCTGATGCCGTTGCGGTCGAGGAACGCCCGTGCTTCCGGCGCCGAGAAACTCCGGTAGAGGCCCCGGAGCTCCGTCATGCGGGTCGTGAGCCGGTCATCGGGCATCTGGAGCTGGGCGGAGATGGTGTCCTCCAGGAAAACGGAGCGCAGGGAGAGCGCGGCGACGAGGGTGGTGTCGCCCCACCCGAGCGGGCGGTCGGCTTTCAGGGGCGGCGCGGGGGCGGGCGCTTGCGCGGGGGCGCCGGGCTTCGCGTTGCTTTCGCGCATGAATCCGACCCAGTCCTGCAGCGTCCTGAGGCGGCCGCGCCGCTGGAGCTGGAGCCAGGCGGCGAAGCCCGCGTCGCTCATCAGGGACTCGTCGAGGGGCCGGATCACGATTGCGTCCCGGGGGCTGTTGTCCTTCAGCCAGGTGAAGCCGGCCGTCCACTCGCGCGGGGCGATGTAGCGCTCGCCGACCATCGGGGAAAAGAAGACGGCGTGCACGACGCCGGGCAGGCCGAGGGCGACCAGGAGCGCCGCGACGGCAAGCCGGCGGCCCGGGGTCGAGCCGGCGGTCCAGTTGCGGAACTGGAAGGCGGCGGGAAGGGCGCCGAGAAGGACCGCATAATAGAAGAATTGGACCGTGTTGAAGGTTGCGCCCGACTGCACGAACAGGATCGAGGCCGCGAACGCGCCTCCCGAGAGGACGGTGACGAACAGCAGGACGGGATCGCAGGCGAAGGGGGTGAAGCAGCACCGGGCCAGCTGGAAGAGACCGGCGCCGCGCGGGCCCAGGTTGCCGACCAGGAAGACCAGCGCCAGCCCCGCCATGAGCAGGGCCACCAGCGGCAGGTTCCGCGTGTAGAGGTCCACCAGGCGGGCGGGCTCCATCAGCCCCATCCAGCCCGGAAGTGTCAGCATCGTGGCGAGGTTGAAGCCGGGCAGGAAGACGATCAGCTTTTCCGCCCCCTTGTTGAAATGGATAAACAGCGCGAGGTTCAGCGGCAGGGCGGCCGCGGCGGCGAGGGCGAAGCGCGGCTCGCGGCGGAGGCCGCGGACCAGCGCGCACACGGCCAGGGCCGCCAGGACCAGGACGGCCGCGTAGATCTTGAACGCGGTCAGCGCGCCCCAGACCAGCCCGATGAGCGGGAGCAGCCGCTTGTCCCCCGAGTCGAGGAACCGGACGAGGAGCCACATCCCGGCCATGACCAGCATGAAGGAGGAGGAGATGCCCGGGTTGAGGATGAGGGAGTGGGGCGCCGAGCACCAGAACACGGAGTCCCAGTGCCGGTAGCTCTCCGGGCCGACCAGGAGCGGAAGGACGTAGCCGAAGTTCGAGGCGATGCCCGTCAGCCAGACGGCCAGCACGGCGGCGGGCCGGTTTTTCAGCCAGGCCAGCACGGTGATGTAGGTCGAGAGCGCGAGCAGCACCGTGTAGAAGACCGGGGCGAAGCGCAGGTACAGGAACCAGGGGTTGTCGAGGCCCGCGCGGACGAAGGCGGCCCAGGCCAGGTCGGAGAAGATGTGGTAGTTCGGCATCGGGACGCCGGAAAAGCCCGGCAGCTCGGGCGGGAACCGGAACGCGAGCTGGTAAATGTTGAAAATGTGCCAGGGGGCGTCATGGGCGTGGGCGCTGACGAGGGTCAGCGTGCCGCCGGCGTCGAGCCCGGAGGGGAACATGAAGGCGGCGGCGACGAGCGTTGACAGCAAAACGGGGACAAGCAGGGGAAGGTCGAAGCGGAACCGGTCCGGCGGGGCGGGCGGGGTGAGCCGGCGCCGGCGGAGGGCCAGCCCGGCCAGGGCGAGGCCGCCGGCGGGCATGTACCAGGCGATCAGCCCCGGGCGCCCCGCCAGGTGCAGCAGCCAGAAGAGGACCGTCATGAACGTGAAGCCGGCCGCCCAGGAGAGGGTGGCCGTCTCCAGCCGCGACAGACGGAGGCCCAGCAGGTGAAGCAGGAGGCGCCCGGGCGCATACATCATGCTCCAGGCCACCAGGGCGGCGGCGGCGGAGAGGAACGCGAGCTCGGGCATGGCGTCAGGCTTTCTTTTTTCCGAAGACGAACTTGAAGACGCGCGCGGGCGTCAGGCAGGTGGGCCAGGAGTAGCCGAACTGGAGGATGCGCAGGCCGCGCGCGGGCGCCATGGCGTATTCCTGCAGCTCGTAGCCGGCCTCCGCGGCCGCCCCCAGGATCTGCTCCGGGGTGAACTGGAAGGTGATGGGGTGGCCGCCGCGGTGGACCAGGCGGGCGGGGGTGAAGAGCAGGCACTCGACCCCGTAGAACCAGGGCGGCACGGTGCTTTCGAGGAGGACCGCCTTTCCGCCGGGGGCCGTGCAGCGGAACATCTCCTCCAGGCAGCGCTTGAGGTTGCGCCGGTTTTCCTTCACCGAGTTTCCGGTCACGTGGTGCAGGACGTTCTGGAGCAGGCAGCAGTCGAACGACCCGTCCGCGAACGGGAGGTCGAGGATGGAGCCGGACTTGAACACGGTGTTCGGGGTCGGGCCGGGCCCGTCCTTCACGAACAGGTCGACGGCGGTGACGGCCCGGGCGAGGGTCGTGTCGTAGTTGAAGAAGCCGCCGTTGCCGATGTCGAGGACGCGGTTTTGCCCGGCGATTTCGCGGGTGACCATCAGGCGGATGTAGCCGTAGTACGGCATGCGTTCCTGGCGTTCGGAGTAGTCCGTGTTGCCGCTGAACCAGTCTTTGTTCTGCTCGATTCCAGTCTGGTCGAAATGATCACTCATGCGCGTCTCCCGTTTCCCTGCGCCACGTGATGTAGTCAAGGGCGGCTTCCTCGGCACTGTGCCAGGAGTAGCCGAGCTTCTGCCTGGCTTTCTCCGACGAGTACCAGGCGTATTTTCCCGCCAGCTTGCTGGCCTGGCGGAACGTAAAGGGGACATTGCGGAACCCCGCCGCCTCGGCGGCGGAGCCGGCCAGCCCGAGCGCCAGCATCAGGGCCCGGGGCAGGTGAAGGCGGGGGGCGGGCCGGTTGCACAGGCGGCAGAGCAGGGCGAAGTAATCCCGGATCATGAGCCTCTCCCCGCCGAGGATGTAGCGCTCGCCGGGGGCGCCTCGCTCGGCGGCCAGGAGATGGCCCAGGGCGACGTCGCGCACGGGGGCGATGGTGAGGCCCGAATCGAAGGTCACGGGCAGCCCTTTCCGGAGGCAGCGGAAAAGGGGGGCCGTGCTGGGCGTGATGCGGTAGTCCAGGCGGCCGACGACGGTGGAGGGGTTGACGACGACGACCGGCAGCCCGGTGGCGGCCCCGAATGCCAGGGTGTCCTGCTCGGCGCGCCATTTGCCCGTGTGGTAGGCCGACGCGTTGGTTTCGGTCCGGCTTTCCTCCGTGAGCACGTTGGCGGGGCTGTCGGCGTAGCCGACGGTCACGACGGAGCTGGTGTAGACCACGCGGCCGACTCCGCCTTTCAGGCAGGCGTCGAGCAGGATGCGGGATCCCTCGACGATGGACTGCTCGAGTCCGGGCTCGGTCCGAGTGGGCGCGGCGAGGTGGAAGACCGTCTCGCGGTCGCGGACGGCGGAGCGCACGGCGTCGGCGTCGCGGGCGTCGCCTCGGACGAGTTCGACGGCAACCCCCGTCAGCCCGCGCAGGTCGGAGGCGGGCCGCACCAGGGCCCGCACGTCGTGGCCGCGCTCGAGGAGCAGTCGCACGAGATTCGCGCCGATGTGGCCGTTGGCGCCGGTGACGAGGACTTTCATGGCGGGGCCTTTCCGCCGTGCGCGGCACGGCTCTCGAGCATGCCTCGCAGGCCCGCGCGCCAGTCCGCGTGGCGCATGGGGAGCGCCTGCGCCTCAAGCATGCCGGAGAGGTCGTAGCCGTGCGCGCACATGCGCACCCGGTTGCGCGTCAGAAGGCGCAGCCGGCCGGGAAGGAGCCGGGGGGGAATCCTTTCCAGGAGCGCCGCCGCCGGCGCCAGAAGCCTTGATGAGATGGAGCGGGGCGCGGGAACGCCCAGGGTTTCGGCCAGGAAAAAGAAGACGTCTCGGAAGGTCGTTTTTTCCGGGTTCGCGGCGATGACGACCTTGTACTGCCCGGCGGCGGGAGGGGACTCGATCAGGTCCCGGACGAGGGCGGCGAGGTCGTCCGCGCCGACGAGGGGCAGTCCGCCCTTGCCGCCGTCGATCAGCCTCATCGTGCCCTGGCGCAGCAGTTCCAGCCCGTCCTTCCAGACGCCGTAGCTGCCGCGGCCGTAGATGAACGCGGGGCGGATGACGGTGACGGTTCCCGGGAAATCCGGGGCCAGCCCGTGAAGCGCGGTTTCGAGTTCGATTTTCGAGCGCAGGTAGACGTCGACGCCCGGTTCGACAAATCGGAACAGGTCCGCCGGGCCGGGATTGTTTTCCACGTGATCGATCACGCTGATGGTGGAGAAGAAGACCGCGTGGCGGACGCCGTTTGCGGCGGCCGCCTTGAGAATCGCCACGGGGGCGGCGACGTTGATCCGGCGGAAGGGGTCCCAGCCGAGTTGGGCCGAGGCCGGAAGGAGCGCGGCGCAGTTGACCACCGCGGCCGCGCCGGCCAGCAGCCCGGAGATGAGCGCGGCGTCCTCGATCGAGCCGCGGGTGATGCAGGCCGGGGGAAGGGGGACGTCGCCGGCGGGGTCCGAGGGCAGGATGAGCGCCTTGACGGGGCGGCCGGCTGCCGCGAGCGCCTGGCAGACGGAGCGGCCGACGCCGCCTGCGGCTCCGGTCACCAGGATGGGCTTTGTGGGCTGTTCGGGCATGGCGTCGGTTTCTGGAAAAGGTTCGGGAAATCGGAGTCTAAGCCGTTGTTTTCAGGAGGCTTACACTACCTTGTCGCCCCCGGCAAAGCAACCCTATTCAGCGTTTCTGCCGTGCTTTCCCCTAGGCAAGCGGCGGCGGCGATGGTATGGTCTTGGCGTTGCCTGGCAGGGCTGAGGCGGAACGACGACACGCGGGGAGTCCCATGATCAATCGGCATAAGCATCGTTGCCGGCCGCTGCGGGCGGCCTGGCTGGTTCTCTTGTGTGCGCTGGCCGTTTCCTGCCGTCCGTCCGGGACCGGGGAAACCGATTTGCCGGCCGCGCTGGATCGGCTCCGGCAGGTCGCGCCGCCGGCGGGCGGGCAGGGCGTGTCGGACATGATCTCGTCCTTCGACCGCATGGGCGGCAACACCGACTGGGCGGACCTGAAGGCCTGCTGGGTGGGGGGCGACCGGTATGTGCTGGCGGACCTGAAGGGCCCGGGCTGCCTGAGGCGGATGTGGATGACCAACGTCAACGCCGAGGAGTGGCTCTTTTATTTCGACGGGGAGCCCGAGCCCCGCATCCGGCTGGCGGAGCGGGACCTGTTCGCCATCGAGCGCGCCGGGGTGGCCCCGTTCCAGCCGCCCCTGGCGGACGGGCTCAGCGGGGGGTCGTACAGCTACATTCCCCTCCCGTACGCCAAATCACTCCGGATCGTGGTGCGGATCGCCAAGGCGCGGCCGGACTCGCGTCCCTATTTTCACTTCAACTACGAGACCTATCCCGCGGGCGCGCCGGTCCGCTCCTATCCCAAGGCGCCGGGGGAAGGCGATCTGCGGGCGGTTTCGGAAACACGCGCCTTCTGGGCGGGCGTGCCGGAGGCCATGGCCGCCGAGGCGGCCCGGCTGGCGTTGACGGAGATCGTGATTCCGGCGGGGGGGGCCGGGGCCCTGGTCCCCGCCTTTGCGGCGGGAACGGTGAAGACCCTGGCCATCCAGCCCGAGGACGGGCTTTACACCAACGCCGTGGAGCGGGCCCGCCTGTTGCGCCAGCTCGTTCTCCGGATGACCTGGGACGGGGCCGCGGAGCCCAGCGTGGAGGTTCCGCTCGGGGATTTCTTCTGCAACGGCCTGCACCAGCGGCGGTTTGCCGCGCTGCCGCTGGCCAACGCGGACGGCACGTTCGTCTGCCGCTTCCCCATGCCCTTCCGGAAGGGGGCCCGCATTGAAATCAGGAACGACGGCCCCCGGGAAGCCCGGGTCCGCTGGGCGGCGGAGTTCACGGAGGGCGACCCTGGCGCGGCGCCCTATTTCCACGCCGCCTGGAACCACGCGATCAACGCCGGCAGCCCGCTGCGGGTCATGCGGACGGCCGGGAAGGGGTCGTTTGCGGGCTGCTACCTGATTGCGCTGGGTATGGACGGCGGCTGGAACATCCTGGAAGGGGACGAGCGCTTCATGCGCGACGGCGGGGTCCGGCCGGTCCATCACGGGACGGGCCTGGAGGATTATTTCAACGGCGGCTGGTACTACTACGGCCTCTTCGAGAAGCCGCTCCACGGCCTGCTGGAGAAGTCGGCCATGCGGACCTGCCAGTACCGGTTCCAGATCCCGGATCCCGTCACCTTCAGTAAGAGCCTGGCGATGCAGTTCGAGTTCGGGGATGGCAACAGGGCCAGGGGCTACATGTCCGCGGCGACCTACTGGTACCAGGACAAGCCCGGCCCGGCCGGAAGCGCGCTGCCGCCTTTCGAGCAGCGCTTCCCCTCGTTCGAGCAAGTCGGCGCGGCCGCTTCGATGTGCGGCATTTTCGAGCTGGAGCGGGTGGGACTCGACCGCGAGGCCGAGGAGCGCAGCGCCTACTTCGCGGCCCTTTTCGGGAGCGAACCCTTCGGCCGGTTCTATGCCCTTCGCGCACTTGCCTACCGGGAGATCCGGGAAGGGTCGGAGGCGGTTCGGGAGGCCTACCGGGCGATGGCGGAAGCGCCGGTCCCCGAGGTTGCGGAGCAGGCGAAACTGCTGCTGTGGCGGAGCGAAAAGCCGACCCGGGCCTTGTTCGGGGGCTGCGCCTATTCGGCGTTCCGGCTGTTTGCGGATGGCCGGCTTCTCGGGGAGGGCGGCCATCCCGTCGTCTACCAGACGTTCCCGGTCGACCTGGAGCCCGGGCCGCACATGCTGCGGGCGGAGATCGTGACGAAGGGGGACGGGTCCTGGTACGCGCTGGGGTTTTCGGCCGCCTATACGACCGTGGTCAGCGATGTGTCGTGGGATTATTCGCTGGTGAAGCCCGAGGGGTGGCCTGCCTCCGACGGCGACCCGTCGCTGTGGAAGGCCAACGAGGTGACGCCCCTCTGGTTTTTCCCCAACATGCAGTGGTGGCAGTTTGCGCCGAACGGTTTTCCCTGCGTCCAGTCAGGCCAGCAGGTGGGGGGGCCGTTCGTTGGCTGGGAAAAGCCGGCCGGCCGCACGATTTACCTGCGCCGGCGGATCGAGGTGCCGGCTTCCGTTGAACGGTGGTCCAACCCCTTCACTCGGCGGTATGAAATCCGCACGCAGCCTGTCCGGCCGGCCGGCGACACATCAAACGAGGGGATCGGTCATTCCTAGGCCGGTCGGGGCTCCCTTGCCGGCGAGGCGGTTCGCGTCCGCCCCGGGAGAATCCCAGGTTGACCTGGCCGCTCTGGTTGAAAGCGGATTTCAGGGGGCGGCCGGTTTGTGGTAATCCCCCCGGCTCAGCGCTTTTTCCAGCCACACGTAAAGCACGATGAACAGGTAACGGCTGCCCATCTCCTTGATTTTCAGCTTCGACACGCCGCTTGTCCTGTTCCGCCAGGTGATGGGGACGCGGCAGTAGGTGTAGCCGCGGACGATGGCCTTGAGCGGCATCTCGACCGTCAGGTTGAAGTGCTTGGACAGCAGCGGTTGGATGCCTTCGATCACCTCGCGCCGGTAGCACTTGAAGGCGTTGGTGATGTCATCGTGGGGAATGCCGAAGATGATCTTGATGAACCAGTTGGCCAGGCGGTTGATCACATATTTGAAGAGCGGGTAATCATGGACGGCGCCGCCCTTCATGAACCGGGACCCGAAGACGCACTCCCAGCCTTCCTTCATTTTCCGATAGTAGCAGACGATGTCGTCGGGTGCGTCCGACAGGTCCGCCATGACGATGCAGAGGGCGGTTCCGCGGCCGTGCTGCAACCCGCACCGCACCGCGTAGCCGAACCCGTTGGGCGGGCTGTTGTTCACGTAGCGGACAAGCGGGGATTCCGCCGCCAGGCGGATCAGCTCGTTCTCCGTTCCGTCCGTGCTGTTGTCGTTCACGAACAGGATTTCGATGTCCCGGATCCCTTCCTGTTCAAACCGCGCGAGGATGGCCGAACAGGTGGCCCGCACGGAGCCTTCCTCGTTGTGGGCAGGGATCACGATGCTGAAAAAGGGGGCAGGCGGTTGGGCGGTAAGCTCTGTCATGGGGAATAATTTCAAAATTAAACGACAAATAAACGGTCTGTACAATAAAAAACGAACCTTATCGGTTATATTTTAAATACCCCATCTTGACCTGGACGGGCGGATGCGGCACTATTCCGGAATATCAACAAGGGCGGGGGCTCGCTGCACATGCGAAAACGTTCGGTTTCACCCGTGCCGGCGGAGACGGCGAGTCCGGTTTCGCCCGGAGCGGCAGACAATGCGGTTCCGGATTCGCCGGTTTCCCGCCTGGATCTCCTCATCCTGCTGGGCATCACGGCGTTCGGGTTGTTCCTCCGCCTCTTCGATATCGGCTTCCGGGAGGCCCATCTTGACGAATCCCTGAATCTGCGCGTGGTCAAGACCGCCACGCTCAAGGATTTCATCCAGACCCTGCTGACCATTGATTGCCACCCTCCGCTCAATTATCTCCTGCAGAAGCTCTTTTACGCCGTCACGCCATCCCTGGCCTCATTGCGGCTGTTGTCCGTGCTGACGGGGGCGGTCGCCATTCCGCTCACATTCTGGGCTCTCCTGCCAGCCCTGGGGAAGCGGGTTGCGCTGCTCTCGGCCCTGGCCTGCGCCGCGAGCTTCATTCTCACGTGGTATTCGCGCGAGGTGAGGAATTACATCCTCTTTTTCACGCTGGCCATGGCAACGTTCGGCTTCTTCATGCGCCTGCTCCGGTACGGCAGCGGGCCGGGGCGCCGCCGCCACCTCGCGGGCTTTGCCGTCGCCCTCATTCTCTGTCTTTACACCCACCATAACGCCCTGCTGATGGCCCCCGCCTTCGGCGTCCTGTTTTTCGCCTGGGAGGCCATGCACCGCCGTTTCCGGCGCGGGCTGTTCGGCCAGCTGGTCGCGGTCGCCCTGGTTTTCCTGGTCATGGCCATTCCGGTTTTCATGCAGTTGTACGCGTGGCGCTGGGACCTGGACAAGGAGCGCATCCGCCCGGGGCTCGACCAGCTGTATCTCATGCTGGGCTCGATCGGCTGGGGCACGGGCTGGCGGTTCCCGTTCTGCCTGGCCGTGCTGCTTGGTGGCGCGGCGGCCCTCGTCCGGACGTCCCGGGCGGTCGCCTTCATCTTCGTGTTCTGGCTGCTGTTCCCGATCGTCATGTATCTTTATGTCCTGGGAATGCCCCCCAAGTTCACCTGGTTCGTTTTCCGCTACATCATCTTCCTCCAGATCGCCCTGATCGCCCTCTCCGCCGCCTGCATGGACGGCGCGGCTCGGCTGCTCGACGCCTGGCGCGTGGGCGCCCGAAAGCCGGTTCCCTACCGGCTGGGGATCGTTTTGTCCGCCGTTGCCATACTGTCCGTTTTCTGGACGCCGTATTCGCTTTATTACCGGATGAAGGCGTCCCAGGAGGTCCGCAAGGAGATCATCGCGACGTTAAAAACGGGAACAGGCGGGCGCGTTCTCGTGGACAATTATTACTACTGGAGCGGGAGCCTGAAGCAGTTCATGCCCCCCGAAATCCGGGTCGCCTATCCCCCCGTCTTCAGCGGGGAGGAGGATTACGCCGGTCACCAGGTGCCGGCGTTCATCCGCGAGGCCTGCGAACGGGACCCCTTGCTGGGCTTCATGGAAACCGGGGCGCGTGGCTACGCGCGTAAACAGGTCTCGTGGGACTGGCAGAACAGCCATTTCAGCCACCGGACAGTCCTGCTCAACGAGAAGGGCCGGGATTTGGCGCTGCTGGGGCTGAATTATTTCTCCTATTTGAGCATCGGCGCCTTCTCGAACTACTGCTTCCGCTTCAACACCGCGGCCGACCTGCCGGCCTGGTTTAAAAACAGGAATAAAACGGAGGGCGTTGTGCCCGGGAAGGGCTGGGTCCCCTTCACGTTCCTTGAGGGCGACACCATGCGCTGGAACCTGTGGTACGCCATGGATGCGGAGTCCACGATCCTGGTCTACAGCGAGGAGACCAATACCATCGTCAGCCTGGCGTTCAACGTCCAGACGTGCGGCACGGACCAGCAGCTGTCGGTCTGTACCGCGGAGGGCACGCTGCTGTACGGCCGGACGGTCCGGTCGGATCCCGCCTACGTGACTCGCTTCGCCACAAAAAAGACCGAGAGGGGGTACTTGCCCGTAACGCGCCTGGTTGACCAGAACGAAGGCGCATTTCCCTTTTTCGCCTTGCTCAAATTTAGTGTGATCCCGGTCCGCACCCGCCCCGTCGCCGTACCGAAAGGGCTGTCGGTCTTTCGTCTGCAATGCGTCGGCGGCGGCGGCCTGGTCATGTCCGATCTGGCCGTGGAGAAAGTGGATTAGCGGGGCCCGAACCCGGCGCCCCGCAGGTCAGGGCCGAAGCATCGCCGCCTGGGCCGCGAGGTAGACCTCTTTCACGGGGACGCCGGCCTTTTCCGCGGCGGCGGCGCAATCGGCGAATTCGGGCGACTGCGAAACCGGCCTGTCCTTCCAGGATCCGATCTTGACGCGGATCGGACCGAAGGCCGTCTGGACCGTTTCGAAGCGGCGGGCCAGCATGGTTCGCGATACCCGGTGCTCCCGCACCCCGAAGGTGCTGCTTTCCCGGAAAACAAGATCCAGAAGGAGTTCCCGCGTCTCGGGCGCCGCCAGCACGGTGAGCAGCATGCCCGGCCGCTGTTTTTTCATCTGGACCGGCGTGGTGAAGACGTCGAGGGCTCCCGCCGCTAGCAGTTTGATCGTCAGGGCGCCGACCAGTTCCGGCGTGATATCGTCCAGGTTGCTTTCCATGACCAGGCACTCGTCCGTTCCGGCCGCGGGCCCCAGATCCTGGTAGAGAAAGGCGCGCAGCAGGTTGGGTCGCCCGTTCAGCGCGTGGCAGCCCAAGCCGTGCCCCACCTTGACCCAGCAGGCCGGGGAGGGGGGGCGGTCGGCGTTTTTCCAGGCGGTCAGCAGGGCCGCGCCGGTGGGGGTGACGGTTTCTTTCGTTTCGTCGACGGAGTAGACGGGAAAGCCCGTCAGCAGTTCGACGGTGGCCGGGGCGGGCAGGGGAAGAATACCGTGCGCGCAGGTGACGGTTCCCTGGCCGATGGGCAGCGGCGCCACGGCCACGCGGTCCACCGCCAGGCGGTGCAAACACAGGTTGCAGCCCACGATGTCCGCGATGGAATCCAGCGCGCCGACCTCGTGAAAATGGATCTTGTCGGGGGTGGTGGCGTGAACCCGCGCCTCGGCCTCGGCGATCCGGCGGAAGACTTTCAGGCAGTTCTCCAGAACCGGGCCGGGCAGCCCGGCTCCCGTGAGGATGGCTTCGATCTCGGGCAGCCCGCGGTGGCCTTCCGCCGGGCTGTGCGCCGGGGGTTCCGGGTGCGGATGGGAGTGGGTGTGGCCCGTCAGCTTGTGCAGGAGGGAGGAGAGCCCGTGCAGGGGATGGCCGTGGGCGTGCCCGTGCGCATGACCCTGCCCATGAGGGTGCGCGTGATCGTGCGTGTGCGCGTGTTTCCCGGGCGCCGCCGCGGGCAGCTCCATGCTCAGGCGCAGGCCCCGGATTCCCCTGTCGGTGGTGGCGTCCGTCTTCAGGCGGAACGTGCCGACACCCAGCTTGTTCAACTCGCCTTCAACCCAGCCCCGGTCAACGCCGAGATCGATCAGCGAGGCGAGAATCATATCCCCGCTCGCACCGCCGACACTGTCGAAATAAAGAAGGTTCAGAGGTTCAGGGTTCAAGGGTTCACGGTTCAGAGGTTCACGGGTAGGGGGGTTAGGGTTCAAGGGGTGAAGGTCCAGAGGTTGACGGTTCAGGGGTTCTCGGTTCGCCGGTGGATGGTTTAGCGTCCAGCGGCCCAGGGATCGGTGAAGTCTTGCATGATTTGCATTTTGTGAGGTAATTGATAAATCCCCGAATAGCGGCGCGCGTGCGCCTGGCCTGTTCGTAGACGTCTTGAAATTCTATTGTGGAAATGTAGGCTTCATCCAGCGCTACATAGAGTTCACTTTGGACTTCCGTGCATGAACGCTTGGCGTATCGCAGAAATCTGATGAATTCGGAATTGGTCTCAGAGTCGAAGCCTTCAGCAATATTGTGCATGGACGATCCGGCCGCTTCTTGCGCCTGGCGCTTTAGTCCATAATCCTTTTCAAAGCCCTGTTTCTTGGTCAGACTGTAAACTTTGCGCGTCAGTTCTCGAGCCAATTGCCATGCTTCAATTTGCTCAAAGCGCTCGATTCTCATTTTGCTTCGCCTTCAGATCTACGACCCCTGAACCTCAAAACCGTTAAACCCCTGAACCGCTGAACCCTGAACCCTGAACCCTGAACCCTTGAACCCTGATCCTCCTAACCCTCGTTTCCCGTCTTGTTGATCATGGCCGCCGCGACGCCCGCTCCGAAGCCGTTGTCGATGTTGACCACGGTGATGCCGGGGACGCAGGTGTTGAGCATGGCCAGCAGGGTGGCGACCCCCTGCAGGTTGGCCCCGTATCCGATGCTGGTGGGGACGGCGATGATGGGCCGGGCCACGAGGCCGCCGACCACGGAGGGCAGCGCGCCCTCCATGCCGGCCACGACCACGAGGGCGCGGGCCGCGCGGAGCCGGGCGATGTGCTTGAGCAGGCGGTGGAGGCCGGCCACGCCCACGTCGAAAATGCGCTCGACCCGGGCGCCCATCCGCTCCGCGGTCAGCGCCGCCTCTTCACCCACCGGGATGTCCGTCGTTCCCGCGGTGAGCACCGCCACGAGCCCGGTCGGCTCCGGAAGCGGGGCGACGTCCACCGTGATGGCCCGCGCCATCTCGTGATAGACGGCCGCCGGCAGGCGGGCCCGCACGGCCTCGAACTGGGCGTGGGAGGCGCGGGTGGCGAAGACGTTCTGGCCGGCCTTGACCAGCGCCTCCGCGATCTGCGCCACGTGGTCCGGCGTCTTGGTGGGCGAAAAGATGACCTCCGGCAGCCCCCGCCGGCGCTGGCGGTCCGTGTCAACCCGGGCGAAGCCCAGGTTGACCTCGCCGCTCTGTTCGAGGGATTCCAGCGCCGCTTCGGCCGACAGGGAGCCGGCCTGCACCTGCTTGAGGATGTCGGATAAGGTCATGGCGCTAGCCTTGGTCGAGCGTGGCGTTGTCCAGCCTCTGTTCCAGCTCCTGCACCAGGGTGGCGATCGGCAGCCGGACCTGTTTCATGGAGTCGCGGTTGCGCAGGGTCACGGTGTTGTCGGTCAGCGTGTCGAAGTCGACGGTGATGCAGAACGGCGTTCCGGCCTCGTCCTGGCGGCGGTAGCGGCGGCCGATGGCGCCCGTCTCGTCCCAGTAGCACATCCAGCGCTTGCGCAGGGTGTTGAACAGCTCGCGCGCCTTGGCGACCAGCTCGGGCTTGTTCTTCAGGAGCGGGAAGACCGCCACCTTGATCGGCGCGATGCGGGGCGAGAAGCGCAGCACCGTGCGGGCCTCGTAGCCCTTGGGGGGCATCTGGCCCGGCACGGCGGGCTGCATGACGCCTTCCGTCTTGCCGTCCGGCACCCATTCTTCCGAATAGGCGTTGCAGAGGATGGCCAGGGCCAGGCGGTCGGCGCCCGCCGAGGGCTCGATGACGTGGGGAATGTAGCGGCCCTCGAACAGCTTGGCGCAGAAGGCGCGGGCGGCGTCGCCCGTCTTGCCCGCCGCTTCCCAGCGCGCCGCGATGGCGGCGGCGAAGGCCTCGCGGGCGGCCGCATCGAGCTTGGCCGCCGCGAGTTTCAGGGGCTCGTCGAAGACTTCCTGCGACTTGCCGCTGTGCACGTGGTGCTGCGTCAGGTCGAAATCGCTGCGGGCGGCGATGCCCTCCAGCTCCTGGACCCCGAACGGGAACGCGTACTGGATGTCCACGCAGGCGCGGGCGTAGTGCGCCAGCTCCTCGCGGCCCTGCCAGTACTCGACCAGCGAGTCGGCCGGCAGGCCCACGCTGCGGTACCACGCCAGGCGCTGGGCGACCCAGTACTTGTGCCAGACTTCCCAGCCCCAGTCGGCCTTGGGCTCGCCCGCCAGGTCGGGGTTGTCGGCCAGGGTCGTGACGCGGCCGAAGATCAGCTCGACGGCCTCGTCCGGCCGGATGAAGTATTCCAGCTCCATCTGCTCGAATTCGCGCGAGCGGAAGGTGTAGTTGCGCGGGTTGATCTCGTTGCGGAAGGACTTGCCCATCTGCGCCACGCCGAACGGGACCGACTGCCGGCTCGTGTCCAGGATGTTCTTGAACTGGGCGAAGATGGCCTGCGCCGTTTCCGGGCGGAGAAAGACGGTCGAGGAGGCGTCCTCGACGGGGCCCACGAACGACTTGAACATCAGGTTGAAGGCGCGCGGCTCGGTGAGGTCCTTGGAGCCGCAGGCGCTGCAGACGATGCCGGCGGGAAGGGCGAAGCCGACGCTGGTCTTCATCAGGAGCTTGCCCTGCTCCTCGCAGAGCTGGTCGGCCCGGAAGCGCTTCTTGCAGCCCTTGCAGTCCACCATGGGGTCGGCGAAGCCGTCGGCGTGGCCCGAGGCTTTCCAGATCGCGGGGTGCATGATGATGGTGGCTTCGAGCCCCACGATGTCCTCGCGGAAGCGGACCATCGAGGACCACCAGGCGTCCTTGAGGTTGCGCTTGAGCTCGGCTCCGAGGGGGCCATAGTCCCAGAACCCGTTCAGGCCCCCGTAGATTTCGGAACTCTGGTAGATGAAACCGCGCCGCTTGCAGAGCGAAGCGAGCACGTCCAGCGATAGTTTTTTGTCGGGTGTTGACATGGGGCACAGGATGCCCCATCCCGGCCCCCGAATCAAGGTCAATTGGTGGCTGACGAACGATGGACAGGCCGGGCCGGATACGCTAACGTAGGGGGCATGAATCCTTATCTTGCGGAATGCGGGGAGCTGTACCGGCGGACGCTGCTGGAGAACATCGTCCCGTTCTGGATGACGCACGGGATCGACCGCGCGTTCGGGGGCATCAGCAACGTGCTGGACGACGCGGGCCGCGCCGTCAACCACGACAAGTATCTCTGGTCCCAGGGTCGCGCCCTGTGGACCTTCTCGGCGCTCTACAACCGCGTGGAAAAGCGCGCCGACTGGCTCGACTTCGCCCGCCACCTGTTCCGCTACCTGGCGGCGAACGGGCGCGACGACGCCGGCCGCTGGATGTACCGGCTGAGCGAAAACGGGGAGATCCTGGACCGCGACACCAGCATTTACGTGGACGGCTTCGTGATGACCGGGCTGGGGGAGTATTTCCGCGCCACGGGCGACCCCGAGGCCCGGCGCCTGGCGCTGGAGACCGCGCGGACCGTCCGGGACCGTCTCGCGCGGCCGGGCGGTTATGGCACGGCCCCGTACGTGATCCCCCCGGGGATGAAGACCCACGGCATTCCCATGATCTTTTCCTTTTTCTTCTACAACCTGGGCGAGGCCCTCGGGGAGCCTGCGCTGTGTGCGAAAGGGCTTTCACTGGGCCGGGAGATTCTGGACGATTTCTACGATCC
Source organism: Kiritimatiellia bacterium (assembly GCA_044346855.1). Lineage (GTDB taxonomy): Bacteria > Verrucomicrobiota > Kiritimatiellia > CAIKKV01 > CAIKKV01 > CAIKKV01. Next base: position 16,117 of record JBIIYJ010000077.1, read on the forward strand.
CGGGCGGGACGCGATCATGGAATTCGTGCGGCTCGACCGGACGCCGGACGATTCGCCCCCGGCCCGCACCTGCGTGATGGGCCACGCCATCGAGGGGCTGTGGTTCCTGCTCAGCCTGTTCGAACGGAGCGGGGAGACGGACCGCATCCCGCTCTGCTGCCGCCTGATCCGGCGGCATCTGGAACTGGCCTGGGACGCGGAGCAGGGGGGGCTGCTTCTGGCGCGGGACCTGGACGGGAAGGAGCCCTGCTTCTGGCAGAAGTCAGACTGCAAGGCCTGGTGGGTGCATTGCGAGGCGCTGGTGGCCACCGCCTATGCGCACCGGTTTACCGGCGAGGCGTGGTGCCTGGACTGGCACCGGCGGGTCCGGGACTACGCCTTCGCCAGATACCCGGCGCCTGCCGGCGAGTGGGTCCAGTGGCTGGACCGGGGGGGGCGCAAGATGGCCAGCGCGGCCTTGCCGGTCAAGGACCCGTTCCACTTGCCCCGCGCGCTGATTTACCTGATCGACCTGACGAAGCCGTAAGGCCGGGCGGCCCGTTTTGCCTCTATAGAAAACAAGACTGGACGAATCCGTCTGTATTGACTATTATTTTTGCCCTTATCTTACATAGTTCAGACGCAGAACAGGTGGTGCATGAGCAAATTGGTTTTGGGATTGCCAAAAGGTAGCCTCCAGGAGGCAACCTTTCTGATGATGGAGAAGGCCGGCTTCAAGATCAAGCTCGGCTCTCGCTCCTATATGCCCAGCATCGACGATCCCGAATTGGACGGTCGTTTGATCCGCGCCCAGGAGATCAGCCGGTACGTGGAGCGGGGCATGCTGGATTGCGGCATGACCGGCTACGACTGGATCGTCGAGAACGCCTCGGACGTCGTCGAGGTGGCCGACCTGATCTACGCCAAGCAGGGCCTGCGCCCCGTGCGCTGGGTCGTGGCAGTGCCGAACGACTCGTCCATCCGGACGCCCGCGGACCTGAACGGCAAGCGGATCGCCACCGAGGCGGTCGGCCTGACGAAGACCTATCTCAAGAAGCTGGGCATCGAGGCCGAGGTGGAGTTCTCCTGGGGCGCGACCGAGGTCAAGGCCCCCGAGCTGGTGGACGCCATCGTGGAACTGACCGAGACCGGGTCGTCCCTCAAGGCCAACAACCTGCGCATCCTGGACGTCGTCCTCGAATCCACCACCAAGCTGATCGCCAACAAGACGGCCTGGCTGGATCCCTGGAAGCGCCGCAAGATCGAGCAGATCGCCCTGCTGCTGAAGGGCGCGCTGGCCGCCGAGACCCGCGTCCTGATCAAGATGAACGCCGCCGAGGAGCGCGTCGCCGAGATCGCCAGGATCCTTCCCTCGCTGCACGCGCCCACGATCAACCCGCTTGGCTCCAAGGGCTGGGTGGCCATCGAGTCGGTGGTGGAGGAGAAGGTGGTCCGCGAGATCATCCCCGAGCTCAAGCGGGCCGGGGCCGAGGGCATCATTGAAATTTCACTCAACAAAGTGATTCCGTAAAGGTTAAGAGGAGGTTCGACAGTGGGTTCCATCAAGAAAAAACGCCGCACGAAAATGTCCAAGCACAAATACCGCAAGCGCCGTCGTGCGAGCCGTCATAAGAACAAGTAGCCTTCTCAAAGTCCGCCCGGCTCCGGCCGGGCGGATGCTTCTTTTCTGCGGGATTCTTCTGGCCGCCGCCTCGTGTTCAACGACGCGGCCGCCGATTCCCGATGACGCCGTGCCGGACTGGCGTCCCCCCCTTGCGGGCCGGGAGGCCGGCAAGGCGGAAGCCTTGGCGCGCTACAGCCAGTTTCTGCTGCTTCAGGCGGATCAGCCCGAATCTCCCCGTCTTCCGGACGTCCTTCAACAGGCGGTCCGGGCGGATCCGGGCCTTTCCGCTTTTCACCTTTGGCTTGGGCAATCTCTCCTGACCCGCGGTCGCGCCTCCGAGGCCGTGCCCGCCCTCGAGGAGGGGCTCCGCCTCCATCCTGATTCCGATCCGCTGTTGTTCCTCCTGGGGCTGGCCTACGAAGGCTGCAACCGTTTTCCCGAGGCTGAACGCACCTACCGCCGCCTGGTCAAACGCGCCCCCCGGCAGGCCGAGGCCTATCTCCGGCTGGCCGGCCTTGCCCTGCGCGAGGACAAGCCGGAGGCCGTCTTCGCCATTCTTGACGATGCGCTGCGCCTGGCGGAAGAGCCGCTCGGCGTTCTCTCCTTTTACGACTACCTCGGCGAGCAGTACCTGGCGGCCAACAAGCCCTGGCTGGCCGTGATCTGCTTCTCCCGGCTCGCGGATCGCGAGCCGCAGAACAAGTCCGCCCGCGAGCGGCTGATGAAGGCCCGGCTGATGGCCGGCGACCGCGTCGGCACCCGGCGCGAACTGAAAGCGCTCTCGGAGCTCGAGCCCGACGCCTCCCGCTGGCCGATGCTGATCGGGGAACTGGCCGAGGAGGACGAGGATTTCGAGGGCGCGCTGGCCTGGTACGACAAGGCGGCCCGGTGCCCGGACGCCGCCGCGCCCGCCTGGA
>JBIIYJ010000319.1:0-6029 GCA_044346855.1 Kiritimatiellia bacterium
CGCCATGCGCGGATACATGTCGGTCCACTCGCCGCCTTCGCCGGCCGAGGCCGCCTTGAGGTTGGCAATGGTGTCGCCGATGCCGGCCAGCGCCTTGAGGTGGAGCTTGGCGTGTTCCTTTTCCTCCTCGGCCGTCTTCAGGAAGATTTCGGCGATCTGCTCGAAGCCTTCCTTCTTGGCCGTGGAGGCGAAGAACGTGTACTTGTTGCGCGCCTGCGACTCGCCCGCGAACGCCGCCCACAGATTCTTTTCGGTCTTGGATCCCTTCATCTCAGCCATACCAGCCTCCCGTTTTTGTTGTGTTCCCGCCAGTCAACTTGGACATCGAGTCGCGCCGGAACCAGCGCGTGCGCTCCAGGAGTCGCACCGCGTTCAGCCCCAGGATCGCCCGCTGGTCCGCCTCGGGAAGATCGGTGTACGCGACCTGCCCGATTCCGAACGCCAGCGTGAAGAGTGAAAAATCGCTCCCGACCAGCAGCGTGTCGCTCCGGCCCATCTTGCGCACCTGCTTCTCCACCTCCCGGTAGCCCAGGGCCGCGCAGGTGCAATCGACGAAATTCGGCCACTTGAGCGTCAGGTTGGCGAACGACTCGGCGAAATGGCCTTCCATGATGATGAGCTCGGGGTAGTGCCCGCAGGCCCATTCCAGCTCGGGAAGGTGGGGAAAGGTGTGATTCATGTAGATCAGCCGGTGCTCCTGCAGCAACTCGAGAACGGGCTGCAGGAAGGGGCTCTTCATGGAGTAGTCGGGCTGCCGGTAGCGGTGCATCTTGACGCCGATGCAGGGGCCGCGCGAGAGGCAGCGCGTCAGCTCGGCCAGGTTCTTTTCGGGCTCCCACGCGGAGAGGGTGCAGTAGGGGACGATCCGGCCGGGGTATCGGTCCGCCAGGTCGAAGACGATGTCGTTCTTCAGCCGCATGTCGCCGGCGTACCCGGGGTTCGACGTGCTCATCCACACCATGTCGCAGCCGAAGCGGTCCATCTCGGCGATGTTCTTCTCGGGATCGAGGGCCTCCGGGATCACCGTTTCGGGCCAGGGCCCGTAATGGCCGTGCACATCGATGAACGGGGCCTCGACGGGCAGGCCCGCCTCCACGCATTCGCGGATCGTTCTCATGTCGCCTCCTCGAGCAGGCGCCGCAGGGTGCCGCCGGCGATCTTGTCGCGGTCCGCTTCGGAAAGACCGGCATAGCGGATCCAGGCCGCGTAGGCGCCGGGCTCCTCGTTGGGGAAATGGGAGGCCAGGACCAGGCGGTCGGGCCCGAACCGCTCCGTCACCTCCTCGATGTAGCGGAACGAGAAGCAGGTCAGATCGGCCAGCACGTTGGGGCAGGCGGCCAGGAGAGGGAACAGCGTGCGCCCCTGGAGCATGCCGGTGTAGAGCACGACGATCGGGAGGCGGGGAAAGGCGAGGGCGATGTCGCGGATGTCGCGCCAGGAGGGGGTGTGCTCCCAGGGGTGGTCCAGCACCATCATGTTGGAATGCAGCAGCGGCATGCGGTGCTGTTCCATAAGCCGGAACAGGCCGGCCATGGACTTCGAGTCGCAGACGAAGCGGTGGTAGGCGGGGGAAACCCGCAGCGCCCGGATGCCCGACTCCCGGCAGCGCCCGATCAGCTCCGCGGGAGGCGGCTGCTCGCCGGTGTCGGGCGGAACCGCGTGCAGGGTCGGCAAAAGCCGGGTCGGGGCCGCGCGGCAGTAGGCCAGCAGGCGGTCGAGCTCGAACAGGGAGCCGGATTCGAAAGCGCCCCTGTCGTACACCAGGGCCTGCCGAATGCCATAGCGGTCCAGGACGGCCAGCGCATCGGCCGGTTCCGGGGTGGCCGGCAATCCCAGTCCGTTCTGTCCGATTCCGAAATCGCAGTCGAGTCCGTTCAGCATGAAGGATCCTCTTTGCCGGTATCTTAGCAGGCCGGGGCGCGGATGCCACTAAAAAGGCGTTGCATATTGGTGTGTGCCTTGCCATCATGCCGGTTTTCCAAGGGAGACTTTTGTTATGTCGTTGAATTCAGAGTGGCGGGCCAAGATCGAGCAATGGCGGGATGCCATCGGGCGCATGATTTACGTCAAGCTGGCCGATGCTCCGCTGTCGGGCTTCAAGACCTTCAAGCAGCTGACGCCGGAGGAGGCGCTCGAGCAGACCTTTGCCCGGATGCCCACGGGAAAACCCTGGGGCGCCAAGTGGGAATACGTCTGGCTGCGCACCCGGGTTGAACTGCCCGCCCTGGCCAAGGGGCGGCGGATCGTCTTCCGCTGCGGCGAAGGCGGCTCCTTCACGATCAACCCCGGCGGCGAGGGCCGCTACATCGTCAACGGCCGCGAGGCGGGCGCGTGCGACTGGGCCCATCCCGAGGTGCTCCTGACCCCCAAGGGCGCGGTCGGCTCCGCCTACGACATCCTGATCGAGATGTATGCGGGGCACGGCTCCACGGAATGCGGGAAGGGGCCCGTGCTGGATGACGAGCAGAGCATTCCCGAGCCGCCGGAGCACCAGAAGACGATTCCGCACGCCTCGTTCGGCGTCTGGGAGGAGGAGGCGTTCCAGGCCTGGATCGACCTGCAGTCCCTGATCGAGGTCCGCGACTCCCTGGATCCGGACAGCCTGCGTGTTTCCAAAATCGACGACGCCCTGCGCGATTTCTGCGTGGCCTTCGACCCCGAGCTGCCGGCCGCCGACCGGATCGCGGCCCTGGCCGAGGCGCGGAGCGTGCTGAAGCCGGCCCTGGCGTGCCGGAACGGCTCCACCGCGCCCGAGTTCTACTGCTTCGGCCACTCCCACATCGACGTGGCCTGGCTCTGGCCCCTGGCCGAGACGGAGCGCAAGTGCGCCCGCACCTTCGGGGCGCAGCTGGCGCTGATGGAGCAGTACCCGGAATTCATCTTTTTCCAGAGCCAGCCCCATCTCTACCGCATGACCCAGCGGCTGTACCCCGAGCTCTACGCCCGCATCAAGAAGGCGGCCAGGGCGGGCCAGTGGCAGGCCGATGGCGGCATGTGGGTGGAGTGCGACACGAACGTGGCCGGCGGCGAGGCCATGATCCGGCAGTTCCTCCACGGCAAGCGGTTCTTCCAGGACGAGTTCGGCGTCACCAGCGAGCTGATGTGGCTGCCCGACGTGTTCGGGTACTCGGGCGCGCTGCCCCAGATCATGGCCGGCTGCGGGATCAAGTATTTCTCGACCCAGAAAATCTCCTGGAACTACAACAGCGAACTGCCCATGAAGGTCCAGACCTTCTGGTGGGAGGGGATCGACGGCACCCGCGTGTTCACGCACCTGCACCAGGACTACAATTCGCCGACCAATCCGGGCCGGCTGATCAAGCGCTGGAGCGAGCGTTTCCAGAAGGACAACATCGACGCGCGCCTGATCCCGTTCGGCTGGGGCGACGGCGGCGGCGGCCCGACCCGCCAGCACCTCGAATTCCTGCGGCGGCAGCGCGATCTCGAAGGGGCGCCCCGGTGCCGGCTCTCCGGGCCCATCGACTTCTTCAAGGACGAGCTGAAAAAGAAGCGCACGCTGCCGGTCTTTGTCGGGGAGCTGTACTTCCAGGCCCACCGCGGCACGTACACGTCCCAGGCCCGGGTCAAGCGCGGCAACCGCAAATGCGAGCTTGCGCTGCGCGAGATGGAGCTGTGGGGCGTGGCCGCGCAGGCGCTGGCCGGCCAGGCCTACCCGCTCGCCAAGGCCGACGAGCTGTGGAAGGGCGTCCTGCTCAACCAGTTCCACGACATCCTTCCGGGTTCGTCCATCCACCGCGTCTACGAGGAGGCCGAGGCGCTCCACCAGCAGGTGCTGCGCGACGCGAGCCAGGAGACCGAATCGGCCTGCCAGACTTTGGCGAAGGCGGACGGCAAGGCCGTCACCGCTTTCAATTCCCTGTCCTGGGACCGCCCGGTCCTCGTCCCGCTGCCCAGGGGCTTCGAAGGCGCCGAGGCGGACGGCAAGGCCCTGCTGGTCCAGGCCATCGGCCGCGACAAGTTCGCCGAGCTGACGGTGCCCTCCTGCGGCTGGAAGAGCCTGACCGCCGCCCCGGCTGCGACGGCCGCGCCCTACGGGCCCCGCGCCACGACCCGGCGGCTCGAGAACGAGTATCTGCGCGCCACGTTCAACGACCGCGGCGAAATCGCCAGCCTCCTCGACCTGGAAACGGGAGCCGAGCTGGCGGGCGCCCCGATGAACCGCTTCCGGCTCTTCAAGGACGTGCCCCGCGCTTACGACGCCTGGGACATCGACTCCAATTACGAGCTCTTCGAGGTGCCGCTGGAAGGCAAGGCGACGATCGACGTGGTCACGGAAGGCCCGCTCGCGGCCGTGCTGCGCATCACCCGGAAGATCGGCCGCTCGAGCCTGACCCAGGAAGTCTGGCTGCGGCGGGGAAGCCGCCGGCTCGACTTCAAGACCGTCGTGGACTGGCAGGAAAAGCACAAGATGCTCAAGGTGGCGTTCCCGACCGGGCTGCACGCGCAGGAGGCGATCCACGAGATCCAGTTCGGCCACCTCGTCCGCCCGGGCCACCGCTCGCTGCCGTTCGACGCCGACCGCTTCGAGGTTTGCAACCAGAAGTGGACCGCGCTGGAGGAGGGGAACCGCGGCGCCGCCGTCCTGAACGACTGCAAGTACGGCGTCAACGTCATCGGCGGATCGATCCAGCTGACCCTGCTCCGGTCGCCGACGGCGCCCGACGCCACCGCCGACCTGGGGCTCCAGGAATTCACCTACTCGTTCTACGCCTGGAACGGCTCCTTCTTCGAGTCCGGCGTGGTGCGCGAGTCCTACGACCTGAACGTGCCGGCGGTGGTCCAGCCGGGCCTCACCGCCGAGCGCTCCCTGTTCCGGGTCGACGTCCCGAACGTCGTCATCGAGGCCGTCAAGCCGGCCGAGGACGGCAGCGGCGACTGCATCGTGCGCCTGTACGAGGCGAAGCACGCCGCGACGGCCTGCGTCCTGTCGACGTCGCTGCCGGTGGCGAAGGCCGCCCTGGCGACCATGCTCGAAGCGCCGATGAAGGCCCTGCCGGTCCGCAAGGGCTCGATGGCGCTGACCCTGAAACCGTTTGAAATCGTCACCGTCCGCCTGACACCCGGGAGGCCCGCATGAAACGCAGCGAGATCAACCGCGAGCTGAAGACCGCCGTCAGTTTCCTTAAAAGGAACAAGTTCAATCTGCCCGTTTGGGCGCTCTGGTCGCCCGCCGACTGGAAAAAGGCCGGCCCCGAGGCGGACGAGATCCGGGAGCGCAAGCTGGGCTGGGATCTCACCGATTTCGGCAGCGGGAACTACGCGACGTTCGGATTGCTGCTGTTCACGATCCGGAACGGCGTGTTCACCAAGAAGCGCGAGCCCGCGGTCAAGGATTACTGCGAGAAGCTGCTGCTGGTGGGCGAGGACCAGGAGACGCCCATCCACTTCCACTGGAACAAGATGGAAGACATCATCAACCGCGGGGGCGGGGTGCTGGAGCTGCAGCTCTGGAACGCGGACCCGAAGACGGAGAAGCTGGACCGCAAGGGAGCGGTGATGGCGAGCGTGGACGGGATCGCGCGCCGGGTGAAGGCGGGCGGGTATGTCCGCCTGGCGCCCGGGGAGTCCATCACGCTGGCGCCCTACTGCTACCACCGGTTCTACGCCGTCAAGGGAACGGGCCGGGTGCTGGGCGGCGAGGTCTCGCGCGTGAACGACGATGCCGGCGACAACCGGTTTCTCAAGCCGATGCCCCGCTTCCCGGCGATCGAGGAGGACGTTCCGCCCCTATACCTGTTGTGCAACGAGTATCCGTAGCACCCGCTGTGGATGCGCCGGACCTTCGGGTGATGTAGGGGCTTCGCTTGCGAAGCCCGCCGTGTGGAGGCGCCGGACTTGCGGGCGCCGCAAGCAGCGCCCCTACATCGGGCATCGGGAAAGCTCCTGATGTAGGGGCTTCGCTTGCGAAGCCCGCCGTGTGGAGGCGCCGGACTTGCGGGCGCCGCAAGGAGCCTGTCGGACTTTGCGCTTACGCGAAGCGCAGGTAGGGCGGGCAGTCCCTTGCCCGC
>JBIIYJ010000320.1:0-5992 GCA_044346855.1 Kiritimatiellia bacterium
TGGCAGGACGCCTGGTACTGGCCGCACCGGCTGGACAAGATCAACTTTCCCGGCGGGGAACTGCTCGTCGACCACTCCCGGCATTATGCCGATTCGCTCCGGCGCCATTCGGGAGGCCAGGCCACCAACGAGGCCTTCTGCCGCGAAACGTGGCACGGCGTGCCGTTCCTGCCCGAGGCCATGGCCCGCGCCATGGCCGCCCTGCTCCAGGAAACCGGCCAGGCCTCCCTGTTCCTCAACACGACTTTCACCCGGATCGAGCGGGATTCCGGCCGCATTCGCGCGGTCCTCTTGTCCGACGGAACGCGCCTGGACGCCCCCTATTGGGTTGACGGCACGGGGGGACCCTTCGCCCAGGCGTGCGGCTGCGAAACGCTGATCGGGCACGACCCCCGAAGCCTGTTCAACGAACCCCACGCCCCGGAAGAATCCGCGCCGATCGTCAACGGCGTCTCGCTGATCTACCGCATCTCCCCGGCCCGCAAGGCGGCGGTCGAGCCGCTCCCCGACGGCATCCCGGCCGCCTGCTGGTGGGCCCCGCAGTTCCCGCCCATGAGCTGCGTCCAATACCCGGACCTCGACCGGAACTGCAACATGCTGCCGACCATGAACGGCCGCGAGTTCTTGACGCTCGGCGAAACGGCCGCCTATGCGGAATGCCTCCGGCGGGTCAAGGCGCACTGGCATTTCCTGCAGACTTATTTTCCGGAATTCCAGCGCTTCCGCCTGACCTGGGTGGCGCCGGTTTTAGGGATCCGCGAGACGTGCAGGGTCGTCTGCGAGCGCATGCTGACCGAAACCGACCTGCTGGGGGGGCTTGCGCGGCAGGCGGACCCGGACATCATCGCCCTGGCGGATCACTCGCTGGACCGGCACGGCGAAGGCGGCGGCTGCAGCCAGCTCGAGCAGCCCTACGGCATCCCCTACCGGTGCCTGGTTCCCAGGGGGCAATCCAACCTTCTCGTCGCCTCCAAGGGCGCGGGCTTTTCCAGCATCGCCGCCTCCAGCTGCCGCCTGAGCCGCACCGTCATGCAGCTCGGCCAGGCGGCCGGCACGGCGGTCGCCCTGGCGAAGCGGCTGGAAACGGAGCTGCCGGCCGTTCCCCCGGAAGCCCTTCGCGCCGCGCTGCGCGAGCAGCACGTGCAGCTCGAGTGGCCGATGACATCGGAGCTGGAAGCCTGGATCGGACACGTGTAGTCTGGTCGGAACTCACCCAAGGAGACGCAGCGATGGGAATCCTGAAAAAAGCGAAACGCGACGTCGTTTTCACCCCGATCCCGGAAGGGCCGTTCGGCGGCTCGGTCATTGCCGAAATATTCGACACCTCCGGCGACACCGCCATGTCGTGCGGCATCCACGCGATTCCCGCCTCCGTGACCGTGGTGGAAAAGGCCCCGGTCGACGATGTGCTCTACATCCTCGAAGGCGAGATCGAGATCGAGTCGAACGGCCTCCGGCAGACCTACCGCGCCGGCGATTTCGCCTACCTCCGCAAGGGCGAGCGGCAGGTGTATACCGTCAAGGACCGGGTGAAGCACATTTACGTCTGCTACCCCGGGAACTGGAAGGAAAGCCCGTAGCAGGGCCTGGCTCTGAGGGAAGAACACCTGCCGTGATCGTCCTCTGTCACAATGTCTACTGGTTCCAGGGCCAGCCTTCCCGCTGGGGCGAGGAACGGGTTGCCGAGTCGCCGGAGGTGCTGGAGGCGCTGACGGCGCTGTACGCCGGGCAGCGGCCCGACCTGCTGGGGCTGGTGGAGGTGCAGCGCGACGACCTGGCCGACACCCTTGCCCGCCGCCTGGGCCTGGACGCCAGCCTGCGGGCGGCCGGCGGCATCCGTCCCGATTACGGGGGCGCCGTGCTCTGCCGGAAACCCGCCCGGCTGGCGGACTGGACGCGGCCGCCGGCCGGCCCTCCCCACGAGCGGGTGCACCTGCGGGCCTCGCTCGCGTGCGGGGCCGCCCCGCTCGAGGCGGCCCTCGTCCACCTGCCGAGCGACCGGTTCGCCGGCCCCGGCGAGGCGGGCCACCGGGCGCGGGTGAACGAGCTGGACCGGGTTCTCGCCGTCACGCCGAGGCCGAACCTGATCATGGGCGACATGAACTGCAAGCCCGACAGCCCGCCCTACCGCCTGCTGCGCGACAGGGGCTATGTCGACGCCGCCGCGGCCGCCAACGACGAATCCCTCGGGCGGCAGCGGGTGGATTACATCTGGCTCGATGAGGCCTGGGCCCGCAGGCTGGTGCGCTTTGCCTCGCTGGATCGCGGCTCATTTCATCGCAAGGACGAATCCGGGAACGCCTGGATGCTGAGCGATCATCCTCCCCTGCTGGCGGAGTTGTCAGAGTTTTGACTCAATGGCAATCTCGGCCCACACCAGCTCGCCCTTGTTCACGTCGCTGTAAATCTCCACCGCATTGCGGCCGTCGTGCAGGGCGCCGCCGGGAACGGGAAAGGCCCAGGCCGGGCCGACCAGGGCCGGCAGCGAATGGCCCCCGGGAACCGCTTCCGCCGCCGGGCACAGGCAGCCATTGACCCGCACGTGGAGCTCCCCCGCCCCGCCGGGCAGGTCCCGGTCCTTCGCGAAGCCCAGGATGACCCGGCTGGCCCGGGCCGCTTCAGGCGCCGGCCCGATGGGAAGCGTGAGCGAAATCGTGTTGTTCCCATATTTCGAAGCCGACCCGGCCCCGTGCAGGAACGAGGCCGGCAGGAGGCTGTCCTCCGCGACTCCGGGCGCCGTGACTTCATTGTAGGAAACCGCGTGCCGGCGTGCCTTGCGATAGACGGCCTCGCGGTCCCCGAGATCGTCCATCAGCGCGATCAGCTCCCCCAGCCGCTTGCCGTCGGGCGTTTCCCAATAGCAGAAATTGAACAGCGTCACCCGCTCCGCCCCCCGGAAATAGCCGGCCGCCGCCGCGCCCCGGAGCAGCTCCGGCTCGGCGGGCAGCGTCCCTTTCCGGATCGAGGCGCTATGGAAGGGCGACACCGTCGGGTTCAGCGTCAGGCCGAAGGTCACCGGCCGCCCGCCCGCCAGGTCCCTCCACAGCTCCAGCGGCGGATCGAACGGGCACGTTCCCAGAAACGGCGAGAGCGTGACGTGATCGGTCCAGCCCTCGCGCATCCAGGCGGCCGCGTCCATCCCGAGCCGGCGGGCGGTTTCGGGTTCCTCGGGAACGCGGACCCCGACCCGGACGGCGCGGCCCCGGGCCTTCGCCGCGCGGTCGGCCAGCGCCCGGACCTCGCGCATGAAGCCGTTGAGCAGCGGGAGGCCCGCCTCCTCGAAGCCGGGCCGGAACAGCTGGGGGTTGCGGATCCAGTCCAGTTCAACACCGTCGGCATCGAACCGCTCGAACAACTCGCGGATGAGGTTCAGGTGATGCTCGCGGACTTCCGCCTTGCCGTAATCGAAGAGCAGGTCGTGCCACCACTCGTTCCGGTAGCCGCGCCGGTACAGGTCCGGCCGCGTGCGCCACAGGGAGCCGTGCCAGTAGGAATCGGGCTCGTGGTTGTAATGCCAGTCGTTCATCCGCACCGACAGCCAGGCTTCCGCGCCGTGCTTCCGGCTGCGCGCCAGCCAGCGGGCCACGTGATCCGCCTTGCGCTCGGTCAGCAGCCAGACCTGGTGCGGCCAGAGCCGCCCCCGGGCCCCGCCCCCCGGCAGCGGGGCCAGCCAGCGGAGCGCGGGCTGGTCGTCCGGCCCGTTTGGATCATATCCCTCGTAGATGGGCTCCCAGACCTTGCTGTCATACAGCGCGCGCTTCACGTTGACGTTGAAAAAAAGCGCGCCCAGCCCGGAGCTGCGGGCATACGTGTCGACGAGCCGGTCGGCCCCCTCCGCAGTCATGTCGGAGGCCGGATGGCTGCAATAGAAATGGTTGCAGTCCTCGTTGAGGCAGGCGCGCCTCATGCCGGCACGATGGCCCCGTGCTTCTCAAGCAGGGTCCGGATGTCCGCCAGCGGCAGGGCCTCGGGATCGACGCCCGTCCGGGCGCTCAGGGCCGCCATGACGCCGGCGGCCTGGCCCATGGCCATGCAGGGGCATTCCACGCGGACCGCGGAATTCGTCTCGCGGTCGCTGGCCACGCACCGGCCCGCCACCAGGAGGAAGCGACTGCCGGCCGGCAGCAGGGCGCCGCGCGGGATGGTGGGCACCACGGTCGGCTTCAGCCGCCGGTAATTGATCCCCGCCCCGTCGTTGAGGTGCTCGTCGATGTTGTAGTAGGCGTAGCAGACGGCATCGGGGTAGACGCGGCCGGATTCGTAATCGGCCACCGTCATCGTCGCCTTCCCCTTGATGGTGCAGGTTTCGCGGATGCCCACCTCGGGGCAGACCCACTCGATGCGGAACTGCTCCAGGCCGGGCTGCTTCTTGAAAAAGCGGTACATCCGCGCCATCGTCTGGCGGCCTTCGATTTCGGCCGCCGTGCGCCCCTCGCTCGTGTCGGCGCCCTCCGCGTGGAGGTGGTTGGCGTTGCCGCCCCGGCTGCGCAGGAACGACTCCGGCCCCGTGTTGCGCCAGGAGAGGTCCGTCGACTTCAATTCGCCGGCCGCGATGGCGGCGTCGGCCGCGGCCTTGAGCGCGGGAATATCGAGCTTCTCCAGGTCATACCCGGAGATGCGCATGCTGAGCGTGGCGGGCTGCTGGATGGCCGGGCGGACCACCTCGAAGCCGGCCATGGCGACGGCGTTCGCGTCGCCGGTGGCGTCGATCACCACCTTGGCCTCGATGGCCCGCAGGCCGGTTTTGGTGCACAGGCGGATTTTCCAGCCGTCCCGCCAGGCGATCTCCGCCGGCATGGCGTGATAGAGAGGCTCGACGCCAGCCTTGAGGATGGCCTCGTCGCAAACGATGGCATAGAGGACCTTATCCATGGGGACGTGGTGCGGCTTGTCGTTGTCCCGCGTGTAGTCGGGGGTGGGAACGGGGCGGCCTTCCATTTCGATCGTCCGGCGCGCCAGTTCCCAGCCGATGCCCGAGATGACCTGCTTGCCCCAGGCGAAGAAATGGCCCGGCGCGCTGATGCCGGCCATCGTGATGGTGCCGCCCAGCATGCCATTCTTTTCCACCAGAAGGGTGCTGGCTCCGGCCCGGGCGGCCTGGATGGCCGCGATCACGCCCGCCGTCCCGCCGCCGAAAACTACCACATCGTAATTTTTCATAACTTCAAATAGTAAAACGGAATGGGAATCAAAGCAATCACGGAGAAATGGGATTGCAGACCGCAAACGCATCTGGCATCCTCATACATTCCTTTACATGGAGCCCTCATGAAGCGCATCGCCGTTATCGCCCTGACCCTTCTGGCCGCCCTGTCCCGGAATGCCGCAGCCCAAGGAGACGCCATGCCCTTGTCCGATGTCTTGCTCGTCAAGGACGGCGCGCCGCGCGCCGTCATCGTGCTGGAAGCGCCCCCGGCGGACACGAACGCCGCCGTGCAGGCCAACTACCTCGAGAAAGTCCGCAAACCCGCCGAGGAACTGCATGATTATATCAAGAAAATGAGCGGCGCGGAGCTGCCGATCCTGGTCGAGGGCGCCCCGCTGCCGGACCCGGAAGCCTGTGCCGTCTATATCGGCCACACCAGGGCCGCGGCCAAGGCGGGCCTCACGATCCCGGCGGGCTTCAATCCCGCGATCCGGCCGGAGGCCTTCGAGGAGGAAGGTTACATTCTGCGCACGCAGGGAAAGAGCCTGTTCGCCGGGGGCAACGCCGACGGCTCCTACCGCGGCACCGTCTATGCGGTCTACGCCCTGCTTGAAACACTCGGCTGCCGCTGGTACTTCCCCGGCGAGTGGGGCGAGGTGGTGCCCGAGCGGAAGACCATCGCCGTGCCGGCCCTCGACCTCGCGAAGAAGCCCGATTTCGCGGTCCGCCAGATCTGGATCTCCGGCTGGGTGCCCATGTCGGGCGCCGAGCGGAAGCTCTACACGCAGTGGCAGCTCCGGGTCGGCTTCAGCCAGGGCAGCTTCTATCCGAGCGTGGGCGACGGGT
>JBIIYJ010000078.1:0-18478 GCA_044346855.1 Kiritimatiellia bacterium
CCCGGCGACGATTCCTTCTACGGGAACAAGGCGCCCAAGGAGCCCATGCTGGAGGAGGTCGTCGACGTCATGCGCCGCCTGGCCGCCGCCGTCCGCGCGAACAAGGTCTTCTTCGGCTACGCCGAGAACTTCGTCTACGCCCCCAGCCTCCAGAAGGAGCGCGAAATCGTCGAGAAGACCAAGGCCCAGATCCTGCGCCTGGCGGGCGAGGAGTCGCACAACGGCTCCGCCTCCCCCGTCTACGGCATCTGGAAATACGCCGGCGGCGGCTCGCTGATCGGCAAGGGCGTCCACCCCCTCGGCGGCATCCTGTACCTGAAGCGGATCGAGGGGCTCGCCACCCGCGGGCGCGCCATCCGCCCGGTGGCCGTCACCGCCCGCACGCACGAGCTCACCCGCCTGCCCGGCTACCGCGACGCGGGCTTCCTCCGGACCGATTACCGGGACATCGAGGACTACGGCATGATCCACGTCGTGTTCGAGGACGGCACCGTGGGCGACATCGTGACCAGCGAGATCGTCCTGGGCGGCATCTACGACTACGTCGAGGTGTTCGCCAACAACCACCGGACGCGCTGCATGATCAGCCCCACCGAGCTGGCCATGACCTACAACCCGAAGGCCGAGCAGTACAAGGACATCTACCTGATCGAGAAGACCAGCACCCAGGAAGGCTGGTCCACCGCCTCGCCCGACGAGAATTTCACCATCGGCTACCAGGCCGAGCTCCAGGATTTCATGACCTGCGCCGCCGCGGGCTCCGAGCCGCAATCCGGCCTGGACCTGGCGCTCGACACCACCGCCGCCACCTACGCGGCCTACGTGTCGGCCCAGCGCAAAGGCGCCGAAGTGGAGGTTCCCCGCCTGTGAAGAAGAACGCATCCCCCCTCAGGGTGGCCCTCATCGGCCTCGGCCACCTCCACCCGCGCTCCTACATGCCGCTCTTCAAGCTGGTCCCCGCCTTCGAGGTGACGGCCGTCGTGGAGCCCGACGCGGCCCTCCGCGACGCCTTCTGCAAGGACTTCGCCCTCCCCGGCTTCGCCACGCTGCCCGAGCTGCTGCGCCGGGCCAGGCCCGATGCCGCGGCGATCTTCCTGCCGCACGCCGACTGCCCGGCCGCCGCCCGGGCCTGCGCCCGCGCCGGCCTCCACCTGATGGTGGAAAAGCCCATGGCCGCCAGCGCCGCCGGCGCGGCCGCCATCGTCGCCGCCGCCAAAAAGCACCGCGTCAAGCTGACCACCGGCTACTGCTGGCGCTACCACCCCGTGGCCCAGGAGATCAAGCGCCTCATCGCCTCGGGAGTCATCGGCAAGGTCGTGGGCGGCGAGGGCCGCATCGCGGCCGGCCGCCTCCAGCGCTACCTCGACGGCCACTCGCCGTGGATCCTGGAGAAGAAGCGCTCCGGGGGCGGCCCCATGTACAACCTCGGCGTCCACTGGATCGACCTCTTCCGCTATGTCATGGAGGACGAGGTCGAGGCCGTCAGCGGCCGCAACGTCAAGGTCAACACCCGCTACGACGTGGAGGACAACTCCTTCGCCCACCTGCAGTTCCGCAAGGGGGCCGTCATGGCGCTCGACATCAGCTACACCGTGCCCGACGCCTTCCCCTACGGCCGCGACCTCTACATCGGCATCCGCGGCACCCGCGGCGTCCTCTCCTGGTCGCCCGCCTACGAGGGACAGAAGGACGTGCTCACGATCTGCTCGGACGACCCCGCCTTCGCCGGCGCCCCCCGCCGCTCGCAGGAGTTCGAGCTCGAGGCCGTCAAGGGCTACTCCGGCACCATGGGGCTCCAGTACGTCCGCGGCTTCGCGGAAAGCATTCTCGGCAACACGACGCCCTTCATCACCGGCGAGGACGGCGTGGCCGCCCTGCGGGTCGTGGAGGCGGTTTACCAGGCGGCAGAACGCAAACGATGGGTGGAGGTCAAGTCATGAAGATCGCGGTCACCGATTACATTGAAGACAATCTCGACTGGGAAGCCGCCGAGCTGAAAAAAGCCGGCATCGCCTTCGCCTTCTTCCAGCTCAAGTTCAAGCCCGAGGAGGAGGTGGCCGCCGCCATCGCCGACGCCGACGTGGTCGTCGTCAACATGGTCAAGATGACCGACTCCCTCCTCGCCCGCCTGCCCAAGTGCAAGCTGCTCATCCGCCACGGCATCGGCTACGACAACGTGGACGTGGACGCCTGCACGAAGCGCGGGATCCTCTTCGCCTACCAGCCCGACTATTGCGTGGACGACGTGGCCGAGCACGCCATCGCCCTCATCTTCGCCCTCGCGCGCAAGGTCGTGCAGAGCCGCGCCACGCTGGACGAGTCGAGCAAATCCGGCCAGTGGGATTTCTCGAAGCTCTTCCCCATCTACCGGATGAAGGGCAAGACCCTCGGCGTCATCGGCGCGGGCCGCATCGGCGGCACGGTCATCGAGCGCCTCAAGAGCTTCGGCTTCCGCATCATCGCCAACGACCCCTACCTGTCCGACACCCGCAAGAAGGCGCTCGGCGTGCCGTTCGTCGAGAAGGAGCAGCTCTTCCGCGAGGCCGACTACGTGACCGTCCACACGCCCCTCGGGCAGGAGACGCGCCACATCATCAGCGCGGCCTCGCTGGCGCTCATGAAGCCGACCGCCGTCGTCGTCAACACCTCCCGCGGCGGGATGGTGGACACGGCCGCCCTCGCCGACGCCTGCCGCGCGAAGAAGATCGCCGGCGCGGCCATCGACGTCTTCGAGGTCGAGCCCCCGCCGCAGAGCCTCCCCCTGTTCGGGCTCGACAACGTCATCCTCACCCCCCACACCGGCTGGGCCTCGGCGGAATCGGGCGACCAGATCCGCCGGAGCATCCTGGACGACATCCTGGCCTTCTCCCAGGGCAAGCCGGCGCGCAACATCGTCAACAAGAGCCTTCTCAAGAAATAGCCCCGTCCGCGGGCGTCAGGAGATCATCATGGGCATCACGCATGTCAAAGGACCGCTCCCCGGCCCCCGGGGCAAGGACCTGCTCGAAAAATGGCACACCTACGAGGCCGACGTCACCGGCTTCCAGGCCCCCGTGGTCTGGGAGTCGGCCCGGGGCGTCACGGTGAAGGACGTGGACGGCAACGTATTCATCGACTGGACCTCGGGCGTGCTGGTCACGAACGTGGGCCACTGCCATCCGAAGCTCGTCGAGGCGGCCCGCAAGGCCACGGGCGACCTGCTCAACAACTACGAGTGCCCCAACACCTACCGCATCGCCGCGGCCGAAAAGCTGGTCAAGGCCCTGCCCGCGCACCTCGACAAGTGCTTCTTCCTGAGCACCGGCTCCGAGGCCACGGAGGCCTGCCTGCGCCTGATGAAGCGCAAGTCGGGCAAGTACGAGGTGCTCTCCTTCGTCGGCGGCTTCCACGGCCGCACCTTCGGCGCCGCCTCGGCCGGCGGCATGGCGGGCCCCAAGCGCGGCTACGGCCCCGGCATCCCGGGCATGATCCGCGCCCTGTTCCCGAATCCGTACCGCGACGACTTCGGCTGGTGCTCGGACGGCCCGAAGTTCCCGAAATACTTCAAGTATCTGGAGCAGGAAATCGCCGCCAACTCCACGGGGAGCCTGGGCGGCCTGATCGTGGAGCCCTACCAGGGCGCCGCCGGCTTCATCTTCCCGCCCCCGGGCTGGCTGAAGCGGCTCGAGGAGTGGGCGCGGGGCAACGGCCTTCTCTTCACCCTCGACGAGGTGCAGGCCTCCTACGGCCGCACGGGCAAGATGTGGGCCCTGGAGCACGAGAACCTGAAGCCCGACCTGGTCAGCATCGGCAAGGCCATCGGCTGCGGCGTGCCGGTCTCCGCCGTGGCGGGAACCTCCGATGTCTTCGCCGCTCTCAAGAAGGGCGAGATGTCCAGCACGCTGGGCGGCAACCCCGTGGCCAGCGCGGCCGTGACCGCCATCCTGGAGATTTACGAGACCGAGGACCTGGTCGGCAACTCCGCGAAAATGGGCGCCTATATGAAGGAGAAGCTCGTGGCCCTCGCGGCCAGGAGCAAGTACCTGGGCGACGTGCGCGGCATGGGCCTCGTCATGGGCCTTGAGTTCGTGAAGGACAAGTCCACCCGCGAGCCCTACCCCGAGCTCATCAAGCCCCTCATGGAGGCCTCCGCCAACAAGGGCGTGCTGATCGGCTCCGTGGGCGTGAATGGCAATGTGATCCGCGTCGCCCCGCCCCTCGTCATCACGAAGGCCGAGGCGGACGAAAGCCTGGCCCTCTTCGAAAAGGCGCTCCTGGAGCTTGAAGCGAAATGAAGGACCTGAAGCCGGTCATCGATTCCCTCCTGCCCGAGGCGGTGCAGCTGCTGGCGGACCTGGTCGCCTTCCCCTCCACCCCGGGGAAGGAGCACGAGGCGCTCCTGTTCCTGGAGAAGGCGTTCGCGCGCACGGGCGCCGCGGTGGAGCGGGTTCCGCTGGCGGACAGCCTGCGGGACGATCCCGACTACAGCGACCCCATCCGGGACATCCCCTACAACGGCCGCTTCAACCTGCGAGTCGTGAAGGCGGGTACGGGCGGCGGGAAATCGCTCCTGTTCAATGCCCACACCGACGTGGTGCCGCCCTCGCAGGACCAGCCCCAGCCGTGGAAGGCGAAGGTCGCCGACGGCGTCCTCTACGCCCGCGGGGCCTGCGACGCCAAGGGCCAGGTTGTCACCGTCTACCTGCTCCTGCGGGCCCTCCAGGAAAGCGGGCTGAAGCTGAAGGGCGACGTCATCGCCCACATCGTGGTCGAGGAGGAAAACGGCGGCAACGGCACGCTCGCCATGGCGCGGCGCGGCGAGAAGGCCGACGCCTGCATCGTGCTCGAGCCCACCGAGGGGCGCGTGCTCACCTCCATCCGCGGCGCCGTCTGGTTCCGCCTCGCGTTCCACGGCAAGGCGGGCCACAGCGGCCAGGCGGGGCAGACCCGCAGCGCCCTGCTCATGGCGCGCGATGCCATCGCGATCCTCGAAAAATACCACGACGACCTGCTGGCCGCCTCGCGCGGCTTTCCCCTGTTCGACCCCTACCCCAACCCCATGCCGATCACCTTCGGCCGCCTGGAGGCCGGCAACTGGCCGGCCTCGGCCCCGAGCCTCGCCGTCATGGAGGGCGTGCTGGGCCTGCTGCCCAACACGACCAAGGAGCAGGTCATGGCCGGGATGCGCCAGGCTCTCGAGTCCGACACCGGGCTGGCCGGTCGCTTCGACCTGACCTTCATGTACCGCCACGACAGCAGCGTGCTGGATCCGCTGCACGCCCTGCCGCAGGGCCTGCTCGCCGCCGCCGCCGAGAAGGGGCGCCCCAACAAAATCGACGCCATGACCGCCTCGTGCGATGCCTGGCTCTACTCGAACCAGCTCGGGATCCCCACGGTCGTTTTCGGCCCGGGCTCGCTCAAGGTGGCCCATTCCAAGGATGAACACATCGCGGTGCGGGAACTCGCCGACGCCGCGGAAACACTGGCGGCCTTCCTCCGGCGCCATTCGGGAGAATAATCATGAGAGCGCTTGTCAAGACCCAGAAGGGCGTCGGGAACATCGAAGTCCGCGACATGCCCGAGCCCACCCCGGCCGCCGGGGAAGTGAAGATCAGGATCGAGGGCTGCGGCATCTGCGGCTCCGACATCCATATCCGCCACGACCAGTTCCCCTACTGGCCGCCCGTCATCCTGGGCCACGAGTTCACCGGCACCGTGATCGAGCTGGGCGCGGGCTGCAAGGCCTCCAAGGTCGGCGACCGCATCGTGGCCGAGCCCCACACGAAGGCCTGCGGCGTCTGCCCCCTGTGCCGCACCGGCAACGTCCAGATCTGCCCCGAGAAGCGCTCCCCCGGCTGGGGCATCCACGGCGGCATGACGCAGTACATCTGCTACCCCGAGGCGCTCCTGCACAAGATCCCGGACTCCATGACCTGGGACCAGGCCGCCATGGTGGAGCCGGCGTGCAATTGCGTCACCGACCTGATCACCCGCGGCGCGATGACCCCGGGCGACTTCGTGGTCGTGATCGGCCCCGGCCCCATCGGCCTGCTCACGGCCCTGGTCGCGCGCGCCTACGGCGCGCGCGAAGTCGTCATCCTCGGCACGCCCGGCGACGAGGAGCTCCGCATGAAGACGGCGCGCGAGCTGGGGTTCAAGCACCTGGTCAACGTGGTGACGCAGAAGCCCGCCGAGATCATCATGCAGATGACGAACGGCATCGGCGCCGACGTGGTGGCCGAGTGCAGCGGCGCCCCGCGCGCGATCGCGGGCACCGTCGACCTTGTGCGCAAAATGGGAACGATCTGCGCCATCGGGCTCACCGGCAACCGGCCGGTCGAGATTCCGTGGGACGCCTTCCAGAAGAAGGTCATCAACCTGCAGTTCAACATGTCCACCATGTACCCGGCGTGGGACCGCACGATCGCCCTGATCGCCAGCGGCGCCGTGCCGGCGGAGAAGGTCGTGACCCACAAGGCCCCCCTCTCGGACTGGGAGCGGGTGTTCAACGACATCGAGAACCTCAAGGCGCTCAAGGGCATTCTCACCCCGGAGGGATAACATGAACAAGACCTATGGATTCGGCATCCTCGGCGCGGGCCTCGTCTCCCCCTTCCACTGCAAGAGCGTGAAGGCCAGCCAGGGCGGCACGCTGGTCGCCATCTGCGACATGAGCAAGGAGCGGGCCGACAAGCTGGCCGCGGAATTCGGCGTGAAGGCCTACTACAGCCTGGACGACATGCTGCGCGATCCCGCCATCGACGTGGTCAACGTCTGCCTCCCCAACCACCTGCACCACGACGCCGTCATCGCCTGCGCGAAAGCCGGCAAGCACGTGCTGACGGAAAAGCCGCCGGCCATGTCGCTGCGCGAGACGGACGCCATGATCGAGGCCTGCCGGGCCGCCAACGTCAAGTTCGGCTGCACGGTCCAGTGCCGCGTGCGCAAGGCCATCCAGGCCATCCGGAAGGCCGTCGCGGACGGCCGCTTCGGCAAGCTGCTCCAGGCCGACGCGGTCATGAAGTGGTTCCGGGCCACCGACTATTACAAGATGGACGCCTGGCGCTCGTCGCGCCGCTCGGGCGCGGGCGTGACCGTCCAGCACGCGTTCCATTACATCGACCTGATCCAGTACATCGCCGGCCCGGCGGCCAAGGTCGAGGCGCGCATGACGAACCTGGCGCACCCGGATGTGCACCTCGAGGACACGCTGTACGCCTTTATTGAATTCGGGAACGGCGCGCGCGGCATGGTGGAGGCCTCCACGGCCATGTGGCCGGGAACCGACATCCGCATCGAGATCCACGGCACGGACGGCACGGCCATCATGACCGGCGAGAAGATGGCCGTCTGGAAGTTCCGCGAGGAGAAGCCCGAGGACGCGGAAATCCGCGCCTACGGGAGCGCCGCGCAGTCGACCGGCGCCACGGGCGCGGCCGACTTCGGCTACCTCGACCACGCCTTCGTGATCCAGGACATGATCGACGCCATCCGGGGAAACCGCGACGTGGTGATTCCCGTGGCCTCGGTCCGCCCGACGCTGGAAATCGTGCTCGCGATGTACCAGTCCGCCCACGACGGCAAGCCGTGCACCCTGCCCGTGAAGGACCGCGACGACGTGTGGGAGTGGAAAGGCTGAACTAAACCTGTTTTATCGGCGCGCCGCCTCAATCGGGAAAAGTTTCCCTTCCAGCCCTGCCCAAGTATCCTGTGCACTAACCCCAAGCCAAACCCCAAAAATGCCCATCAATCCGCCCCTCTTACCCCACCCTTCCCATGCCAACTCCTAAAAAGACAACCCGCCCGAACGCGGGAAGACGCCCGGCGAGCCTCGTCCCGCGTAAGAAAAACATCCTTCCGCCTCCGGCCGACATTTGCGTCCGCCTCACGCCCGACCGCGGCCGGGGCGTCTTCGCCCTGCGCGATTTTGCAGCCGGCGAACTCATCGAGGCTGCCCCCGTCATCCATCTTCCGGGACCGCAGTATAAACTGCTGAACAAGACGGGCCTGAAAGACTACTATTTCAAATGGGAGAAAGGCCGCCTGGCCGTCGCGCTGGGGTTCGGCTCGATCTACAACCATTCGGAGGCGCCGAACGCGGAATTCCTCTGCCATCCGCCCACCATGACCATCCGCTTCACGACCTCCAAGCCCATCCCCGCAGGCGAGGAAATCCTCGTCGACTACGACTGCGAGCTGTGGTTCGACGTCCGGTAAAGCCGCCAGGCCCTCCCTCCAAAAGCCAAGGGTAGCTGATCCCGCGCCGCTACCATTCCGGCAAAGGCCATGGCATTTCGGCGTAACCGGTCATGTGCCTGTCCCCGTCGCTGGTCAGATACCAGACGCGCAGCGTATCGCCCTCGATGCGGACGGACGGGGCGAGCACGCCCTTTCCGTCAAACAAGCCTGGGGTGCCGGCAAGCAGGGGTTCGGGGCGCACATGCCAGGGCCCCAGTGGCGTCGTTCCGCGGGCCACGCCAATGAGCCTCGCCTCGTCGTCGCCGAGATTACCAGTGAAGAAAAGATAGTATTGCCCGTCGGGCGCCCGGATCAGATCGGGTTCCGCCACGCCGTTGACCAGCCAGGGAAGTGTTGAGGAGGGCGAGAGCACCGGCTTGTCGCGTTTGGTCCAGTGGAGGCCGTCGGGGCTTGTGGCTCCGAGCACGTAGATGCCCGGCTCCGCCGTCGAGGCGGCCGTCCGCCATTTGTTGCTGTGGCCGCCGTATTCGCCTGGGTAGCAGTGGCCGGCGTAGACCATGATGAACTGGGCGCCGTCATGGATCACCGAGGGGCTGTAGAGCCCGTTGGCGTCCAAGCCCTCGGGCGACGTAGGGAGGGCGGGCTCGGACGAAGGGCGCTCGAATGTCGTGCCGTCACGGGAGATGGCGACGCCGATTTTGCCGGGATTCTCGGGCCAGCCGACTTTGGGATATCCGGAATAGTACAGGAAGAATTGGCCGTCGTGTTTGATAACCATGCCTGTTTCAAGCTGGTGCTGCCACGTGTCGTTCACCCCGCGGAGAACCAGTCCCTTGCCGGCCTTCGGGTTCGCGACGTCGACGATGGTCCAGTCCACGCCATTGCTGGAAATCGCCGACCCGATGCCGCCGCCGCGGATCGCTTTGTCGAGGCCTGTATAGAAGATGCGGTACACCCCACCGTCCTCGATGACGCATGGATCGCCGGCAAGCGCGACGTATTCGCTGCACCGGACCGGAGTGGAAAGTTTCTTGATCGCTCCTTCGAGTTGGATCAAGACGCCCGGCTCGTTCTGCAGCTGCGTGTCGCACCCCTGGCACACAAGGATGAGAGAAAGGATTCCCGCGTGAGAGAGCCGTCTTTTACATTTCATGCTCAGAGCATGAAGGCTTTGGTTCGACGATTCAAGCCGATAGCACGGTTTATTCCATTGCATCCCCCGGCACCCCTTTGGTATATGATACAATTTCCAGCAGGAGAGCGCCGTGACACCCGGAATGGCCGGAACCTCTACCACAACTGCCGTCAACCCGCTATTGTGGCCGCTGCTTTTTGACGGATCCATCCACGTTCTGCTGCTGACCGGGCAGGTTATCCTCTTAGCCTGGACCGTCTCGTCACTTGCCTCGGAAACGCCAAAGAGGAAATGGCTGCGTTGTATAGTCATCAGCTTGGTGATGAACGGCCTTTTCGCGGTTCTGACTCCGGAAGATTCGCCGGGCTCCATCCTGCTAGGCCTGTCAGTGATGGTCGGGGCTGGCGCCGTCCTGATCTGGAAAAGCGACTTCCTTCCGTTTGGCAAGGCCGTTATGGCCACTCTTCTCTGCGGTTCCGCTTCCGTGGCGCTCTCGTTTCATGTTGTTCGGGAACTGGAGCTTATCGTTCCCCATCGCCCCACCCTGAACCACACGCTGGCCACGCTGGTTGACGACCGCCTGAGACGGGGAACCCGAAATCCCGCACTGGCCCCCAGTACAGGCCTGGTGTCCGCGCTCAAGCGCTCCGCAACATCTTCACGTGTTGGCCAAGGCGGGACGCCGTTCACCACCGCCGGGCAAATGACCGCCTTGCGGCCTGAGGCGGAAGGGAAATTCAACCCGGCAAGCGTGGTGGCCGGCGGCCCCATCAACCCTTTGCCGGACGAGCCAGGGAAGCAATCCCCTTCACCCGTGACCGCCGGGAAACCGGCGCTCACGGCGGGACCGCCTCCGGCTTCGGCGGCTCCGCCTGCAACGAACAGACCGGACAACGCAGCAGACCCCTTCCTCTCCGGCATGGATGACGCCTCTTTCCCGGCCGGACTTGGTCCCGATATGCGAGCTCAGTGGAAACGCGCGCGGGAAACCATCCGCATCAGCGCCACGGGTCGCTCGGCCAGGGGCGCATTCGTCATGATCGGCCAGCGGATGATTCACGAGGGCGAGATCCACCAGTTCCGGCTGACGGGAACCAACTATTCGTTTCGCCTGACGCAGGTGAAGGGAACCTGGTCTTGCCGCTGGGAACCGGTGCTGGATGAGGTGCCCGCCAAGGGCCCCGAAACCGTTTTCTTCTGACTCATTTCCCCGCCTTCGCAATTCCCTTGACTTACTTTAACCCAAGTCCCACGATGTTTTAATATAACATTTTATGGAGGACTTATGCGTTTCCGGTCCATTATGATCGTCTGTATCGCTGCCACCTGTTTTATCCGCGGCGCCACCGCCCAGATCCTGGTGACCGATGATTTTGAAAACGGGGTCCTCAACACAGGCATCTGGACCACCCCCCTCGAGGATCAGGCCGCCTTGGTGGAAAACGGCGGCCGTTTGCGGTTCTGCACGCTGGGCGACAATACGAACTACTCGCACTTCGCGAAGTGGTCCTGCAAGAAAACGTTTTCGTCCGCCACCTATAAGTTCGCGGAAGCTCAAGTCCTGGTACGCATGAAGGAAGGCACCGGAGCGGGCAGCCAAGTTCTATATGCAGGCGTGCAGTTTTTGAGAACGAACGCCATGGGCGTCGTTTACTTGGCGCTCAACCAAACGGCCGGGCGCACCTATTTTTTCGTCCAGGCCCAGGGTCCCAATCCCCTTCTCGGCTTTTCTAGAGGCTATGAGGTGCCGGTTGCCTCCCGGCAGTATTACCTGAAATTACGCTATTTCCACGATACGGGGCTGGTCAGCTTCTGGTGGCGACTGCCCGACAACCCGGAGTGGACCAGGGTCTGCAAGTCGACCAACTTGAAAACCCTGTGGAGCAATCCCCCGGTCATCGGATTCCGGCCCGGCATCTATGGCCAGGCCGGCAAAAAACTGGTGCCCCTTGCAGAGGGGGTATACATGGATCATTTCCTCTTTGTTGCCCGTTAACCTGGTTCACGCGCGGGGCGGCTGAATATCCAAAACCTCACGCAATTTCAGGGATAGTTCAAAGCGCGTGAACGGCTTCTGGATCAGGGGTTTTTCCAGCGAACTGACGCCGTGCGAGGCGATCATGTCGGTCGTGTAGCCGGACATGAACAGCACTTTGATGTCCGGTTTTCTCAGGATCAGCTGCCGAGCCAACTCCCGTCCATCCATCCCGGGCATGATCACATCAGTCAGCAAAAGGTGAATCTCCCCCGAATGCTGCTCCGCGAGTTTCAACGCTTTCGCTGGCTCGTCCGCCACCAGGACACGATAGCCGTACATTTCCAGGAATCGGCTGCAGGTGATTCGAAGGGCGCTTTCATCCTCGACAAGCAGAATGGTTTCGCCCCGGCCCTTGAGCGGGGCTTCCGGTTTCAAACCGCCGGAGGAACTGGGGGGGTCCAGGACCCGGGGAAGATATATTTCGAAGGTCGTTCCCTTGTCGGGCTCGCTTTCAACGAGGATAAACCCTTTGTTCTGCCGGGTGATGCCATATACGGTAGCCAGCCCCAGCCCCGTCCCCTGGCCGACCTTCTTGGTGGAGAAGAACGGCTCGAATATGTGCGCCTTCGTTTCGGGCGCCATGCCGCAACCGCTGTCGGTGACCGACAGAAGCACATACGTGCCGGGAATCGCCTCGGCATGCCTTTCGCAGAATGCGGAATCGATGGCGATGGTCGTTGTTTCCAGCACAATCTTGCCGACTCCGACGATGGCATCACGGGCATTGATGCATAAATTGGCCAGGATCTGGTCGACTTGCGACGGATCGATTTTGACCGTCATCGTGCCGGCGCCCGGGAGCCACGCCAGGTGAATGTCCTCGCCAATCAACTGCCGCAGCAGCTTGAGCATATTCGCCACGGCATCGTTCAAGTCCAGGATTTTTGGCGCAACGCTTTGCCGGCGGGCAAAGGTCAGGAGCTGCCGGGTGATATCGGCCGACCGCTGGACCGCTTTTTGTATTTCTTCTAGGCATTCCCGGTTTGGATGGTCATGGTCAATTTGCTCAAGGCAGATTTCGGCGTACCCCTGGATGCCCATGAGAAGATTGTTGAAGTCATGCGCCACTCCGCCCGCCAGCCGTCCCACCGCCTCCATTTTCCGAGCCTGGTTCAACTGGTTCTCGAGTTCGGTTTCGTGCGTCACATCGCGCTTCACGGCAACGTAGTTGACGATCTGCCCGGATGCATCGCGCACGGGCGAAATAGACGCTTCTTCCTTGTAAAGCGTGTGGTCTTTCCGTCTGTTGATGAAATGACCCGTCCACACCTCGCCCCGCGCCAGCTTCTCCCACATCCGGCGGTAGAACTCCGCGTCCTGCCTTTCGCTCTTGAGAATCCGCGGGTTCTTTCCCAGGGCTTCTTCGCGGGTGTAACCCGTTGTCACTTCAAACGCCGGATTGACATACAAAATCGTGGCCTTGGAATCGGTAATCATGATTGTCTCGGCTGACTGTTCAATCGCCTTCGACAGGAGCATGTTCGTCTCATTGGACTTGTCCACGAGCGCACGGAACACTTTCAGCGATTCCTCGGCTTGCTTGTGCTCGGTGATGTCCTCGATTGTGGCCACGGTGCGGACCGCCTGGCCGGAGGCGTCGCGAATGACGGTCATGTTCACATTCACCCAGGAGATCGAGCCATCCTTGCGGATATAGCGCTTTTGAATGCGATAATCCGGCTTCTCCCCCCGCACGACCTGCTGGAAGGCCTCCCAGTCTTTGTCCCTGTCTTCGGGATGCGTCAACTCCTGAACCCGCTTCTGCAGCAGCTCGGGCGCAGTGTATCCGGTGATCGCGCACATCTTCCTGTTCACGCGCAGCCAGCAGCCGGTCCGCGGATCGGCCTGCGCCATCCCGATTGAGGCCACCTCGAATATTCGCAAGGGATGATCGTCCGGATATTCCTGCTGAGCCTGGTCCATCGTGAACTCCTGCAAAGTGAAAGCCGGGCTATTCCAGCCCCCGATGTATGTGACAATTCTTTACTTGCGGCTATTGTGGGATAAACACATAGAATCGGAGAAATGTAAAAACCACCTTCATTCAGGTATTCCCTCACTGCCTGGACCTGCGCCCCTATTCCCCGCTCGACAATCGCATTGGGTTTAGCCATTATAACCCAGTTTTTATCACGTGTATAGTTCCAGGGAGGAGCGATTTCGATGGACGCGAAGAAACGGGTTAAGGGTGCCCAGGTTCGGCTGGCGGTGATCGGGACGGGCGGCATGGGGTCGCATCATTGCGGCACCCTGGGCAAGGTGCCGGAAGTCAAGCTGGTTGCCATCTGCGATATCGACCCCGAAACGGCGAAGCGGGTCGGCGAAAAGCACGGTGTGCCCTTCTTTACGAACCATCAGGACCTCATTACCGCGAAACTCTGCGACGCGGTCCTCATCGCCACCCCCCACCCCCAGCGGCCGGCCATCGCCATCGATTGCATGAACGCCAAGCTCCACGTCCTGAGCGAGAAGCCCCTCTCCGAAAAGGTCAGCTCCGCCGACCAGATGGTCAAGACCGCCAAGCGCAAGGGCGTGGCCCTGGCCATCATGTTCCAGCGCCGCCTGGAGCCGCCTTTCGCCAAGGCCATCGAACTGGTCAAGTCGGGCGCCCTCGGCACCATCTGGCGCACCACCCTGATCTCCCCCGAATACCGCACCCAGCCCTATTACGACTCCGGCAACTGGCGGGCGACCTGGTCGGGCGAGGGCGGCGGCGTTATGATGAACCAGTCCCCCCACGTGCTGGACCTGTTCATCCAGCTCGGCGGCATGCCGAGCGAGGTGCTGGGCCGCGTCGAGACCCGCCTGCACCGGATCGAGGTGGAGGACGTGGCAGAGGCCATGCTGCGCTATCCCGGCGGCGGGACAGGTTACTTCTACTGCTCCACAAACGAACTGGGCCCGGGCCAGATGATCGAGATCTTCGGGACGCAAGGCAAGCTCTGCTACCGGGACAAGGTGCTCAAGTTCTACCGCTTCAGCCAGTCCGTCCCGGAGTTCACCTTCCAGACCGACAAGACCTGGGCGGCCCCGGAATGCACCGAGGAAACGCTCGACATCCCGGCCGTCGAATGGGGCCAGTATTCCATCATCCAGAACTTCGCCCGTCACCTTCTAAACGGCGAAAAGCTCGTGAGCCCCGGCGAGGACGGGGTGCAGTCCCTTGAACTGGCCAACGCCGCCTGGCTCAGCGCCCAACTCGGCAAACCCGTCAAACTGCCACTCAGCCGCAAGGCCTACGACAAGTTCCTGGAAAAAAAACGCGCCGAATCCACCTTCGTCAAGAAGGTCAAGGAGCAGCGCGCGACGGATCCGAGTCACAAGTAGGGGGGGGCAGGATTCGGAGTTCAGGGTTCGGGGTTCAGGGGGAAGTAATCGGTGATCAGTTATCAGTGTCCCTTGGCCGCCGAACAGGCATGGTTATCAACAGGCTGTCCTGAAGATCTGCTGATTGAAACGAGTTTTCGGAGTTGTTTTTCGCGAAAAGACGGAGGCTAATAATCATGTCAAAGAATATGACACGAGTAAAAGGCGACCGGGTGCGGATGGGCGTGATCGGCCTGGGTGTGATGGGCCAGGAGCACTGCGCCAGCTTTGACCGTATTGCAGAAGCGCAACTCGCCGCCGTGTGCGACGGGTACGGCGACAATGCCCGGAAGACTGGGGAAAAGCACCAGGTGCCCTTCTTCACGGACCACCGGGCCCTGATCGACTCCGGCCTGTGCGACGCCGTGCTGGTCGCCACCCCCCACCCCGTCCGCCCGCCCATCGCCCTCGACGTGATGAACGCCGGCCTCCACCTGCTCAGCGAAAAGCCGCTCGCGGAATGCGTCAGCGCCGCCGACCTCATGGTCAGGACGGCCCGCCGGAAAAAGGTGGCCTTCGGGGTCATGTTTCAACGGCGGGCCAGCCCCCCCGTGCGCAAGGCCCTGGACTGGATCCGCTCGGGGGCCCTGGGCACGGTCTGCCGCGCCACGCTCATCGCTCCCGAGTTCCGCCCCCAGGCCTACTACAACTCAGGGGCGTGGCGGGGCACCTGGAAAGGCGAGGGCGGCGGGGTGATGATCAATCAGGCCCCCCACTGGCTCGACCTCTTCATCCTCTTCGGCGGCATGCCGCAGGCGGTTTTCGGCCGGTGTGCAACCCGCCTGCACCGGATGGAAACCGAAGACGTCGCCGAGGCGCTGCTCACTTACGCCGACGGAGGCAGCGGCTATTTCTATGCGACCACCAACGAACCCGGGTCGGGCAACATGCTGGAAGTGTCCGGCACGAAAGGGAAACTCTGCTACCGCGACGACATCCTGACCCTGCAGCGCTTCAGCGAGCCGGTGCCGGATTTCTCCGCCCGCACCGAACTGCCCTTCGGCAAACCCGAGTGCCTGAAGGAGGACCCGTTCGTCTCGAGCGAAACCTGGGGACACGCGGACATCATCCGCAATTTCGCCAGGCACCTGTTGCACGGAGATCCCCTCCTCTCGCCCGGAGAGGACGGCCTCAAATCGCTCGAACTGGCCAATGCCGTCTGGCTCTCCGCCCACCTCAAAAGGCCGGTCAAGCTGCCCCTCAGCCGCAAGGCGTATGATCGGTTTCTGGCGGGGAAGAGGGGATAAGAAAGAGGGGTCGGGGGAAGTGAAATGGTGATCAGTCAAATCCGACTGATCCGACTGATCCGACTGATCCGACTGATCCGACTGATCCGCCTGGTCCGATAACTGATCACCGATCACTGCCCCGCCACCCCTACCACCTCACCGCCACCCGCTTGCCCTTGCGGGAGCTTTCCATGGCGGCGAAGACCATGGCGAGGGACTTGATGTTGTCCGTGCACACGGTCTGGGGAATCTTGCCCTCGCGCAGGAACGCCAGCATCTCGCACAAACCGCCGTGCATGCCCGTTTTGGGGACAACGGCGGCCGTGATCTCGACCGGGGCCATCTTGCTGAAAAACCCGGCCGGCTCCACGACTTTCTGGCCGCGCGGGAGCTCGTCCTGCTCGAACAGGATGGTGCCCTTGTTCCCGATCATGCGCCAGTTGCCATGCCAGCTCGTGTGGCAGCCTTCCGCGCACCAGCTGCCGCGATAGGTGAAAATGAGTCCGTTGGACATCTCGAAAATGCAGCTCGCGGCCACGTCGCCAGCGTACCAGGAACCCTTGGGATTGAACTCCTTGGCATACACGGCGACCGGGTCGGCTTTCGTGTAATACCGGATCAGGTCGAAATGGTGGATGGCCATGTCCAGGATCAGCGGGCTCGGCATGGCGTCGCGGAAGCCGCCGAAATGCGCGCCGATGTAGAAGTCGCAGTTCACGGCGGTGATGTCGCCGATCTGGCCGGAGTTCACGGCCTCTGCCAGGGTGGAGGTGTTGACGTCCCAGCGGCGGGACTGGCTGACCATATACATCTTGCCCGTTTCCTGGGCCGCCTTGACCATTTTGCGCGCCTCGGCCATGCTGGAGGCCATGGGCTTCTCCCCCACC
This sequence comes from Kiritimatiellia bacterium, assembly GCA_044346855.1. Lineage (GTDB taxonomy): Bacteria > Verrucomicrobiota > Kiritimatiellia > CAIKKV01 > CAIKKV01 > CAIKKV01. The sequence continues at coordinate 16,834 of JBIIYJ010000078.1, forward strand.
ACGTGAAAGCCGGCCTTGAGGGCCTTGATGGTGACGGCGCAGTGCGACTCGGGAATGGTCAGGTCGATCACGAAGTCGGGCTTGTGCTTTTTCAGGGCGCGCCCCAGATCGGTCATGGCTTCGGCCTGCAGCTCGAATTCCTTGATCCGCTTTTCCGCGTTTTCCTGCTTGATGTCAACAACGGCGGCGACCTCTACCTCTTCCTTCTTGATGCCCGGAAACCACGCGCCCGAGATCCCGCCCGCCCCCACCACCACGGTCCGCAAATTGGCCATGACGACTCCTTGTTGATAAAAACAATCCTTCCAGTCTACCCCATGCCCCCGTCCGCCTCAAGTCCCTTTACGTCCCTCTTTACCTTGTCCCGGGCCGGGGGTATGATGCCTCCCATGCAACAGACGCCGGAACACTATCTTCAACGGGCCATCGCGCTGGGCCGGGAGGGCATGAACCGGGGGGACGGAGGCCCCTTCGGTGCGGTCGTGGCCGGGGCGGACGGCGCCATCCTGGGCGAGGGTTGGAACCGGGTTCTGGCGGACCGGGATCCCACGGCCCATGCCGAAGTCAACGCCATCCGCGCGGCCTGCGCCCGGCTCGGGACCCACCGGCTCGAGGGCGCGACGCTCTACACCAGCTGCGAACCCTGCCCCATGTGCCTGGCGGCGCTCTACTGGGCCGGCATCGAAGCGGTGTACTACGCCGCCACCCGCCGCGACGCCGCGGACGCCGGCTTCGCCGACGAGCACCTGTACGGGGAACTCGCCCGGGAGCCCTCCGGCCGGGCCATCCCGTTCATTCGCCTTCCCCTGGCCGAAGCCGGGGCCGCCTTCGCCGAATTCAAGGCCAAGCCGGACAGGCAATTATATTAAAGACGACAGGCGCTCGTTTGTGATAAAAAAGGCGAGCTAAACCCATTTGCATGAGGTCGATCATGGCTCATCATCCGTTTTCCGTCATCCTTCTCCGCGGCTTCTTCTCGCTTCTGCTCAAGCTTCGCTACCGGATCGTGGTGCGGGGGCTGGAGACGCTGGCGCCGAAGGATGCGCGAGGCCTCCTCTTTCTCCCCAACCATCCCGCGCTGATTGACCCCGTAATCCTCCTGTCCATCCTGCACAACCGCTTCAAGCCCTTCATCCTGGCCGACCGCGACCGCCTCGCCGCGCCGCTCATGGAAACTCTGGCGCGCCTCTTCGGCGCCATTCCCATGCCCGACCTGGCCCGCCACGGCAACACCAAGCGCCCCGAGGTGGAGAAGGCGCTCGCGGAATGCGCCAACCGGCTGACCCGGGGCGACAACCTGATCTTCTACCCGGCGGGCCGGCTTTACCGCAGCCGCTTCGAGGACCTGGGCGCCAACAGCGGCGCGGCCACGCTCCTGGCCCGCGTGCCGGAAGCCCGCGTGATCCTCGTCCGCACCACGGGCCTCTGGGGCAGCGTGTTCAGCCAGGCTTCCGGCGAAGCGCCCACCCTGCGGGGCAGCTGCCTGAAATCCCTGGGCAGCCTGCTCGCCAGCCTCCTCTTCTTCGCCCCCCGCCGCACGGTCACGGTCACCTTCGAAGAGCCCGCCTCCATCCCGCGGCGGGGCGACCGCCTGGCGCTGAACCGCCTGCTGGAGGCTTTTTACAACCAGGAGTCCCCGTCCAAC
>JBIIYJ010000321.1:0-5983 GCA_044346855.1 Kiritimatiellia bacterium
CAACGCGTCCCATACGAACACGGTGGCGCTTCTGTCCGGCGCACAATGGAACGTGGGCGGCCAGGCGCTCAGCATCGGCTCGGGCGTAGCCCGCGGCAACGAGCTCCGCATCGACGGCCAGGGGGTGGAAGGAAGCGCCCGGGCCTACAATGTCGGCGCCCTGATCGTCGGCGTGTCTGCTCCCGCGAATCTGCTGACGATCACCAACGGCGGCCAGCTCTTCGGCTCCAGCGCGGGCGCGTCGCTGGGGTCGAACCTCAGCAACAACACGGCGGTGGTGGTCGGCGGCGGGCCGGCCGGCGCCCCGTCCCTGTGGAATATGGGGAACGGTACTTTGATGATCGGCGCCGCCTCCTCCCCGAACGCCAGTTACAACCAGGTGATCGTGGACGGCGCCGGCGTCTCCGGCGGGGCGGTGATCACAAACCTTGTGGATCTTCGGATCGGCAACGGGGCCGGCATGTCCGGGAACCGGGTCACCCTCCGCAACGGCGGGCATCTGGTGGGAAGCACGGCGGTCGTCAGTTATAATATCGGGACAAACCAGGGGATCGACGTGATCGGCGGCGCCGGCGTTTCGCGCCTGGCCCTGGCCGGTCAGCTTGCCCTGCAATCCTATTACAGCTCCCTGCTGGTGGACGGCCTCGGGTTTGACGGGAGCGCCCTGGCGCAGGTGGGCGGGCTGCTGTCGGTCCAGGGCGCGTCGACCCTGACGGTGACGAACCGGGGCCGGCTGAGCGGCTCGTCCCTGCAATTGGGCGGGGGAAGCTACAACACGGCGACGGTGACGGATCCGGGTTCCGCGGTGACTCTCGTTTCGGCGTCCGCGGCCCCCATCGCCTCCGCCCTCAACCAGACGGGCAACGTTTTGCGCGTGGTCAACGGCGGAACACTGACGAGCGGGGCGGGATTCACCATCGGCGTCTATCCCACGAACGTCCTCAACCGCGTGGTGGTGAGCGATCAGGGCAAGCTCTACACCGCCGGGGCGGTAACCCTCGGGACGGGAGTCGCGGCCACCGGCAACTACGCGCTCGTGGAAGGGGAGGGCTCTCTGTGGAGTCTGGGGAATCAGGCGCTGACCATTGGCGGCACCAATCCCTCCACCCGTGACAACTACCTCACGATCGAAGAAGGCGGCACGCTGGACAACGTCGGCACGCTGGTGACGTATACCAACAACGGCCTGATTTTGAACGGCGGCATGCTGGGCGTGTGGAACACCACGCTCACCAACGGGCTCTTCGCCGCCGGCGATGGCATCCAGGCGGCCCTCCTGAAGGGGCTGGGCGGCACGCTGACGTTCGCGGGCGGCCTGCTGGTCAACAGCAACGCCGTGCTGGGCGGGTATGGCGTGGCCGGCGGCGGCGCGGCGGGCATCGCCCTGGCGCCCGGCGGCGGCCTCAACCCCGGCGTCGACGGGGCCGGCCTGCTGACCATCTCCGGCAGCAACCTGGCGTGGAGCGCGGGCGCCGCCTACGTTTGCGAGATCACGAATCTGAACTTCGGGGCGGGCGCCGGGTGGGACCTGCTCGCGCTGCAGGCTCCCCAGCTGACCCCCGGCGGCCCCGGGCTAATGGTCCGGATGGATTCGATGGGGGCGCCCGCCGCCAACTTCGACCCCGCCCGGGATTACAGCCTGAAAATCATCCAGGACGGCTCGACAAGCGGTGTGCCGTTGTCCCTGTTTGTGGTCGACACCAACACTTTCCCGGGCGGCCTCGAACCCTGGACCCTGACGAACCTGAACGGCGCCGTCTATCTCCAGTACCGCGGCTCGGGGCTGACCTATGCCCCCAGTTCCCGCTGGAACGATCCGAACAGCGGCCTCTGGAGCGTGCCGGGCAACTGGGCTCCGGAGGGACTGCCCGTGAGCGACGGAACCGCGGCGCTTGAATTCGGGGGCGGCGCGCCGGCCTACGCCTCGACCAACGACCTGGGGACCTTCCTGCTGAACCAGCTGCTTCTGACGGGAACCGGCGGCACCTTCATCACCAACACGCTCGGCGGCTCGCGGCTGGTGTTCACGAACGCCAACGCCCGGCTGGACGTGACGGACGCAGGCTTCTACCTGATCACGAACGGAATCACGATGGCCGATCCGGTTGTATTCGGCGGCCTCGGCGCCGGCTCGCTTATCCTGGCGGGAGTGGGCGGCGGGCAGCCGTTCGTCAAGGAGGGTCCGTGGACGTTGACCCTGAGAGGATCCAACACCTTTGCGGAGCCGGTGGTGGTGGACAATCCCGGCGGCGTGGTGCGGCTGGAGGCCAACGCGGCGTTCAGCACCAACTCGTTCATCGTTTCCAACGGCACGCTGCAGACGGCCGCGGCGCTCACCCTCGGGAACGGCGGCCTGGTTCGCCGCGCCGTGGTGTCGGGCGGCGGGGCGCTGTGGACCAATGCCGCGGCGCTGACCGTGGGCAGCAACGCCACGGTGACGGTGGAAGAGGGCGGCCGGCTGGTGGCCGTCGGCGGTCTGTCGTTCGAGAAAATGGCGGGTGCGGAACCCGCGGGCCTTCTGATCCGATCCGGGGGGAAATTCTACTACACGAACGCCTTCACGGTCGGACAGTCCTCGTCCGGCAACAAGATAACCATCACGGGCTCCGAGTCCGTGCTGATGGGGCCGGGCGACGACGCCGCGCAGGGCACGAGCTGGCTCAGGTTCGGCGTAGGCGGCCAGTCGGACAACGCCCTGCTGATTGAAAACGGCGGAACCTTCACCAACACCCGGTTGGTCCTTGCCGGAAGCAGCTCCGCGATCGTGACAAATGGCGGCCGGCTCTTTTCCACGTCCGCCTCCATCGGGGGAAACAGCACGGCGTCCATTCTGGGCGGCTCGTTCCCGGCCGCCCTGGGCACGTTTGGCAGCATCAACATGAATGGTGTCGGCGCCCTGTTCCTGGTGGATGGAAAGGATGTGGACAACTCAGCCGTGGTCAACGGCGGCATCAACGTGGGGCAGTCCGCCGGCAATCACAACAACCGGCTGCGCGTGACGAACAAAGGCCGGTTCACGGCCATCGGCGGCGGCGGCTCCCTGAGTATCGGGGCCGGGGGCGCGACCAACAACGGCGTCGAGATCGTCAAGGGTGGCTACGGCAAGTTTGCGGCCGGGCCAGGCTATTACGGTATCGGCTTCGGCAACTTTGCGAATAAAAACTTCATGCTGGTCGAGGACGAGGGCTCCGTGCTGGAAATCGCCTCGATCGGCTACCGCTGGGAAATCGGATTTGGGAACAGCGCGGTTGCCTCGAATTCGGGCAACCGGATTTTGGTGCGCAACTTCGGCCTGATGACCAACGCCGCCCTGCTGAGCATCGCCTCGTTTTCGGCCAACGGCACGAACTCCTTCAACAACGGGATCCTGGTGAGCGCCACGGGGCGCGTCTACTCCTCCGCGGCCTGCGAGGTGGGCATGATCGGCGGCGTGACGGGCAACTTCCTCAAGGTCACGGACGAGGGCTCGTACTGGAACATGGGCTACAAGACCGTCACGATCGGCAACACCAACGGGCTGAGCACCAATAATTACCTGATGATCACCGAGGGCGGCGTGATGGAGAACGTCAGCAATCTCGTGGTCCACCCGAACAACCAGGCGTTCCTGCACGGCGGCACGCTGGGCCTGCACAACGCCATCCTGTCGAACAACGTTCCCTTCGTGGCGGGCGACGGCGCGCAGGCGGCCGTGCTGAAGGCCCAGAGCGGAACGCTGTTTTTCCGGGCCGGCCTGGTCGTCACCAACAACGCCCTCCTCACCGGGGTGGGCGGCGTGCGGGCCACCACCACCGTCTACGGGGCGCTGAGTCCGGGCCTGGCCGCCGCGGGCCTTCTGGTGAACAACGGCGACTTCAGCCTGAAGCCGGGCGCGGCGACCACCGTTGAGCTGGCCGCCTACACCGCGCCCGGAACGGGCTGGGACCAGCTGGCCGTCACGAACGGTTCGCTCCTGGTGGACGGCACGCTGACGGTTCTCCTGACCGGCGGGTTTGTGCCGACCAATACCCAGTCGTTCATCATCATGACCAACCGGGGGCCCCTGTCCGTCTCCGGCGCGTTCGCCAACACGCCCGGCGGGCTGATTCCCGCCTACACGACGCTGGGCGGCAAGGCGGCCGGCAACTTCCAGGTCCTGATCGGCAGCCAGGGCGTCACGCTGGGGGCCTTCGAGCCGCTCAAGGCCAACCCGGGGACCGTGATTGTCATTCGGTAAAACCATGAACCTGCCGGGCGCCCCGCTGCTCCTGTTCCTGCTCGGGACGGGCCTGGCCGCACGGGGCGCGGCCGGCCCGGAAACAACCGTGACGGCCGGCTTCCCCGGCGGCAATGTCCGGGTTGTCCGCAACCTCGGGGGCCGCGTGGAGCTGGCGCCCGACTTGAGGGACGGCAACCCCTGGTTCTACTGGCAGTTCGAGGCGAAGGCCGACCGGACCGGCAGCGTGCAGTTCGTGTTCGCGGAGCCTCCCCGGATCGGCGTGCGGGGGCCGGCGTACAGTACCGACCGGGGCGCCATCTGGCAATGGCTGGGGACGGGCGCTGTTGACTACGCGACAACCGCCGACTCGTTCCGCTTCTCCTTTACCAACGCCGCTCAGGACGTGCGCTTCTGCGTGGCGATTCCCTACCTGCGCGGCGATCTCGACGGTTTCCTGGCGGCACGCAAGGGCAATCCCCATCTGCGGGTTGAGACGCTGACGAAAACCGCGAAAGGCACGCCCGTCGACCTGCTGCGCATCGGCGAGCCGGGGGCGGACAAGCAGGCGGTGCTGGTCACGGCCCGGCATCATGCGTGCGAATCCATGGCCAGTTACGTGCTGGAGGGCTTCCTGGCCGAGGCGCTTTCGGAGTCGCCCGCCGGCGTGGCGTTCCGGAACCGGTACGTGCTGTATGCCGTTCCCCTGGTCGATGTGGACGGCGTGCAGGCCGGCGACCAGGGCAAGGGCCGCCAGCCGCACGATCACAACCGCGATTACGGCCTCGTCAACCGGTACCCCGAGGTGCGCGCCGTCCAGGCCCTGGCGCGGGACAGGAAAATCGAGCTGGCCCTGGATTTCCACTGCCCGTTCCTGCGGGGTGAGTCCCATGAGTATTTTTATTTCGACGGCCTCGCCCGGCCGCCCGTCTATTCGAATGTCCTGGAGCTGGCTTCCTGGCTGGAGGAGGAGTCGGCCCAGGCGTTTTCCCGGGGGCCCAGCGTCTGGCTCAAGGCGCCCGGTCCGGCCCGGGCCGTGAGCAACCTGCCGTTCTCGGTCTATTTCGCCCTCCAGCCGTCCGTCCGGATGGCGGTTACCCTCGAGGTGCCGTATGCGCTGCGGGGGCAGCCGTTCGACGGCGAGGTGGCGCGCGACTACGGGGCCGGGCTCTTGCGGGCCTGGACCCGGATGGAATTCACGGCTTCCGGCCGGCCGCCTCCGACGGGGTTCGAGGATTTTACGGAGTGGCGCAAGCGGCTTGGCGGGCTGGTCCGCTCAAAGCCCGCCGCCGCGGAGCTTGAGGCGGCGCGGATGGCGGCGGACACCTTGGCTCCGGGGGCCTACCGGGCGGAGGCCCGTCTGGCCCTGGGGCTGATCCTGTTCCGAAAAAAGGAATACGGGAAGGCGGGCGGCCTGCTCCGGGAGTCGGCGGGCGATCCGGAGGCCACCGCCCGCCAGCGCGAGGAGGCCGCGGGGCTGCTCGTCCGGCTCGCGTGCGAGGAGCCGGGGTCGGACCCGGCCGCGGTGGAGGCGGCCTTGGCGGGGTTCAAGCGGATCCGCCATCCCGCCGGGGCGCAGCGGGTTCGCGTCCACGATGCGGTTTGTTCCTACTATGAAAAATCAGGGGATCTGGCGCGGGCGCTGGAGCACGCGCGCGAGCAGCTGGCCGCGGCGCCGCCCGCCGGGACGGGGCGGGTGCTGATTCGCCTGGCGGGCTTGCAGGACCGCCTGGGGCGGCCCGACGAGGGGCTGCGGCTCCGCCGCGGGCCGTGGCGTTGCTGCGCCGG
>JBIIYJ010000079.1:0-18406 GCA_044346855.1 Kiritimatiellia bacterium
CGCGTCATGGCCGCCCGGGGCGAGGCCGACCTGTTCGTCAACATCAGCTGCTCGCCCTACACCTTCAACAAGAACCACAAGCGCAACCGCCTTTTTTCCTCCCGCGCCGCCGAAGTCGGCCGGCCCATCGCCTACGTCAACAACGTCGGCATCCAGAACAACGGCAAAACGGTCTTCACGTTCGACGGGGCCTCGGCCGTCTACGGGCCGGGCGGGAGCATCTCCGAGTGCCTTCCCGCGTTCGAGGAGGGGCTGCTCACGGTCGACCTGCCGGCCGACCCGGCCGCGCCGCTCGCCCGGCCGATCGAGCTGAAGGAGGATTCCATCTCCGACCTTTTAACCGCCGTTTCCACCGGGACCCGGCGGTTCATGAAGCAGCTCGGCGTGACGCGCGTGGTGGTCGGGGTGTCGGGCGGCATCGATTCCGCCGTGGTGGCCGCCTTATACCGGCACCTGCTTCCCGCCCGGGACGTCATCCTGGTCAACATGCCGGGCCCGTTCACCTCCACCCTGACCCGGGGACTTGCCGCCGGGCTGGCCGGCGAGCTTGGCTGCCCTTACGGCGAAATCCCCATCCAGCCGTCCGTTGAAGCGGCTCGCCGGCAGATGGACGGTTTCCGGCTGGTCAGCGCCGACGGCTCTCTGGCCGAGACTCTGGTGCTGACCCCGTTTGTCATGGAAAACGTGCAGGCGCGCGACCGCTCGGCCCGCATCCTGGCCGCCGTCGCGGCCTCCTGCGGCGGCGTGTTCACCTGCAACGCGAACAAGTCCGAGATGACGGTCGGATATTCGACGCTCTACGGCGACCTGGGCGGCTACCTGGCCAACATCGCCGACCTCTGGAAGGGCGAGGTCTACGCCCTGGGCCGCCATCTGAACGACGCGGTCTACGGCCGGCCGGTCATCCCGGAGGGGATTTTCACGGTCACCCCCTCCGCCGAGCTGAGCCCCGACCAGAACGTGGACGAGGGCAAGGGCGATCCGATCCAGTACCCGTATCACGACTGCCTGTACCGGAGCTGGGTGGAGGCCTGGAACCGCGCCACGCCCGAGGATATCCTGGACTGGTACGGAGCGGGGGAGCTGGAGGCGCGCCTCGGCTATTCCGGCCGCGTGGCCTCCCGTTTTCCCGACGCCAGGTCGTTCATCGCCGACCTTGAGCGCTGGTGGAACCTCTACCAGGGCATGGGGGTGGCCAAGCGCATCCAGGCGCCGCCGGTCCTGGGCGTCAAGCGCCGGGCCTTCGGCTTCGACCACCGCGAATCGCAGCTGGGGGCGCGCTACACGGCCCGCTACCAGGAGTTGAAGACACGCCTTCTCAAGGAGACCCCGGGATGACCGCGCCTGTTCCTGAATTCGATCGTTCCCGCCTGCGCCTGCGCAGCCTCCGCGAACGGGTCAACCGCGCCGCCATCGAGCGCGACCAGGTGAAGCCCGGCGACCCGTCCGGCCGCTCGGACGAGCCGTTCCGCAAGGCCGTCCGCGAGGCCGCGGACCGGATCCGCCTGGCCCGCAAGGCGGGGCGGCCCGTGATCGCCGCCTTCGGCGCGCACAGCGTGAAGAACGGGCTTGGGCCGGTGCTGATCCACCTGATGGAAAAGGGGTGGCTGACCCACCTGGCGACGAACGGGGCGGGGATCATCCACGACTGGGAGTACGCGTTCCAGGGCGAGACCAGCGAGGACGTGCGGGCCAACGTGAAGGACGGGACCTTCGGGCTGTGGCAGGAGACCGGCTTCCACATCAACCTGGCGCTGCTCCTGGGCGCCCGCGACGGGCTGGGCTACGGCGAGTCGGTCGGCCGCCTCGTCATGAAAGGGGGGCACGACGTGCCGCGCCAGGCGCCCCTGCTGGCGGAGATTGCCGCCGCCCGGGACGGGCATGCGGCGGCGGCCAAGGCCGCCGGGGCTGCCGACATGCTGGCGGCCATCGGCCGGTTCGGCATTCCCCAGGGCTGGATGGCGGTGCCGCATCCCTTCAAGAAATTCAGCATCCAGGCGGCCGCCTACCGCCTCGGGATTCCGTTCACCGGCCACCCGATGATCGGGCACGACATCATCTACACCCATCCGCTCAGTTGCGGCGCCGCCATCGGGCGGACGGCGGAGCGCGATTTCCTGCGCTACGCGCACAGCGTGTCTCAGCTCGAGGGCGGCGTTTACCTCTCGATCGGATCCGCCGTCATGTCGCCGATGATTTTCGAGAAGTCGCTCTCCATGGCGCGCAACACGGCGCTGAAGGAGGGGCGGAGCCTGGAACACTTCTACCTGATGGTCGTGGACCTGGCGGAATCGACGTGGGACTGGAGCCAGGGCGAGCCGCCCATGGAGTCGCCCGCCTATTACCAGCGCTACAACAAGACGTTCAGCCGGATGGGCGGCACCCTGCGGTACCTGGGCGCGGACAACCGCGATTTCCTCACCGCCCTGACGCTGGCGCTATCGGAAGGAGCGGCATGATGAGCGAGTCGAAACGGTTTCTGGTCACGGGCGGCGCCGGGTTCATCGGCTCGGCCGTGGTGCGCAGGCTGATCCGCGAGACCCCGCACGCCGTGTGCAACCTCGACAAGCTGACCTATGCGGGCAACCTGGAGTCGGTCCGGGAGGCCGCGGCGGACCCGCGCTACCGGTTCATCCAGGCGGACGTGGCCGACGTGCTGACCGTGTCGCGCGTGTTCGCCGAGTACAAGCCGCAGGTCGTGCTGCACCTGGCGGCGGAGTCGCACGTGGACCGGTCGATCGACAAGCCGGCCGCCTTCATCGAGACGAACGTGGTGGGCACCTACACGATGCTGGAGGCGGCCCGCGCCTACCGGGCCGCGCTGCCCGGGGCGGAGCGGGACGCGTTCCGGTTCCTTCACATTTCCACAGACGAGGTGTTCGGCAGCCTCGGGCCCGAGGGGGCCTTCACGGAGACGACCCCGTACGATCCCCGGTCGCCCTACTCGGCCAGCAAGGCGGCCTCGGACCACCTGGTCAAGGCCTGGCACCACACCTTCGGGCTGCCCGCGCTGGTCACGAACTGCTCGAACAACTACGGGCCGTACCACTTTCCCGAGAAGCTGATCCCGCTGGTCATCCTCAACGCGCTCGAGGGGAAGCCGCTCCCGGTTTACGGAAAAGGGGACAACATCCGCGACTGGCTGAACGTCGAGGATCATGCGGCGGCCCTGCTGCTGGTGGCGGAGAAAGGGGTCCCCGGGGAGACGTACAACATCGGCGGCGGGGCGGAGCGGACCAACCTGCAGGTGGTGCAGCTCATCTGCGACATATTGGACGAGCTGCGGCCGGCGGCCGCGCCGAGGCGGGGGCTGATCACGTTCGTGCCCGACCGGCCGGGGCACGACAAGCGGTACGCCATCGACTCTTCCAAGCTGCGGCGCACGCTGGGCTGGACGCCGCGCGAGACGTTCGAGTCGGGGCTGCGCAAGACGGTGCAGTGGTATCTGGACAATCGCTGGTGGTGGGAGCCGATCCGCGAGCGGAAGTATGCGGGCGAGCGGCTGGGATCCGGCAAAACGGGAGCGGCGTGACATGGCGACTTATCTGGTGACGGGCGGGGCCGGGTTCATCGGCTCGCATATCGTGGAGGCGCTGGCGGCCGAGGGGCACGCCGTGAAGGTGTTCGACAACCTGGCCACGGGGCATCGGGAGAACCTGGACCACCTCAAGGGGCTGCACACGCTGATCGAGGGCGACGTCCGCGACACGGCCGCGCTCGAGGCCGCCATGCGGGGCGTCGAATTCGTCTTCCACGAGGCGGCTATGGTGTCGGTTCCGGTCTCGTGCGAGAAGCCGCGGGAATGCCATGAGGTGAACGCCACGGGCACGCTCAACGTGCTGTTGGCGGCGAAGGAGGCGGGGGTCCGGCGCGTGGTGATGGCCGCCACCGCCGCCGCTTACGGGAACAACCCGGCGCTGCCCAAGCGGGAGACGATGCGGCCCGAGCCCGAGTCGCCGTACGGGCTGACCAAGGTGACGGGCGAGTACTACATGCGGTCGTTCGCGACGCTGTACGGCCTGCAGACCGTGGCGCTCCGCTATTTCAACGTCTACGGGCCGCGGCAGGACCCGCGCTCGGCCTATTCGGGCGTGATCTCGAAGTTCGTGGATGTGCTGGCGGCGGGCGGCACGCCCACCATTTTCGGGGACGGGAAGCAGACCCGGGACTTCGTGTATGTGAAGGACGTGGTCCAGGCGAACCTGAAGGCCATGCACGCGACGCCCGTGGAGCCGGGCCAGGTGATCAACGTCGGGACCGGGAAAGCGGTCTCGCTGCTGGATCTGCTGGCGGTTCTGGGCGACCTGTTCGGGCGGAAGGTGGAACCCAAGTTCGCCCTCCCGCGGGTGGGGGACGTGCTGCATTCGCTGGCCGACATCGCCGTGGCGCGCCGCACGCTGGGGTATGAGCCCCGCACGACGCTGCACGAGGGGCTGGGGGCCCTGCTGGAGTGGCAGGGGAAGAAGCGGAAATTGAATGGCTGAAGCGGGAAGTGGGAATGATAGGTCCTATAGGACCTATAGGACCTATTAGCATTTGGCGAGACAGGCTTGAAAAATTCGAGGCACCATAGCGCGGGGGAATGCATGAAAATCGGGAAGAAGGAAAAGCTGCTGACGATCGGGGATTCCATCACGGACTGCGGCCGGGCGCAGCCTGTCGCCGAGGGGTTGGGCGATCCGCTGGGCCGGGGCTATGTGACCATGATCGACGCGCTGCTGACCGCGGCCTATCCCGAGCGCGGCATCCGGGTGATTAACGTAGGCACCAGCGGCCACACCGTGCGGGACCTCAAGGCGCGCTGGGAGCGCGACGTGATCGCCCTCAAGCCCGACTGGCTGAGCGTGAACATCGGCATCAACGACGTCTGGCGCCAGTTCGACCTGCCCCGCATGACGCACATCCACGTCAATCTCGCCGAATACGAGAAGACCTACGACGCGCTGCTGGCGCAGACCCGGCCGCTGGTGAAGGGGCTCATCCTGATGACCCCGCACTACATCGAGCCGAACCGCAAGGACGCCATGCGCGCGCGGATGGACCAGTACGGGGACGTTGTGCGGAAGCTGGCGAAGCGGTATGACGCCGTGCTCGTCGACACCCAGGCCGCGTTCGACAAGGCGCTGAAGTCGCTTCACCCCAACGCCCTGGCCTGGGACCGCGTCCACCCCAACCAGACGGGCCACATGATCATGGCCCGCGCCTTCCTTAAGGCCATCGGCTACGGGTGGTAACCCATTACATCGTCATGTCCTGCATGAGCTGGTAGCTCTCCCGGATGGACTTGATCGAGTGCGCGGTCAGAATGGTCAGGTACCAGCTTAACACGGCCACGACCACGGATATCCCGATTTTCCAATAAAGGGACAGACGCGGGCGGAACCAGATCAGCGGGAGGGCCAGGGGCCCCACGCACAGGACCGCGAGGACGATGAACCCGGTTCTGAAATACCAGGGGCCCCGGTACGGATTCGGGCCGGGAGCCAGGGGCGGCGGGCGCATCGCCGGGTCCAGGAATTCCATGCAGTAGCGGCACTTGATCGCCGCGTCCTGGATCTCCTCGGCGCAGAAGGGGCACCGTTTCACGGCTTGCGCTTCCCGACATGGCGCATGACGAAGGGGATGGTCTCCCGGATGTGCGCGTCCCAGTATTCCCAGGAGTGGGCGCCGGCGTGCTCCTCGTATTCGTGCGCGTAGCCGATTTTCGCCAGGTGGGCGTGGAAGCCGCGGTTGTGGCCGATCAGGAAGTCGTCCGTCCCGCAGTCGAACCGCAGCGCGGGCTTCTGGCGGGCGCCGGATTTCAGCACCGCGGACGCGAGGCGGTGGCAGTCGTAGTCGCGGCCGAGGGCGTTTTCCAGGGGGCCGAAGGGCGCGTCCGAGCGTTTCTGCCGGGTGAAGGCGAGCGCGCCGGAGTGGGATACGGCGGCGGCGAAGAGGCCGGGGTTTTTGAGCGCGAGCATGACGGCGCCGTAGCCGCCCATGCTGAGCCCCGCCACGGCCCGGCCCTCGCGCTTCGCGATCGTGGGGAAGACGCGGTCGACGAAGCCCACCACATCCTGCGTCATGTGGTTTTCATAGGCCAGCCCCCCGGGGCGGGGATCGTTGGCGTAGAAGCTGCGGTGGCCGTCGGGCATGACCACGATCAGGCCGAGCCCGGACACGTAGCGCTCGATGCTGGTGCGGCGCAGCCAGATGGTGTGGTCGTCGCTGAGCCCGTGCAGCAGGTAGAGAACGGGAAAGGGGCCGGGGCCGGTCGGCATGACAACCAGCATGCTCGATTGCTTGCCGATGGCGGTTCCCTCGAAATGGACATCCAGCAGGGCCATGAAATGCTCCTTTTTCTGTCGCAGGGTTTAACACCGGGGCGAGGCAAAGTCAAGAAACGCGGGCGAGGGGAGTGGGCGGAGTGGACAGTGGACGGTGGACAGAGTGGACGGAGTGGACAGAGTGGACGGGGATGGACATGGTGGACGTGGACGGGTGTGGACGGAGTGGACATGGTGGACAGTGGACGGGTGTGGACATGGTGGACAGTGGACGAGGTGGACAGAGTGGACGTGGTGGCCGTCGCGGTCCCTCGCGACGGAAACAGCGCGATCACGCCTCCGCCGGTTTTTTGGCCGTCCATCGGGTGCGCCGCCAGCGGGCGGGGGTGAGGCCGACGCGGCGGCGGAACTGCTTGATGAAGGTGCTCTGGTCGCCGAACCCGCTTTCGTAGGCGATTTCGGCGCCGCTCTTGGCGCTGTTTTCCAGCAGGTTCTGCGCCTGCTTGACGCGCAGGGCCAGGATCCACTGCAGCACGCTCTTGCCCGTGTGCTCCCGCACGAGATGGGCGAGGCGGAAGGCGCTCAGGCCCGTGGCCCTGGCCACGTCGCGCAGCGAGATGGCGGCGGTGAAATGGTGCTGGATGTAGTCGAGCGCCTGGTTGACCCGGGGGTGCACGCGGCCGTAGCCCTGGCGGTAGATGCCCTCGATGAAATCGTCGAGCGCCTGCATGAGCACGCGCGACAGGCTTTCGAAATCGGCGGCCTGGATGAGCTTGGCCATCCAGGCGTGGTTCGATTCAATGAGCGGCTCGAGTGCGGCGCTGTCCTCCACGGCGGTCCGGGTGAGATAGCCCATCAGCTCGATGGCCCGCGCGCGAAGCACCGGCAGCTGTGGCGAAGTCAGGTACATGGCCGCCAGCATCTCGTTCAGCACCCGCATGGCGTTTTCGCGGTCGCCGGCCTTGATGAAGGAGAGCAGGATCCGCTCCTTTTCAAACGGATAGACCGGCCGGCCGCCCGCCTTTTCCTGGAGCGCAATCGCCTCCGCGATCTGCCGCTGCTGCTGCGTGCGCAGCCGGTTTTCCTCGAGCAGCGGCCGGATCCAGCCGCTACGCCTATAAAACGATTCGTTGAGCGTGCGGAGCAGTTCACGCAAACCGGTTTCTGTAAGGACCGGCAGTCGCCGCACCAGCCGGGCGCACTCCCTGGCCGGCATCCCCGCCCGCACAAGAGCCTGCTCGGCGAGAGCGGCCGCCCCGGGCTCGCCCGTCAGGCTCTCGCCCACCAGCAACGCGCCCTGGATGAGCCGGTCCGACTCCAGCGGAATAAGGCCGCCATGCAGACCGGGCAGGGGGGAATAGAGGTCCGGCTCGCCGCGCGTGACACTTTCGTGCAGGATAAAGGTGCGGGTCCGGCGCACCGAGTCCAGGGCGGCCAGGGGATCGGGCGTACCCCTCATTTCACCCGTCATGCTGAGAAAAGCCAGCCGCACGCCGTGCGCCTCGCGCGCCTCGCGGGCCAGGGCCGTCAGAAGATTTCGTGACATCCGGAGCGACATAAGCGCAAGATACAGCAAGAAATGACACAAAATCAATCGGAATTATCTATTTTATGTCAGCGAGTAAGGGTAATGTTACCCGAATCAATGCCGGACCAGGGATGTCCGGACGCAAAACGATCCAGCAGGAGATACGGATGAGCACGGTTTCCGAGATCAAGGCGCTGTTGATGAAGGGCAAGGCCAAGGACGTCGAAGCCCTGGTGACCAAGGCTTTGGCCGAAGGCACGGGCGCGGCCGTCATTCTGAACGAAGGCCTGCTCGCCGGAATGGGCGAGATCGGCGAGAAGTTCAAGAAGAACGAAGTCTACGTCCCCGAAGTCCTGATCGCCGCCCGCGCCATGAAGGCGGGCATGACCGTCCTGAAGCCCAAGCTGCTCGAAGCCAAGGTCAAGACCCGCGGCATCGTCGTCATCGGCACGGTCAAGGGCGACCTGCATGACATCGGCAAGAACCTCGTCGGCATGATGCTCGAAGGCGGCGGCTTCCAGGTCGTGGACGCCGGCATCGACGTCTCGGCCGAGAAGTTCCTCGAACTCGCCAAGGCCAACAACGCCCAGCTCATCGGCTGCTCGGCCCTGCTGACCACCACCATGACCAACATGAAGTCGGTCGTGGACGCGGTCAAGAACTCCGACCTCAAGGGCAAGCTGAAAGTCATGATCGGCGGCGCGCCCGTGACCCAGGCGTTCTGCGACGAGATCGGCGCCGATGGCTACGCCCCGGACGCGGCCTCCGCTTCCGACCTGGCCAAGAAGCTGATCACCGTCTAATCCGGTCGATCGAATGAAAAACGGGAACCCCGCAACGGGTTCCCGTTTTTTTTTTGTGATCGTGATTGGGGAGCTTTCGAATTCGTTCGCGACCTTTGGAGAGCCACAAAGCATCTCCTGTCTTTCTCCTAAGAGTCGGCGAGCGAATCGGCCAGGCCGGACATCCTTTTGCGCCAAAAATGAATCATCGTCCGGCTAAACCGGCCGGCTGATTCGCGAGTCTCTTCTCCTCCCTGTCTTTCTTCTCCGTGCTTCCGTGCCTCCGTGGTGCGGCTTGATTCTTAACCTTGGATCATCGCTGCAATTCGCTTGGCGCACACCTCGTTGCCTTCCGGCGTCAAGTGGACCATGTCCTCCCTGATGTAGCGCTTGACGTCCGCGGCGATCGGGGTGTTGAGGTCGTTGATCTCGACGCCCGTCCTGCCGAGCAGGTCGACGGCGGCGCGGTTGTAGGCGTCGATGTCCTCGTTCTTCCGCGGATTGTTTTTGGCGGTGGCGAACTGTTCGGGCCAGACTGGCGTGGTGGTGGCGAAGATCAGGCGCTTGGTTTTCTTTCGCAAAACGATGGCGATGCGCGATTGGAGTTGCAGGTACTGGTCCAGCGGGGTGTGGATCTTGCCATCCAGCATGTAGCAGACGTCCCACTGGCCGTTGTTCCACTGGATGACGTCGTAGTCGTTGTCGGGAACCCACGACGCGATCTGGAAAAGCGTGAACGAGGAGAACCGGCAGTTGTCCGCCGGCCCGCTCACGGCAGCAGCTTCCCCGAGCAGCTCGGTCACCCTGGCCTGGTACCCCAACCGGATCGAATCCCCGATCAGCATGACTTTCTTCATTCCCGCGCTCCGTTTATCGTTGTTTGAGTTGGTACGGTAGCATGGATGCCGCCGATTTACAGGATCATTTTAGCAAGCGGATTGGCGGCGCATAGTTTTGCTGACAGCCTCGGACGGCAACGGGAGCCCGTTCAGGCGTAGCCTTCGATCTGGACTCGACCTCGCCTGCCAGGCGGATTGGAATGAACGCGAAGCGGTCGTGTATAATCCGGGTTAAGATCCCATTTTTCTGGAAAACCGGCTTGACTGGAACGGGCAATTTGCCTACCTTATCTGTTCCAATTCACGGGAAACCAAAGACAGGGAGATTACCTATGGCAGTTAAAGTCGGCATCAACGGATTTGGACGTATCGGACGCATGGCGTTCCAGGCTCTTTGCGACCAGGGTCTCCTGGGCAAGGGCGAGGGCAAGTTGGACGTGGTGGCCGTGGTGGATATCACCACCGACGCCGACTACTTCGCCTACCAGATGAAGTTCGATTCCGTGCATGGCAAGTTCAACCACACGGTCTCCACCAAGAAGAGCGACCCGGCCAAGGAGGAGAGCGACATCCTCGTGGTCAACGGCCAGGAGATCAAGTGCGTCATGGCGACCAAGGATCCCTCCCAGCTTCCCTGGAAGGCCCTGGGCGTCGATTACGTCATCGAGTCGACCGGCCTGTTCACGGATTCCGAGAAGGCCAAGGGCCACCTCGCGGCCGGCGCCAAGAAGGTCATCATTTCCGCCCCGGGCAAGGGCGAAGTCAAGACGCTGGTCATCGGCGTCAACGAGCAGGAATACGACAGCGCGAAGCACAGCATCGTGTCGAACGCCTCCTGCACGACGAACTGCCTGGCCCCGCTGGTGCACGTGCTCCTCAAGGAAGGGATCGGCATCGAGACCGGCCTGATGACCACGATTCACTCCTTTACGGCCACGCAGAAGACCGTCGACGGCCCGTCCAAGAAGGACTGGCGCGGCGGCCGCGCCGCGTCGATCAACATCATTCCGTCGACCACCGGCGCCGCCAAGGCCGTGGGCGAGGTTCTCCCCGCGACCAAGGGCAAGCTGACTGGCATGGCGTTCCGCGTCCCGACGCCCGACGTCTCGGTTGTCGACCTGACGTTCCGCTCGGTCAAGGACACGTCGATCGAAGAGATCGACGCGAAGCTGAAGGCCGCCTCCCAGACCTATCTCAAGGACATCCTGGGCGTGACGGACGAGGAACTCGTCTCGACGGACTTCATCCACGACAAGCGCTCCTCGATCTACGACTCGCTGGCCACCCTGCAGAACAACCTGAAGGGCGAGAAGCGGTTCTTCAAGGTCGTGTCCTGGTACGACAACGAGTGGGGCTACAGCAATCGCGTCATCGATCTGCTGCGCTTCATGGCCAAGAAGGACGGCGTGAAGTAGTCGCCGCTTGAAGTGAATTAACGATCAACGGCACGGGGCGGGATCATCCCGCCCCGTGCCGGCATTCAAGCAAGGCCCGGGCGGGCCGCCGAAGGGAGTCCGAGATGAACAAAATGACGCTGCGGGATGTGGAGCTGAAGGGCAAGCGCGTGGTGATGCGCGTGGATTTCAACGTGCCTCTCAAGGACGGGGTCATCAAAGACGACACCCGCGTGCAGGCGGCCCTTCCGTCGATCCGCTACGCGCTGGAGAAGGGCGCCTCCCTGGTGCTCATGAGCCACCTGGGCCGCCCCGCGGGCAAGGGCTATGAAGCCGAATTCAGCCTCAAGCCCGTTGCCGATTTCCTGGCGAAGCTGCTTGGCAAGCCCGTCGCCTTCGCCCCGGATTGCCTGGCCGCCGACGCGGCCGTTGCCGCCCTGAAGCCGGGCGACGTGCTGATGCTCGAGAACACCCGCTTCTACAAGGAAGAGGAAGCCTCGATCAAGCAGAAGCCCGACCAGTCCGAAGAGGAGTTCAAGGCCAAGAAGGCCGCCCTCAAGGAAAAGCAGAAGGTGATGGCCCAGAAGCTCGCCACCTACGGCGACCTGTTTTGCAACGACGCTTTCGGCGCCGCGCACCGCGCCCACGCCTCGACCGCCGTGATCTGCAAATTCATGAAGATCAGCGTGGCCGGATTCCTGATGGAGCGGGAGCTCGACTACCTGGGCCGCGCGCTGGAGAAGCCGGATCGTCCGTTTGTCGCCATCCTGGGCGGCGCCAAGGTTTCCGACAAGCTCGCCGTGGTCCAGAACCTGCTGACCAAGGTCAACGTGCTGATCATTGGCGGCGGCATGGCCTACACCTTCCTCAAGGCCCAGGGGCACGCCATTGGCAAGTCGCTGTGCGAACTGGACCAGCTCGATTACGCCCGCAAGATGCTGGACGACGCGAAGAAGGCCGGCGTGCAGTTCCTGCTGCCCGTGGACAACGTGGCGGCCGACAAGTTCGACGCCGAGGCCAACACCCAGCTGGTGGGGAACGAGATCCCCGAGGGGTGGATGGCGCTGGATATCGGACCCAAGACAACTCAGCTCTTTGCAGACGCGATCAAAAAGTCTAAGATGGTGGTCTGGAACGGGCCCATGGGCTGTTTCGAGATGCCGAAGTTCGCGGGCGGCACGACGGGCGTCTGCAAGGCCGTGGCCGACAGCGGCGCGGTGACGATCATCGGCGGCGGCGACAGCGTGAGCGCGGTCAACAAGAGCGGGCTGGCGCCGAAGATGTCCCACATCAGCACGGGCGGCGGGGCGAGCCTCGAATTCCTCGAGGGCAAGGCGCTTCCGGGCGTCGTGTCCCTGAACGACAAGTAAGAAGCGGAGAGAGACGGATGCGCAGCAAATTCATCGCCGGCAACTGGAAAATGAACAAGACCGTGGCCGAGGCCGTGGCGCTCGCGGGCGCCATCCGCGCCGGCTACACCGCCAAGCCCGGCGTCCTCGCGGCCGTGTGCCCCGTCTTCACTGCCCTGGACGCGGTGGGGAAGGCGCTGGCCGGCTCCCCGATCGCCCTCGGCGCCCAGAACATGCACTCGGAAAAGGAAGGCGCCTTCACCGGCGAGGTGTCGGCCACCATGCTGACCGAACTGCGCTGCTCCTATGTCATCCTGGGCCACAGCGAGCGCCGCACGCTGTTCGGCGAAACCGACAAGACCGTGAACGACAAGACCCGCGCGGCCCTTGCCGCCGGCCTCAAGCCGATCGTGTGCGTGGGCGAGACGCTCAAGCAGCGCCAGGCCGACCAGACGACCGCCGTGGTGACGGAGCAGGTGCTGGGCAGCCTGGCCGGACTGGGCGCCTCGCTTGACAAGATCGTGATCGCGTACGAGCCCGTCTGGGCGATCGGCACGGGCCTTACGGCCTCGCCCGCGCAGGCGCAGGAGGTGCACGCCCTGATCCGCAAGCTGCTGGCCCAGGTGGGCGGCGCCGAGGCGGCCGGCCGCGTCCTGATCCAGTACGGCGGCAGCATGAAGCCCGACAACGCCCGCGAACTGCTGGCGCAGCCGGACATTGACGGCGGCCTGATCGGCGGAGCGGCCCTGAAGGCGGATTCTTTCCTGGCGATTATCAACGCGGCCGGATAAGCCGCACCGGAGGTTCGATGAGTATCGTGTTGTTTCTGTTGCAGTTCGTGGAAGTGGCGTGCGCGCTCGTGCTGATCCTGCTGGTCCTGCTCCAGCGTTCGCGCGACGAGGGACTGGGCATGGCGTTCGGCAATTCGATGGGCGAGAGCCTGTTCGGCGCCCAGGCCACGACCATCCTGACCAAGGGAACGGTCATCATCGCGGTCGTGTTCATGGTCAACACGCTCGTGCTTGGCAAGCTGTCGATCCGCGGCGGCGCGGCCGACTCCTCGACCGACATCATGAACAAGCTGGCGATTCCGACCGCGCCTGCGATTCCGATTGAAAACGCCCCGGCCCCGGTTGCCGAGGAAGCGGTTCCCGCCGCGCCCGTGCAGGAAATGCCGGTCGCCGCCCCGGTCCCGGCTCCCTCCGCTCCCGCGGAAGCCGCCCCGGCGCCCGTTCCGGCCACATGAAGTCCGTGCGCCCTCGCGCCGCGCCGGTTCCGCTGCGGCGGTTCGCGATGGCGGCGCTGGCGGCGGTTTCCATCAGCGCGATCTCCGCCTGCCGCGGACGGTCTGCCCCCGAGGTTACCCCGGGGGAGACCGTCTTCTACGGCGAGACGGACCGCATCCGCGGCCTTGACCCCTGCCGCGCGGGCGATGTCGCTTCCGCCCTGGCGACAAGCCGGATTTACGAGGGGCTCTACGAATACGCCTACCTGGCCCGGCCCTACCGGCTGGAGCCCGCCCTGGCCGAGGGCATGCCCGAGATCTCACCCGACGGGCTCGTCTACACAATCCGCCTCCGCCGCGGCATCTTCTTTTCAGACGATCCTTGCTTCACGGGCGGCAGGGGCCGCGAGCTGACGGCTCACGATTTCATCTTTTCCATCAAACGCAACGCCGACGTAAAGTCGGAATCCACCGGCTATTGGGCGTTCAACGACCGGATCGAGGGGCTCGACGCCTTCCGCGCGGCCAGCCTCGCCGCGGGGGAGATGGGCGTCGATTACGATCTGCCCGTCGCCGGCCTGCAGGCGCCGGACTCCCACACGCTCCGCATCACCCTGACCCGGCCTTATCCGCAGCTCGTCTGGATCCTGGCCATGCATTACGCGTTCGCGGTGCCGCGCGAGGCGGTCGAGTATTATAACGGCCAGGACGGGCGCGACTGGTTCCACAGCCATCCGGTTGGGACGGGCCCCTATGTCCTCTCCCGCTGGATCCGCAATTACCGCATCGAGTTCGTCCGCAATCCCAAGTGGGCCGAGACCGGGCGCGTAGAGCGCTATCCCTCCGAGGGCGAGCCGGGCGATGCGGAGCAGGGGCTCCTGGCGGCGGCGGGCCGCCCGATCCCGTTCATCGACCGCATTGTTCAGTATGTGATCAGCGACGCCTCGACCCAGTGGCTGATGTTCCTGACCGGACAGGTGGAGCAGTCGGGCGTCTCGCGGGACAACTGGGACGCCGTGATCGGGACCAACGGGAGCCTGATGCCGGATCTGGCGGACAAGGGGATCCGCCTGCACGCCTCTCCCAGCATGACCACGTATTACATGGGCTTCAACATGGAAGACCCGGTCGTGGGACCGAACAAAAAACTCCGCCAGGCCCTCTGCTGCGCATTCGACGCCGAGGCCTGGTCGCGGTATTACAACATGCGCATGCTGCCGGCCAACGGCCCCATCCCGCCCGGCATCGCGGGCGCCCGGTCCGCAACGGATCCAAACCCCTACGCGTATAATCTCGAGAAGGCAAAAGCCCTGATAGCCGAAGCCGGCTATCCGGATGGCATCGACCCGAAAACGGGACGGCGCCTCACCCTCGTCCTGGAGCAGGGCTCGGCCAACGATCCGGACGCGCGCGCCTCCGTGGAGCTGTTCTCCTCGTTCATGGACCGGATCGGCGTGAAGATCGAGGCGAGTTACAACAACTGGCCCACGTTCCTCGACAAGCTGGACCGCCGGCAGTGCCAGATGTACCGGCTGGCCTGGGTATCGGATTATCCCGACGCCGAGAATTTCCTCCAGCTTTTCTTTGGCCCCAACAGCTCGCCCGGCCCGAACCACAGCAACTATTCGAATCCCGAGTTCGACAAATTGTACGAGACGGTACGCGTCATGCCCGACAGCCCCGAGCGGACGGCCCTGTACGCGCGGATGGCCGATATCGTGGTCGAGGAGGCGCCCTGGCTTTGCCTTTCCTACCCCCTGAGCTACGGATTGCAGCACGGGTGGCTCAAGAACTACAAGCGGCACGATTTTCCCTACGGCATGCTCAAGTACCAGGATCTGGATCCGGCCGCCCGGGCGGGCTGGCGGAAACTGCACGACTAAGGAGAACGGATGGGACGGTACGCGTTAAGACGGTTGGCGCAGCTGATTCCGACCTTGTTCGGGGTGATCGTCATCACCTTCATCCTGTTCAATGTCGTGGGGGGGAGTCCGGCCGCGCTGACGCTCGGGAAGAACGTCTCGCCCCGGATGCTTGAGGATTTCGACGAAGCCCGCGGCTTCAACAAGCCCCTGTTCGTCGGATTCTGGACGTCCACCCGGGCCTACGCGAGCGATCGCAAGTCCCCGTTCCCGCCTGCGTGGCGAAAACAGGAGGGGGCGGTCCAGACCCAGGCGGTCGATCGCGTTTTCGGTTTCCCGGTCAAGCGGCCCGCCCTCGTCCTGGAGGGGGATCGCCCGTTCGAGCCGCCGGTTCTCTTCCCGCTTTCGACCAACGACCTGTACCGCTGGACGGTTGAATGCCGCGGCACGCCCGGTTCCACCCTGGCCTGGACCGACCCCGCGGGCGCCACGCAGACCGTGGCCCTGGCGAAGGCGGGCGGGCGCTTCCGCACCCCGCTTGCGGCCGGCGGCACGCGGCTGCTTTTCAGTCCCGGCCCCGGCGGCCGGATCGAGGTGTCGCGCCTGACCCTCGACCGGCGGCTCGCCAATCCATTCGCCTCCCAGTTCGCCTTTTTCCTCGGGCGGCTGGCGCGGCTCGACTTCGGCAAGTCGATCGCGACGGGCCAGCCGGTCCTGGAGATGCTGCGGGAGGGCATCGGGCCCTCCCTCGTCCTGGTGATCCCGATTTTCCTGGCGGACCTGGCTCTGGCCGTCGCGCTCGCCCTCGTTTGCGCCTATTTTCGGAACACCTGGATCGATCGCTTTTTTGTCGTCATCGCCGTGATCCTGATGAGCGTGAACTACCTGGTCTGGATCGTGGCGGGGCAGTACGTCTTCGCCTACAAGCTCAAGCTGTTCCCGATCTGGGGCTTCGAGTCGTGGCGGTACCTGGTCCTGCCGTGGCTCATCGGCACGTTCAGCGGGCTGGGGGGGAGCCTGCGGTTCTACCGGACGATCATGCTCGACGAGATGTACCGCGACTACGTGCGCACCGCCTTCGCCAAGGGGCTCGGGCTGGGGGATGTGCTGTTCAAGCACGTCCTCAAGAACGCCATGATCCCGATCCTGACGAACGTCGTCATGGCGATCCCGTTCCTCTACACGGGCAGCCTGCTGCTGGAGAGCTTCTTCGGCATCCCGGGGCTCGGGTACCTGAGCGTGAACGCGCTCAACTCGCTCGACGTCGACGTGGTCCGCGCCGTCGTGGTCATCGGCACCGTTCTCTACATCCTGGCCAACCTGGCGAGCGACCTCTGCTATGCGCTCGTCGATCCGCGCGTGAGGTTCGAATGAGCCCGGCCGCCCTTCAACCCGCGGCCGGCCCCTCGCTCTGGAGCGACGCCTGGAAACGCCTGAACGAGCGGCGCGGCATCCGCTTCTGCCTCTGGATCCTGGCCGTCTACATCGCCTCCGCCTTCTACGGCGAAGTCGTCTACTGGACCGGCGAAGCCCGGGACACGGTTCCCTCCTACCAGCGGATCGACATGGACCAGGCCTACCTGCGGCCCGGCTTCCACGCGCACCCGCTGGGGACCGACAACCTGGGCCGGGACGTGCTTCAGCGCCTGGTCCAGGGCGCCCGGATCGCCTTCCAGGTCGGCGTCATCACCTCGCTGATCGCGATCCCCATCGGCGTGCTGCTTGGCCTGCTGGCGGGCTATATCGGGGGGAAGACCGACGATGTCATCGTCTGGCTCTACTCGACGGTGGCCTCGATGCCGGGGCTGCTCTTCATCCTCGCCATCTCCATGGTCGTCGGAAAGGGGCTCAAAGGGGTCTACCTCGGCATCGGGCTCATGACGTGGACCAGCCTCTGCCGGCTCATCCGCGCCGAGGTCATCAAGCACAAGGAGAGGCCCTACGTGCTGGCCGCGCGCACCCTCGGCGCCGGCCCGCTGCGCATCATGTTCCGCCACATCCTGCCCAACGTCTTCCACCTCGTCATCATCACCTTCTCGCTGCGGTTCCCCGCCGCCATCAGCACCGAGGTATTCATGAGTTTCCTGGGAATTGGCGTGCAAAGCGAACCGTCCTGGGGTATCATGATCAGCAATGCACGCCTGCGCCTGTGGCAAGGAATGTGGTGGGAGATGTCTTTCGTCACGCTGGCCGTGTTCCTGGTTGTGCTGGCCTTCAACCTGGTGGGCGACGCGCTTCGCGACGCGCTGGATCCGCGGTTGCGCGCCGGGCGACGGTGAGAAGGGGGATCCTCCGGAACTCATGAGTGGACTTCTCGACAAATTGACGTCGCCTTCCGAGCTGAGGGGCTTCACCCGGGAGCAGCTCGCCGTCCTGGCCGAAGAGGTCCGTGAGCGGATCATCGACACAGTCAGCCGCAACGGCGGCCACCTGGGCGGCAACCTCGGCACGGTGGAGCTCACCCTGGCGCTCCTGCGCGTCTTCGATGTGCCGGAGGACAAAATCCTCTTCGACGTGGGGCACCAGAGCTACGCCTACAAGATCCTGACCGACCGCCGAGACCGCTTCCACACCCTGCGCCAGACCGGCGGCATTTCCGGATTTCCCCTCCGCGCGGAGAGCCCCTACGACGCCTTTGGCGCCGGCCATGCCGGCACGGCGCTTTCCGCCGCCATGGGCATGGCCGTGGCGCGCGACCGGCGGGGGAGCGCCGAGCACGTGGTCGCCGTGGTGGGCGACGGCGCCCTCGGAAACGGCATCTCCTTCGAGGCGCTCAACAACATGCGCACGGCCCGGCGGCTGATCGTCATTCTCAACGACAACGAGATGTCGATCGCGGCCAACGTCGGATCCGTCTCCCGTTACCTCGGCGGACTCCTGGCCAATCCCCGGTACAACCGGTGGAAGGGCGACATGGAGAAAGTCGTCAAGAAGTACGTCACCGGCGACCGCCCGCGCTCGCTCTATTACAAGATCGAGGAATCGGTCAAGAGCCTGTTCCTGCGCAGCGGGCTCTTCGAGGAATTCGGCCTGCGCTACATCGGCCCGATCGACGGGCACGACATCGGATTGCTGGAGAACGCCCTGACGATCGCGCGCGATTACCCGCGCCCGATCCTGCTTCACATCGTGACGCAGAAGGGCAAGGGGTACCAGCCGGC
>JBIIYJ010000080.1:0-18393 GCA_044346855.1 Kiritimatiellia bacterium
GCTCGTGAACGAACATAACTTCCGCTGGAAAAGACGGCTTGAATCTGGAAATCAGGAAATCAGGAAAGGAAGAACCGAATAGGACCTTCCTGATTTCCTTAGTTCCAGATAGTATCGGCCCGAACACGACTGCCGTTACCCCAAGCGTTTTGTCGCGGCTCCGTCGCGCGGCGGGCTTAATCCTAATCTTAATCCATCATACCCGGCCAACGTGCGCACGAAAATTGAGTGCAAGGCAGCCAGCGCCAGAGCAGGATTAAGATTAGGAGTAAGATTACGATTAGGATTACGGACGGTCGATTTTCATCCGCTTTTCGCGATCCGCTATCCGCTATTCTAATTGCGAAAGAGGGGCGCATGGCCTATCATTCACGCATGATGAATAGGCCCCCTTCCCTACCCCCGCACCAGCCGGCCAACGCCCACGAGCGATTCTGCTCCCGGTGTGGATGCGAATTGGCTCTGCGCGAGGAAGGCGGCCGCTTCCGCCACGCCTGCGCCAAATGCGGGCACATCGTGTTCGGCCGGTTTTCGGTTGGCGTGGGGGGGCTCCTGGTGCACGAGGGCCGAGTCCTGGTGGTCCAGCGGGGTCATGAGCCGGGCAAGGGGCGCTGGACCCTGCCGGGCGGATTTGTCGAGGAGGACGAGTCGCCCGAGGCGGCCATCGTGCGGGAGCTCAAGGAGGAGACCAACCTCGCGACCGAGGCGGGCGGCATCCTGGCGATCCGGCACGCGCAGGGGGTCTATGACCAGAATCTCTACATGGTATTCGGGCTGCGGCTGGTCGGGCCGGCCTCCGACCTGAAAGCAGACGGGCACGAAACGGCGCAGGCGCTCTTCGCCGAGCCGGGCGAGCTGGACACGATCGGCTCGTTCGGCATGATCTCGAAATGGATCATCGAGCGGTTCACGCCGGACAGGGCGGGGCTGTTTGCCGTGCCCCCCTCCTCGCAGCCGGCTTCCGTTCCGGTTCACCAGTGGACGGCGATCTATACGGCCCGCCTCCCCGATTTGCACGGCAAGGACCCCCAAGGAGACTGATATGGCGACGAACAAGATCGGCACGATGACATCCCTGACGGTTGACGGAAACCCCTTCGAGACGGTCAGCGCGTTCGGGCTGGAATCCTGCCAGCTGGTCAGCTGGAACCCGCGCACCTGGCTGGCGGCGGACCCGCAGGCGCTGCGCAAGAAGGCGGACGCGGCCGGCATCGACGTGGCGGCGTGCTGGGTCGGCTATCCGGGCCCCGTGGTCTGGGACTTCATCCAGGGGCCCCTGACGCTGGGGCTGGTGCCGGCCGAATACCGCGCGATGCGGCTCGAGGCGCTGAAGATCGGGGCCGATTTCGCCGCCGCCTTCGGGGCCCCCGCCATCATCACCCACTGCGGGTTCATCCCGGAAGCCTGCGCCAGCGCGGAATACCGCGGCACGCTGGCGGCCATCTACGACATCGCCTCGTACTGCGCGGACCGGAAGATCGGCTTCTGGTTCGAGACGGGACAGGAGACGCCGGTGACCCTTCTGCGCGTGATCGAGGACCTGCGCATTCCCGGGCTGGGCATCAACCTGGACCCCGCCAACCTGATCCTCTACGGCATGGGCAGCCCGGTGGACGCCCTGGACGTGTTCGGCAAGCATGTGCGCTGCCTTCACGCGAAGGACGGGGTGTACCCCACCAACGGGCGCTCGCTGGGCCATGAAACCAAGGTGGGCGACGGCAAGGTGAACTTTCCCGTCATGTGCAAGAAGCTGGCTGAACTCGGCTACAACGGCGCCTACATCATCGAGCGCGAAATCTCGGGCGAGCAGCAGAAAAAGGACATCGGCGTGACGGTGGACTACCTGCGCAAGCTCATCGGATCGCTGTAGCGGCGAGGGCGGATAAAAAAAATCTCTTTTTCCTCTTGAACATTCCGCCCGATCTTGGCATAGTGATTTTTCGTTTTCCGGGGGCGTAGCTCAATGGTTAGAGTCCCAGATTGTCGATCTGGTTGTTGCGGGTTCGAATCCCGTCGCTCCCGCCAGACCTAACGAAGGCAGGCCGAAAGGCCTGCCTTTTTCTTTTCCCCGGCGGCTTATTCCAGCGGAATCACCAGGAAGCGGGTGGAGCGCCGGTTCTTAACCAGGAGCAGCGCGCGGCCGGTCCGCTTGGACTGCTCCAGCGACTCCATGAATTGCTCCGCGGTTTCCACGGCCTGGCGGTTGACGCCCAGGATCAGGTCGCCGACATCCAGCCCGTGCAGGGCGGCCAGGCTGCCCGGTTCCACCTCCGCGACGAGAACGCCGTTCACGGAATCCGGGATGTTCAGGTTCCGGCGCCGTTCGGGGGTCAGGGTCTGGACGGAGACGCCGATCTTGGCGGCCACGGTTTCCTGGGACGGAACGACGGCCGCCTCCTCGTCGCGCTGCTGGCCGATTTCGATTGTGACATCCTTCGGCTTGCCTTCCCGGAGAAGGCCCAGCTTGATCGCGTCGCCCGGCACGCGCAAGGCGATGCCGTTCCGGAACGACGCGGAACTGCCGATAGGCTTGCCATCCTGACTGAGGATAACGTCGCCCGCCTTGAGGCCGGCCTTGGCCGCGGGCGAGTCCGTCATGACATCGGAGACGAGGAGCCCCGACTCCTTTTCAATCTCGAACGATTTCGCCAGCTCCCGGGTCAGATCCTGGATGACCACGCCCAGGTAGCCGCGGACGACCTTGCCGGTCTTGACGAGCTGGTTCTGGATGGAGGCGGCCATGTTGATGGGGACGGCGAAGCCGATGCCCATGTAGCCGCCGCTCTGGCTGAAGACGGAGGAGGTGATGCCGATCACCTTGCCGTCGATGTTCAGCAGGGGTCCGCCGCTGTTGCCGGGGTTGATGGCGGCGTCGGTCTGGATCAGGTCCTCGTAATCCGTCAGCCCCACGTTGCGCCCCTTGGCGCTGACGACGCCGACGGTCAGCGTTTCGGTGAGGCCGAAGGGTGTCCCGATGGCGATAACCCACTCGCCGACCTGGATGGCGTCCGAGTCGCCCAGGGACAAAAATGGAAAATCGTTGCCTTCGACTTTCAGCACGGCGACGTCGGAGCGGCGGTCGGCGCCGACCAGTTTGGCGTCGAGCTGGCGGCCGTCGTGGAGATGGACGCGGATCTTGTCGGCCCCGCTGACGACGTGGCTGTTGGAGAGGATGTAGCCGTCCTTCGAGATAAAGAACCCGGAGCCCTGTCCCTGCTGCAGGATCTGGGGGGCATTGCCGCGCGGCCGCTGGCGGCGACCGAAAGGTTCCTCGGCAGGCTCTTCGAAGAACTCGAACGGGAGGCCGAAGAACGGCGTTGCGCCCCGGACGTTCACGGTCCGCTCGACCGTGACGTAAACGACGGCGGGGATGGCTTTTTCGGCGATGACGTTAAAGCCGCGGCTGGCCTTTTTGAGCGCCGCGATATCCTCCCGTTCCGACGGGGTCGCCGATTCCGGCTGCCCCCTGCCTGTGCCGGCCGCCAGCACGATTCCCACCGCAAAAACTCGAGAAAACGTGATAAAAGAGTTCATTCCTAATCTCCTTTTTCCACCACTATTTTTATTAATCACGTATTTGATTTCCACTCTTTTTTTAAATCCTTTTGCGGTCATTTTCACGCAAGCGCCTCATAAAACGTTATATAAGAAAAAAGAGAAAAAAAGGGGCGATACTCCTTATTTTTAGCTTCGGTTCCCCTCATGAAAAGGGTATACTCAAACAGCGCAGTGTTGCGCGAGGGAACGAGGGATCGAGACACCCGGTACACAGACCAAAAGGAAACAAAATACATGATACTGTCAAAACGACTTATGCTGTTCCTGGCGCCCCTGGCGCTTGCCGCGGCCGCGATTGACGCCCGGGCGGCGCAGATCACCCTGGCCTGGAATGCGCCTGCCGTCAACTGCGATGGCAGTCCGCTGACCGATCTCGAAGGGCACGTTGTCTATTATGGCACGGCGCCCGGCGAGTATCACGCCAGCGTGGATGTCGGGCTGGCGACGGAGGCGACGATTACGGACCTTCAGGCGGGCGGCACCTACTACTTCGCGGTGCAGGCCTACAACTGCTGGGCTTACCCGAGCGACCTGTCGCAAGAGGTTTCGGCGACGATCCCGTACAGTCCCCTGCCCGACCTTGACCAGGACGACATGCCGGATGCCTGGGAGCTCGAGCACTTCGGAAGCGTATCGTCGGTGAACGGCGGGCCGGCGGACGACTTCGACGGCGACCGGTTCAGCAATCTGGAGGAATACGTGGCCGGAACCGATCCGGGCGATTCCGCGAGTGGCCCCACGATCCTGATCGCGGTTAAGAACAAGTTCGTGACCCTGTCGTTCGAGGCGCTCAAGGCCGATGCCGGGATCCGGCGGTATTACGCGCTGGAGCAGACCGGGAGCCTCTCGCAGCCGGTCTGGACG
Source organism: Kiritimatiellia bacterium (assembly GCA_044346855.1). Lineage (GTDB taxonomy): Bacteria > Verrucomicrobiota > Kiritimatiellia > CAIKKV01 > CAIKKV01 > CAIKKV01. The sequence goes on from JBIIYJ010000080.1 coordinate 4,423, forward strand.
CCGGTGGCAGGTTACGAGCGCATCCTGGGCGAGGATCAGGGCGTGACGTATACGGAGCGGCAGCGGAAGCGCTGCTACTACCGGCTGAACATCTGGCTCGAATAACCCGCGTCCCCCTTCGGGGCGGCGCCGCAGCATGCGGACGCCGCCCCTTTTTTTTTGCCGTATAAGGGATGTCGAACGGTCTTCTAAGTCATCGGCCAATTGCGACCGGCGGTTGCCCGGATTATAAAGGGGGGGTAACGAGAAAACGGAGAGACGAGTCACATGACAGGGGCGGAAATGGCTTCCACGAATCCGATTGGCGTGGTCCTGACAGGCGGTGATTTCATGGCGCTGGGCGTCCTGCGGACGCTGGCGAGCAAGAAGATCCCGATCCTGCTTCTTGAACACGAGCATTCGATCAGCCGGTATTCCATTTACCCGAAGCGGGTTGTGAAATCCCCGTCCCCGGCCGATCCCGAGGCGTACGCGCATTTCCTCGTCTCCGTGGCCCGCAAGGAGGGCGTGACGGGCTGGGTGGTCTTTCCCAACAGCGACGAGATCGTCTATGCGCTGTCGCGCTACCGCGACCTGCTGGCCCCGCATTTCCGGCTCCCGACCCCATGCTGGGAGATCATCCAGAACGTCCACATCAAGCGGAACACCTATCAGCTGGCCACGAAGCTCGGGATCCCGATCCCGGCGACGCACTATCCCGCCAGCCTGGAGGAGGCGGCCTCGCTCGACATCCCCTTCCCCGCTGTGATCAAGCCCTCCATCCGGGACCATTACTACAGCCGCGTCAAAACCAAGGCGTACCGCGTGAACAGCCGCGAGGAGTTGATCCGGGTCTACCGCCAGGTCAGCGAGGTGATTCCCCCCTCCGAGATCCTGGTGCAGGACCTGATTCCGGGCGGCCCCCGGGCGCTGTACTCCTACTGCCCCTTTTTCAAGGACGGCCACGCCGTGGCCGACATCACGGCGCGCCGGGCCCGGCAGCACCCCATGGATTTCGGGCATGCCTCCACCTTTGCCGAAGTGGTCGACATTCCCGAGCTGAAGGGCCTGGCCGAGCGCTTTCTCGGGGCGATCGACTACTACGGCCTGGCCGAGGTGGAGTTCATGCGCGACCCGCGCGACGGAGTCTACCGCATGATCGAGGTCAACCCGCGCGTGTGGGGGTGGCACGCCCTCGCCATCGCGGCTGGCGTGGACCTGCCGCACTACCTGTTCCAGGACATGATCGGCGAGACGCCGCGGGTCCGGGAAGCGGCGGCCAACGTCAAGTGGTTCCACCTGACCACGGACCTCCCGACCGTCGCCCTCGAGATCCTGCGGGGCCGGATGTCGCTGGGAAGCTATCTGGCGTCGTTGAAGGGGACCCGGAAGGATGCGGTCTTCTCGATGCAGGACCCGCTGCCCTTCCTGGCCGAACTGATCATGATACCGTACCTGTGGATGAAAAGGGGTTTTTAACATGGACATGCCGTTTCTGCTGCTTGGGCTCGCCGTGAGCCTGCTGATCCTGATTCCGCTGGCCTTGAAGTGGGACCTGCCGTTGAGCGTGGCGGTACCGGCGGCCTGCCTGATCGGGCTTTTCAGCGGACTGGTGACGGCTTGGCTGATGGGCGCCTGGGGGCTGAGCCTTGTCTTCGCCCTGTTCTTCTGCGCGTTCCTGACGACCCTGGCCTCCGTGTTCCTGCTCCTGTGGCGCTTCTACCGCGACCCGGAGCGGAATCCGCCGCCCGACGAAAGCGGCGTGCTGGCGCCGGCCGACGGGAAGATCATCTACATCAAGCGCATTGAAAAGGGTGAAGTGCCCTATGCCGAAAAACACGGCCGCCGGTATTCGCTCCGCGAGCTTGCCACGGGCGACGTGCTGCCGGAGGGCGGCTATCTGATCGGCACGGCCATGAGCTTCCTCGACGTGCACGTCAACCGGGCGCCCATCTCAGGCAAGGTCAGCCTGCTGACCCACATCCGGGGGCTCTTCCTCTCCCTGCGCAAGCCGGAGGCGGTGGTCCAGAACGAGCGGATGCTGAGCGTGATCGAAGGGGCGCAGTTCAAGATCGGGCTCGTGCAAATCGCCTCCCGTCTGGTCCGCAACATCGTGCCGTTCTGCCACGAGGGGAACCGGGTTCTGCGCGGGGAGCGGATCGGGATGATCCGGTTCGGCTCCCAGGTGGACCTGGTCCTGCCGGACGTGCCCGGTCTTCACGTTGAAGTCATCGTCGGCCAGCGGGTGAAGGCGGGCGAAACCATCATGGCGAGTTTGACCCGGACAAAAGGAGGGATCAGCGATGCGATATGACAAAGTGCTGTTCGTCAAACCGAAAATCGAAGCCGACTGGCGGGGGATCCGACCCCACGTGGGGCTGGGCTACCTGGCGGAGGCGCTGCTCCGGGGCGGGATCGACTACGACATCATCGACATGGACCTGGGGTACGGAACGAAGGATCTGGACCGCAAGATCGCCGAGTACCACCCGAGCCTGATCGGCATGCCGCTGATCTCCTTCGAATATCTCAAGCAGTACGACCTGCTCAACTGGATCAAGGCCGCGCACCCCTCCATCCCGATCGTGGTCGGGGGTCCGCACGTGACGATCCTCAAGGAGCAGGTCCTGCGGGAATGCCCCGCGATCGACTTCGGCATCACCTTCGAGGGCGAGATCCCGCTGGTGGACCTGTGCCGCGGCGAAAAGAGCCCGACGGAGATCAAGAGCCTCCTGTACCGGGCCGACCTGGCGGGCACCGTGGCCTACACGGGCGACGGCAAGCCGAACCGGGACCTGGACGGGCTGGGGTTCCCCCGGTACGAGAAATTCGAGCTGAACAAATACATTTCCGAGAGGACCATCTACTCCAGCCGGGGCTGCCCCCACCTTTGCATCTTCTGCCCCAACCGGCTCATCTCGCCCATCCTCCGGGCGCGGAGCCCGCATCACGTGGCGGATGAAATCGAATACTGGTACAAGCGGGGAAGCCGCCAGTTCAACTTCGACGACGACAACTTCAACTTCACCAAGGCGCGGGTCTACGGCATCTGCGAGGAAATCGAGAAGCGGGGGATGAAGAACCTGTTCATCCGCTGCGCGAACGGGATCCGCGCGGACCGCATCGACCGCGAAACGCTGGTCCGCATGAAGGAGGTCGGGTTCCACTACATCTCGATCGGGGCGGACGCCGGCAACAACAAGATGCTGAAGGTCGTGAAGAAAGGCGAAACCATCGAGCAGATCGAGGAGGCGGTCAAGAACTGCTGCGAACTGGGGTACGACGTGAAGCTCCTGTTTGTGGTGGGAACGCCCTACGAGACCTGGGAAGACGTGATGGACAAGGTGCGCCTGGCCCGCAAGTACCCGCTGAACGACGTCCACTTCTACAACACGATCCCCTACCCCGGGACGGAACTCTACGACTGGGTCCAGAAAAACAATTACTTCGTGGTGGACCCGAAAATCTACCTGAACAGCGCCTCCTGCTGCGACAAGGATCCGGTCTTTGAAACGCCGGAACTGCCGGTCGCCCAGCGCATCAAGCTGTACAACTACCTGAAGGGAATCCGCCGGGAGGTTCACCGGAAGGCGTTCCAGCGGATGTACCCCACCCACCAGGTCCTGAGCCGGCTGGCCAGCTACGTCGTCGTCTCGGACCTGGGCCTCAAGCTGTTCTACCAGAACATGGCGGTGCGCCACGTGATGGACCGCTTCCGCTACAAGAAGGCCACGCTGGCCCGGTGACGTCGCCAGCGGGGATACTCCGCCCGGGTCGCCCGAGAAAGGAGCCGCGATGCGCGTTTTCATGCGGAATCTTCTGAACAAACTGGGAGTGGCGCTCGCGGGCCCCTTGACGGATCACCTCGCGTCCAAGGAGGAGCAGCTTGTGCTCTACCATGCCTACCGGGACATGGCGGCCCGGGGGGTCGTCCCCTCGTTCACCGACGTGGGCTTCCGCTGCTACTCGCAGTTCGAGGAGGACGGCATCCTGCTGTTCCTCTTCGCGCTGATCGGCACGACCAACAAGACGGCGGTCGAAATATGCGCGGGGGACGGGTCGGAGTGCATGAGCACCAACCTCATCCTGAATCACGGGTGGTGGGGAAGCCTGTTCGACTGCAACGCGCGCCACGTCGAGAAAGGGCGCGCCTTCTTCCAGAACAAGAAGGACACGTTCCTGTACCCCCCCGCGTTCACGCGCGCCTGGATCACGGCGGAAAACGTGAACGAGCTGATCACCCGGTCGGGCATCACCGGGGACATCGACCTGCTGTCGCTCGACATCGACGGCATGGATTACTGGGTCTGGAAAGCCATCGACTGCATCCGCCCGCGGGTCGTGGTCTGCGAAACGCACAACGTCATCGGGGCCGAGGACGCGCTGACCGTGCCCTACGACCCCCATTTCGTCGCCTCAACGCCCGACTACCACAGCGCGTCGCTGGCTGCCATGACGAAGCTCGCGAAGGAAAAGGGCTATCGCCTGGTCGGCACGCACCGCTTCGGATTCAACGCGTTTTTCGTCCTGGACGGGATCGCCCCTGCCCTGCTTCCCGAAGTCACCCCGGCCCGGTGCCTCAACGACCCCTATTCGCGCCAGACCCATTCCACGCGCTGGCCGAAGGTAAAGGACATGAACTGGGTCCGGGTGTGAGTGCTTTAACTACGAAACACGCAGAAGGCGCGAAAAGGAAAAGAACCACCACGGATTGCACCGATTCCACGGATAAGAGAAACCAAGAGGGGGCGCGAAGCGCGCCAAAACCAGGCTTCGCACAGTTATCCGTGTCATTCCGTGGTTCCCTCTTGTTCTGGCACAAACCTGATGATTTGGCCTGTGTGATTGTAACTACGAAACACGCGAAAGGCGCGAAAAGGGAAAAGGGAAAAGGGAAAGAACCACCACGGATTGCACCGATTCCACGGATAAGAGAAAACCAAAGAGGGGGCGCGAAGCGCGCCAAAACCAGGCTTCGCACAGTTATCCGTGCCATTCCGTGGTTCCCTCTTGTTCTGGCACAAACCTGATGATTTGGCCTGTGTGATTTTAACTACGAAACACGCGAAAGGCGCGAAAAGGGAAAGAACCACCACGGATTGCACCGATTCCACGGATAAGAGAAAACCAAAGAGGGGGCGCGAAGCGCGCCAAAACCAGGCTTCGCACAGATATCCGTGTCATCCGTTCGATCCGTGGTTGTATTTCTTGTCCGGACTTTCGCGACTTTCGCGTGTTTCGTAGTTCCCTCTTCTCTTCTCTTCTGCCTCTCTTGTTCAGTCCGCCTCCAGAACCTCGCGTACTTTGCGGGCCAGGGCATCGCGCTTGAACGGTTTCGAGAGGAACTGCACGCCGTCATCCAGCACACCTCGCTGGGCAATCACATCGGACGTGTACCCGGACATGAACAACACCTTGAGGTCCGGCTTGACAGCGCGGAGGCGTTGCGCCAGTTGCCGCCCATCCATCCCTGGCATAACCACATCCGTCAGCAACACATGGATGGCGCCCGGATGCCCGGCAATCATGTTTAGCGCTTCCCCGGGAGTCTCCGCCACCAGGACGTGGTACCCGAGGGCCTCCAGAAACGCGCCGCACGTCACGCGCAGCGCTTTCTCATCCTCCACCAGCAGGACGGTCTCCCCCCGTCCCCTGGGCGCGTCCGCCTTGGGGGTGACGGAGGCCTTGGCCTCTGCGTCAACCTCGGGCAGATAGATCGTGAACGTCGTTCCCTTGCCCGGCTCGCTGTCGGCGCAGATGAATCCGTTGTTCTGTTTGACGATGCCGTACACGGTAGCCAGCCCCAAGCCCGTGCCATTGCCGAGCCCTTTGGTAGTGAAGAACGGCTCGAACACCTGAGCCAGCGTCTCCTTGTCCATGCCACAGCCATTGTCGCGGACAGCCAGGAACACATACACGCCGGGAGAGGCCTCCGGGTGTTTGGCGCAGTAGTCCGCGTCAACGACGATGCTGCCGGTTTCCAAGGCAATTTCGCCGACACCGGCTATGGCGTCCCGCGCATTGACGCACAGATTGGCGAGGATTTGGTCAATCTGCGACGGATCGATCCTGACCAGCGGCAGTCCTGAGCCGGGTCGCCATGTAATTTTGATATCCTCGCCGATCAACCGCTGCAACAGCTTAAGCATGCGAACCACGGGATCGCTGAAGTCCAATACCTTCGGCGCAATGGTCTGCTTGCGGGCGAAGGCCAGGAGTTGCCGGGTGATCTCGGCCGACCGCTCGGCGCCGTGCATAATTTCGTTCAAGTACTCCCGAATCGGATGGTTCGGCGCAAGCTCCTCCAGGCATAGCTCGACGTAACCCATGATGCCCATGAGCAGGTTGTTGAAATCATGCGCCACACCGCCCGCGAGCCGACCGACGGACTCCATCTTCTGCGCCTGGAGGAACTGGGCTTGCAGTTTCTCCTGCTCGGACTCGGCCTTTTTGCGTTCAGTGAGGTCAATGTCGAGGCAGAACAGTTCGGGATCCTGGCCCGGCAACTGCACAAGGGCGTGAGCCGAATAGACCGGAATCAGCGATCCGTCCTTTCGCATCAGTTCGACCTCACCTGCCGGCAAAGTCTCGCCGGTCTCGACCATCCGGCGAATCGACGTGCGCACGTAGTCGCGCAGGTCGGGCGGGACGACCAGGTCCAGCAGGTTTTTGTCAAGCGCTTCCTTCTCGGTATAGCCGTAAAAGGCTTCCGACGCGTGGTTCCAGTAGCGCACCGTGCCGTCCAGGGCATACCCTTGCACCGCCACCGTGGGCACACGCAGCAGGAGCTCCTTGAACCGCGTTTCACTCGCCTTCAGCGCCTCGGAGGCCTTCTTGCGGTCGGTGATGTCGATATTGATCTCCGCAACCAGCCATTGGCCGTCGGCATTCTGGAACGGAAGGATATGGACTTCGATCGGGCGGTTGCCTTCTCGCGGAATTACCTCGTCCGTGATAACGGGCAGTTTGGTCGCCAACGCTTTGGGAATGCCGCAGCCCGGACAGGGCGCGCTCAAGCCGTTGAAATACTCGTAGCACTTGCGCCCGGTTGGGTCTCCATAGACCTTCTGCCAGCCCCGGTCGACATAGTGGAGGTTGAAATCGCCATCGACGATATCGATCCCCGTCCGCGTCGCACTCAGGACGTTCTCCAGCCGCTCGTGTTCCTCGCGCAACGCCACCTCGGCTAGATTGCGCTCGGTAATGTCCTCGACGAAACCCAGGTAGCGGTCCGGCCCAATCCGGGTCGCGGACACGGACCAGTAACGGAGGCTGCCGTCCGCGTGGCGGTAGCGCAACTCCGTAACCAGCCGGCCTGCGGCCAAAAGGGTTTGAAATTGGCTTACCCCGATCTCGCGGCTTTCCTCCGCCAGGAGATCGGGAATGCACATGGAGGTCAGTTGCGCGGCGGAATAGCCGGAGAGCCGCTCCGCGGCTGGGTTCACGTCAACATAACGCCCCTGCCCGTCGACGACGAAAACCCCATAGGGCGCATGCTCGACATAGCCGCGGAAGCGCGCTTCGCTCTCGCGCAGGGAGCCCTCCGCCCGCTTGCGCTCGGTGATGTCGATGCCGATGCCCACCAGGAGCGCTTTGCCGTCAACCACCATCCGCCGACCTGTCATAAGGAACCATCGAAAGGCAGGCCCGCCGCGCAAAAGCACCCGGCCTTCCACCGTTTCGACCGTCCCCATCTTCAGCACATTGGCGATTCTCGCCCCGATCAAATCGCGGTCGTCGGGATGGATCGTATCGATCGCGCTCAAGCCGGCGGCTTCCTCTTCCGGCCTGCCGATGATTTCATCGCGCTGATAGGCATTCCATCTCACATACCGCCCGGATTCGTCGAGAACGTAGAAGGGACCGGGGATACTTTCGATGATGGTCTTGCTGAAAACCTGCTCGAGCCTCACCCTCTCTTCCGCCTGTTTGCGCTCGGTGATGTCCTCGATGCTCGAGAGAATACACGATTCGCCGCCCAGCCGGATGGTGCGGGCGGAAAACGAGCCCATGAAGGTCGTTTCACCCTTTTTCCGGAACTGGTACTCGCGGCCGATGACCGTCCGTCCTGCGAGAAGGTCGTTTACGACCTGATCGCGGTCCTTAACAGTCCCCCATAACATCAGTCCAATCGACGAGGTGGCGAGTGCCTCTTCCCGAGAGAACCCGGTCATCGTCGTGAAAGCGTCGTTGACCTCAATGAACTTCCCATCTTTTGCGCGGGTTATTGAAATGGCGAATGGCGATGTCCTGAACGCCGTGGAGAACCGATCCTCACTCTCGCGCAGGGCTTCTTCCGCCTGCTTGCGCTCCGTGATGTCCTGCAGATTGCCCGTAACCTTGACGGTGCGGCCGTTCTCCCGGACGGCCTGGCCCCTGGTGCGGACGCACAACCGGCGCCCCTTGGCGGAGGTGAAGCCGCATTCCACGTCGTAAGGCTCGCCGGCTTCGACACACCGGCGGAATGCCGCCTCGACCCTCGGCCGGTCCCCGGGATCGTAGCAGGCCAGGCTGCGCTGGATGTGTTCGGGCGAGCCGGCCGGCATAGCGACCGCATCGAGGTCGTGGATGCGGTACGTGCCGTCCGTCCAGGACATGACCTGGCCCTCCACGTCCCATTCCCAGCCGCCGACCGCACTCAACGCCTCGGTTGCGTCCAGCAGTTGCCGGCTGCGCTCGAGCTCGTCTTCCGCGTGCTTGCGGTCGGTGAGGTCGAGCATGGCGCCGATCATGCGGACGGCGCGTCCATCCGCGTCGCGCAGGATATGACCGCGGTCCACGACGAAAGCGTAGGTGCCATCGGCCTTGCGGAAGCGATACTCGTCGTTCCAGCGGGCGACGGCGGGATTGCCGACCGCGGCCTCGAACAATCGCTCCATGCGCGGCCGGTCCTCGGGATGAACGCGATCCATCCACCAGGCGGCGGTCTGGGGCGCCTCGACGATGTCCGTCCAGCCGAACACGGCCGTGCCAGCCTCGTTCCACCGCTGGGCATCGTTCACGATATCCCAGTCCCAGATCACGTCGTTGGTGGCTTTGTTCGCCAGACGATAGCGCTCCGCCATCTCAAAACGGTCTTTCTCCGCCCGCTTGCGCTCGGTGACGTCGAGCAGCACGACTCGGCACACAGGCGCGCCGTCCTCCGCTTGCGCGGCCGTTGCCGTCAACTGCGCCCAGAAGACGGCGCCGTCCGGTTTTAACAGCCGCAGTTCACATTCCTGGGACTGGCCCGATTCCAAGAGCTTCTTGCGGTGCAGGTAGTAGCTATCCTGGTCCTCTTTGAAGATAAAGTTGGAGAGCGGCCGCTTGACCAGCTTGCCGCGGGGCGCGCCCAACAGGGTGGCGGCGGTCAGGTTGGCCTCCAGAATCAGGCCCTGCTCGGACAGGGTGCAGTAGCCTACCGGGGCCAGGTCATAGAGATCGAAATAGCGAGTCCGGCCGGCTTCGATCTCGTCCCGGGCCGTGCGAAGCTCCTCGTTCTGCATCTCCAACTCGATCTGGTGCACCCGCAGTTCGTGGAGTGCCTCCCGGATTTCGTCGGGCGAGAGGGGTTTCGGAATATCCGGCGACTGGGCGAGTCTGGCCTCCGCCTGCTGGCGGAGCGCCTGTTGCGAGACCGCGTCGCTGGCGGAACGGTCGGATGGCGCCTTTTTCATGGTCTTCCTCCCACCGGCTTATCGGCCGGGTCGGACTCGTTCGGCGCAACCACTCGCTCGGTGGTCGCAATCGCGTACATCTGACCGGCCTCATTCACCAAGGCGGTGGAAACGATCCAAACCTGCACGACCGCACCTTGTTTGGTGATGCGTTGGGTGCTAAATGGAACAAGAACCTTCGCCTGACTCAGCTCGCTCAACCTCGCCAGCGCGTCCTTGCGCAGGGCTTCCGGAATCCGGTCGCTCACGTTCATCGTCAACGCCTCGGCCTCGCTCCATCCATACATCCGCACCGCGCCCGGATTCCAGGCGATGATGCGTCCGTCCAGATCCTGCAAGGTAATGGCATCGTGCGCATCGCGCACCACCACCGCCATGCGCAGTTGGTCATTGGCTTTGTGCAGCGATTCCCGGGTCTGCACCACCGCCGTGACATCCACAAAGGTGAGCACAACGCCTTCGATGACGTGCGCCATGGTGCGGTAGGGCTGGATGTGCATGGCGTACCACCGGCCCTCGGAACTCTGCACGTCAAGCTCCCTGGGGATCAGGGTGTCGAGCACCGCCTGCGCGTCGGTCATCAGGCTCGCGTAGCCGGGCAAGTTGGAGACGATGTGGCCCACGGGCCGCCCCACGTCGCTCTGTATCAGGTTGATGATCTTCGTGGCGGTAGGGGTGAAGCGCAGAATGCGCAACTGGCGGTCCACAAAGATGGTGGCGATGCCGGTGCCGGCCAGCAGATTGTTCATGTCGTCGTTGGCCTGCGAGAGGTCGGCCACCTTGGCTCGCAGCTCTGTGTTGACCGTCGCCAGTTCCTCGTTGACCGATTGCAGCTCTTCCCTGGAGGTCTCCAGCTCCTCATTGGCGGATTGCAGTTCTTCGTTAACCGACTGCATCTCCTCGTTGGCCGACTTGAGTTCTTCGTTGGAGGTCTCCAGCTGTTCGTTGGCGGTCTGAAGATACTCATCCTTGGCCCGCAACTCCCGCTCCAGCGAAGCGATGCGGGCGCCGGCATCCAACTCCTCGTTGCGACCGCTGATCACCGGTGACTGGCCCCCGATCTCCGGCGTTGGCGCTTGCTCCAAGATCACCAGGTACAAGGGCGGCTCCGATGCGCCGGCCGCTACCGGACGCACGAGCAGGTTGACGGTGGTGAAATCGCCGTTGGTTTTCACGCGCAAGCCCGGGCACAGCACGGGTTCCCTGGTTTGCACAGCTTTGTGCAGCGCCGTGGTCAAATCGTGCAGCAGCCCCTCCCGTGCCATTCTCAGAATATTGCTGGTGGCAATCTCTCCGGGGGGAGCTTCCAGATACATGCCAGTGCGGCCGTGCAGATAGAGGATGTCCCCCCCGGCGTTAACCAGCGCTCCGGCCTGTATCACCTGCTGCAACAGGGCCTGTTCGGTCAGCTCGCGAAGCGGAAGCTTCCGGGGAAAGTCCGCCTTCAGAGCGGGACGCGGCATCGCCACGTCAATGGCCGTCATGGACGGCAGGAACCGCACCGATCCCCCGCGACGGGCGCCGAGAAGGTCTTCCTTGCGCCGGAAGATCTTCTGCTTTCGCTCCAGGGCGGTGAAAAGAACGCCTGACTCATCCACGGTTTCGGAGGTGCCCAGAATGAAAACGCCGTTCGGATTGAGGGCATAGTGAAACAGCGAGACGAGTTTCTTGTGCAGATCGACGTCCAGGTAGATCAGCAGGTTGCGGCAGCTGATCAGGTCAAGCTTGGAGAAAGGCGGGTCCTTGAGCACGTCCTGCTCGGAGAAGACCAACATATCGCGGATGCCTTTGTGGATGCGGTACACCGTATCGCCGGGCTCGCGCGAAAAGAAGCGGGCCAGCCGCTCCGGCGTGAGGTCGGCGGCGATGGACGCGGGATAGACGCCGGCGCGGGCCACGGCAATGGCACGGCTGTCGATGTCGGTGGCAAAGACCTGCACCTTGAAACTCTGTTTCATCGCTTCCTGGCGCTCGGCCAGCAGGATGGCCAGGGAATACGCCTCCTCCCCGGTGGAACAACCCGGAACCCAGACGCGAATGGCGGCGCTGGCGTGCTTGCCGGCAAAAAGTCCGGGGATGACCTGCGATTCGATGGCTTCGAAAACTTCGGGGTCGCGGAAGAAATTGGTCACCCCGATCAGCATGTCGCGAAACAGGGACTCTACTTCATCGGGCGCCTGCCGGATGAACTTGACGTAGTCCTCGAGTGTTTCGATCTGGTGAACGGCCATGCGCCGTTCGATGCGGCGGCGGATGGTGGAGGTCTTGTACTGCGAGAAGTCGTGGCCGGTCTGGGCGCGCAGCAGGACAAAGATAGCCTTAAGCGCGCTTTCGGTCTTGAGGGGCGGGGCGGAGGGCAGAGACCGGGGACCGAAGGCACGAGTGGTGAAGGCGATAAGCTGGGACGCCATTTCGGCCGGTGGCAGTTCATAGTCCACAAGGCCCGTGGCCAGGGCGCTGCGCGGCATGCCGTCGTATTCGGCGGAGGCGGGCGTCTGGGCCATGACCATTCCGCCCTCGCCCTTGATGGCCCGGATGCCCAGGGTGCCGTCGCTGCCGGTTCCCGAGAGCACCACGCCAATGGCCCGCTCGTGCTGATCCCGGCCCAGCGACCGAAAGAAAAAGTCAATGGGCAGGCGCTGGCCACGCGGATCCCTGGGTTCCAGCAGCTGCAGCGTGCCATTCAAGAAGGCCATGTCACGGTTGGGGGGGATGATATAGACGCAATTGGGCCGCACCGTCATGCCGTCTTCAACCTCGAAAACCTGCATCCGGGTGTAGTGCCGGATCAACTCGGTCAGGATGCTCTTGTGATCCGGGGCCAGGTGCTGGACCAGCACAAAGGCCATGCCCGAGTCGGTGTTTTCGGGCATCCCGGAGAAGAAGGCCTCAAAGGCGGCCAGCCCGCCGGCGGAGGCGCCAATGCCCACGATGGGAAAATCGCATGTGGCGCCATCGGTCACGTCCCGGGCCTCCTCCGCATCGCCGGAGTGCTCCTGCGGCATGGAGGACTTTGCAGCACCGCTTGACTCGCCAATGGCATTCTTTGCATGAGCACGCTTAGACTTCATTTGCCCACTCTCCTCCGATCATGGACTCAAATCAGCGCCATTGCTTCATCGCCCAAGCGGAACCGCGCAAGCGGCGACAGGCTGAGCGACCGGTTAGCGGCATTGTTTCTCTTCCCGGACCTGATTACAATCCCCATTTCATCGTGGTTGATGATTTATCCACCCCCCACCCACGCTGCGTGTGCCGCGCCAGCGGCGATACGCAGGAGCAGGTCGTTCGACGCATCATCGTCTTTCCAGTCGCTACAAAACAAGCGAAAGGCGCGAAAAGAAGAAACTTCACCACGGATTACACTGATCACACGGATAAGAAAAATCAAAGAGGGGGCGCGAAGCGCGCCAATAGATCCAGACCGGCTCCGTATGGTTCGCAATGTTCTACCAATATTCAGGTTTGTTTAGCGCCTCTACACAGGATGATTGGCCCGTGATCGGCTGAATGGCCTTGCCCGTCAATGACTGAGCCAGCCAGCCTTCCGGATGCTGCAACGTCATCGGGGCCGGGATCATCGCTTTCGTCACAGCCCGAAATCCAACCTTCGAGTAAAAAGCTGGATCGCCATAGGTAAGCACCAATTCCACTCCGCCCTTCGACAAAGCGTCTATACCATATTTGATCAACGTCTGACCAATACCCCGACCTTGAAGGTCGGTTCGGACTGCCACTGGAGCCAGGATGAAACAATTGATTGCGCATTCAAACTTGATCCGCGAGAAGAAGATGCTTCCCGCAATCTGGGCGTCATCGCGGGCAACAAAGCCGTAGAGGTCGTTCTTGTCCGTGGTGTTGACGAGATCCTTGACCAGCCTTCCTATCACCTCTCCCTCGGCTGGACCTTCGGAATCCGAAAAAGTCGTAATGAACAGTTGAGTGACTTTGTCGGCGTCACAGGAACTGTAAGGCGAATAGTTCATATCTCTTTCTTGCTCCGATGCGTCAGCGCGCCGGCGGCGATAGGCTGCACGAGTGGCGTTTTTTGTCATTTCGTGATCGTGATCGTGATCGTCATCGACCATGCGCGTACTCAGGCGCTTCGATTACGATCACGATCACGACTACGATTTAATCTCTTTGTAAGGAGATCATCAAATCATTTTCTCCGGCCAACGTCAGCGACCAGGGGCGGCGAGTCCTCGACTCTCGTTCCCACCCCGAAGCCTTCATTATCCTAATCTTGCCTGTAACTTCAAGTGCTCGTGAACGAACATAACTTCCGCTGGAAAAGACGGCTTGAATCTGGAAATCAGGAAATCAGGAAAGGAAG
>JBIIYJ010000322.1:0-5942 GCA_044346855.1 Kiritimatiellia bacterium
GGCGGGCGCCGAGCGCGACGCGGAACTGGCCTTCGACCCCGTGGTCATGATCCGGCAGGACGGGCTGGCCGCGGGTGGATTCACCGTGGATTTCAAAACCGGTGACATCCGCTTCGACGGCTATTCCACCTGCCCCCCCGTCACCCTCGTGCGGCTGGTGGAGCCGGAGGCCGCGGACCGGCTGGCCTCCCTCCGGGTGGAGGGCCCCATCCGGATCCACGCGGGCGGCACCGCCAACGCCCGCGACCTGACCCGCAACGCCGTCACCCTCTTCGTGGAGGGCCAGAAGTTGGGCCTGAAGCGGTTCCTCGCCGACCGCCTCGCCTTCACCGCCCGGCTGACCGGGGCGTCCTGCGAGATCCACGACCTCGCGGGGGACTGCTACGGCGGCTCCTTTACCGGCCGCGTCGATATCGTGGCCGGCTGGACGCCCGACCGGGAGCTCGAGCAGTTGCAGTTTGCCGCGCAGGGCGGCTGCCAGAACATCGACGGCCGGACCCTGGCGGCGTCCGCGGGCTCGGAAACGCCGGAGCGGTACGAGGGGAAGCTCTCCGGCGCCGGGCGCGTGAGCGGCGTGCTCGGCTCGTTCGACTGGAACAGCCTGGCAGGGTCGGGCTGGGTGAAGGTGGAGCAGGGGCGCCTGTTCCGGTTTCCCCTCTTCGGTCAGCTTTCCGAGTTCCTGTCCCGCCTGATCCCCGGCCTCGATCCGCGCTCCAGCCTGACGGATGCGTCGGCCGACTGGCGGCTGGAGGACGGGCGGGTCCGCTCCGACGCCATCGCGGTCGGGGGTGACAAGGTGAGCCTGAGCGGCCGCGGTTCGTTCGCCCTGACCAACAGCCTGAATTACGATGTGCAGCTCAAGCTGATGAACACCGACTCGCTGCTGGGCCTGGCGGTGCGGGCCATCACGCTGCCGGTCAGCAAGCTCTTCGAGTTCCGGCTGCAGGGGACGATGCAGAATCCCCACTGGTATCCGGTCAATTTTTCCGCCGACCTGTTTGACCGGCTCACCCGGTCCGGGCGAGGCGCGAAACCGGCGGCGGCTGAGGAGGCCGGGGCCGAACCCGGGAAGGGCGGGCCGGAGCGATGAGCGGACTGGTGCATATCCGCACCTATGGCTGCCAGATGAACGTGCGGGACAGCGAGGCGGCGGCCGCTTTGCTGGAGTCGCGCGGCTTCCGGCTGACCGATTCCGAGGACGAGGCGGACATCGTCATCGTCAACACGTGCAGCGTGCGGGGCAAGGCCGAGGACAAGGCGCTGGGCAAGCTGACCCTGCTGATCCGGACCAAGCGCGAGAAGCCCGGCCGCCTCGTGGGCGCGATTGGCTGCATGGTCCAGCGGCTTGGCACGAAGGTGCTCAAGGCCGTGAAGGGGCTCGATTTCGCGCTGGGCCCGAACCGCCTGGCCCGGCTGCCGCAGGCCATCGAGGAGGTCCGGGCGGGCGAGGGGCCCGTCGTGGACGTGGGCGAGGAGCGGGCGGAGGGCGGGGGGCTGGACGGGCACCTGCCGGGCTCGCCGATCGCGTTCGTGAATATTTTGTTCGGGTGCGACCGCCGGTGCGCCTACTGCATCGTGCCGACTGTGCGCGGCCGCGAGTGGAGCCGCCCCGCCGCGGACGTGCTGGAGGAGGTCCGGCGGCTGGCCGGGGCCGGCGTGCGGGAAGTGACCCTGCTGGGGCAGAGCGTCATGCGGTACGGGGTCGCCAATCCGGTCTGGCCGGAGGATTACCGGTCGCCGGGCGGATTCCGGGAGCCGCTCCCGAGGCTGCTGGAGGCGGCCGCCGGGCTGGGCGTCGCCCGGCTGCGCTTCACCTCGGGCCACCCGTCGGGCTGCACGGACGAGCTGGCGCGCGCCATGGCGGAGCTCCCGCCGGTCTGCAACCACCTGCACATGCCCGCGCAGTCGGGGTCGGACGACGTGCTGGCCCGCATGCGGCGCGGGTACGATGCCGACGGGTACCGGCGGGCCGCGGGGCGGCTGCGGGCGGCCATGCCGGAGTTCGCGCTGACGACCGACGTGATCGTGGGTTTTCCGGGCGAGACGGACGAGGATTTCGACCGCACGCGGCGGCTGATGGATGAAATGCGGTTTGACAACGCCTTCATTTTCAAGTATTCGCCCCGGACAGGAACGCCGGCCGCGGAGTGGCCCGACGACGTGCCCCCCGCGGTCAAGGCCGAGCGGAACCGGCTGCTGCTGGAGGACCAGGACCGGCGGGGCATGGAGCTGCACGAGCCACTCATCGGCCGCGCCGTGGAGGTGCTGGCGGAAGGGGCCAGCCTCAAGCGCGAGCGGGCCTGGAGCGGGCGGACACGGACGAACAAGATCACGTTTTTCGACAATCCGGGGTCGGTGGCGATCGGCGACACAGTGCGCGTGATCGTCCGGCGGGTGCTGCCCCAGACGTTGTATGGCGAGTTTGAAAGGAAAGACTCATGAGCGCGTTGGCGATGATAGCGGTGGGGTTCGGGTCGGCGGCGGTGCTGGGCAAGCTCGCCGGGTTGCTGTTTCCGCAATGGGCGGCCGGGTTCCTGCGGGCGTTCCCCCGCAGCCGGGGTTGGGCCTGGGCGCTGACGGTGATCGACCTGCTGCTGGTGTCGTACCTGGTTTGGACCCTGCCCACCAGCTGGTTCACCCCCTATCGGGGCGTGCTGCTGCTGGTCTGTCCGCTGGCCATCTACCTCGTGGTGACGTTTGTGGACGAATTGCTGGCGCCCCGCGCCCTGGGAGGGCTGCTGCTGCTGGCGGCCGCGCCCGTGCTGGCCGCCTCCCGGTTCCACGAGTCGCAGGCCCGGCTGGTGATGGTGGTTTTGGCGTACAGCTGGGTCTTTCCCGGCATGCTGCTGGTGGCCAGCCCCTGGTGGTTCCGCAAGCTGACGGCGCCTTTCGTGGAACGGCCGGCGCTGCTGAAGCTGGGCTCCCTGTTCGGCATGGCGTTGGGGGCCGTTCTGATCTACCTCGGCCTGATGGTGTATTGAGAAGGCGGGGGGACGGCTTGTGGGTAATCCGCGATTTTTAATCATCCGGGGCGGCGCGATCGGCGATTTCGTCATGACCCTGCCCGTGCTGGAAGCCCTGCGGCGCCGGTGGCCGGAGAGCTACATTGAGGTGCTGGGCTATCCGCACATCGCGCGGCTGGCCGTGGCCGGCGGGCTGGCGGACGAGGTGAAGTCGCTGGACCGCGCCTCGGCGGCGCTGCTGTTCGTGCCCGAGCAGCCGCTGCCGGCCGAGCAGGCGCTCTACGTGAAGTCGTTCGATGCGGTGATCAGTTTCCTGTTCGATCCGGACGAGTCGGTCCGCACCACCCTGGCCAAGGCGGGCGCGCGGCAGGTGCTGACGGTTTCGCCCCGCCTCTCCACGGTACCGGCGGCCCGGCATCTGATGAAGCCGCTCGAGGTGCTGGCCCTCTATCCCGAGGGGGAGCCCTATCCCCGGCTGACGCTGAAGGACGAGGTGCTGGCCGAGGGGCGCCGGCGGCTGGCGTCGTGGCGCAAGCCGGTCGTGTTCCACCCGGGCAGCGGCGGAGGGCGGAAGAACTGGCCGCTCGCGGGCTTTGTGGAGGTGGCGCGGCGGGTGGGGGAGGCCGGGTTCGAGCCGGTGTTTAGCTTCGGCGAGGCCGACGACGAGGTGCGCGGCGCCTTCGGGCGGCTGGGGAATCCGTTCCCCGTTCTGCCGCCCTCCGACCTGGTTCAGCTGGCCGCGGCGCTGGCGAACTGCGCGGCCTATGCGGGGAACGATTCGGGGGTGACGCATGTGGCGGCTGCGGTCGGCATCCCGGTGACCGCGGTGTTCGGCCCGTCGGACCCGGAGCTGTGGGCCTCGCGCGCGCCCTCGGTGCGGCTGGTGCGGGCGGCGGCAACGACTCCGGAGGCGCTGGCCGCGATTCCGGTGGAGGCCGTGTGGGCGGCGGTGGCAAGCGGGCTGGCGATCCGGTAGCGCATTGCAGTTTAGTTCGATTATGCCAGTCTGGTGCGAAGCCGATTTGGAGTGCGGCGGCCCGCCGCATCGAAGAAAGCGGCGTCAAGCCCTGCACCTTACACGCAAATCCTGTCGGCGTGCAACGGCCATCCCAGGCTGCGCCCCCGGAAGAGAAGATTTCCCACGGTGGAACACGGCGAACGGCCGACACGGTGGAACACGGTTCAGAGAAGAGAAGAAGTGCGGGGCCCTGTAGTAGACGCGGCGTCACTACAGGGTTCTTCCCCCGCGCCCCCGGAAGCGAAGATTTTCATGGCAAAGGCGGGGGTGTGGGGCTTGCCCTGTAGTGACGCTTCGTCTACTACAGGGCTTCCCCACAAGGAAACTCAGTAGCTACTTCGCTTGGAAATCGCGATTATGCCCGTAGGGAACAACTCGCTGATGTTGGAACCGTGTCTTCCGTTCGCCGTGTTCCACCGTGGAAAGTCTTCTCTGGAGGCCCGTGGGGGGCTGCCACGCAAAAGGAGCAGGTCAAGCCCATCGACAGGCTCAGGGCGGGCCGCCGCACTCCAAATTTTACGATCTGTCGATCCCGACGAAACTGCAATGCACCAGCGATCCGGTGAGCGGAATGGTTTTAAGCTGTTACGGGGTGGGATAATCGGCTATAAGGGGCGAATGGTTATTGCACACAAAAGTTCGGTGAACCGGGCGATCAACCTGGGGCTGGGCGCCAACATCCTGCTGGCGCTGCTGAAAACGGTTTTCGGCATTTTCGGGCATTCCAATGCGCTGCTGGCGGACGGCATCAACTCGACCTCGGACGTGGCCTACTATATCGTGGTCAAGATCTGCGTGGTTTTCGCGCACAAGCCGCCGGACCACGAGCATCCCTACGGGCACCGGCAGTTGGAGAGCATCGCCGCGCTGACGGTGGGGGCGTTTGTCATCACGACCGCCATCGCCCTGTTCTGGGACGCCTTGAACAAGGTGTACGACGTGCTGTCGGGCGGCACGGACACCAGTCCGGTCCGGATATATGCGCTATATGTGGCGCTGCTGACGGTGGCAGCCAAGATCGGGCTGGCATGGTATACGAAGAAGACGGCGCAGGTGTCGGGAAACACCGCCATCCTGGCGCTGGCGCGGGATCACCGGAACGATATTTTCTCGGCGGCGGCCGCGGCGGTGGGCATTGTGATCACGATGCTGGGCTGGCCGATCGGCGATCCGCTGCTCGGCGCGGTGGTGGCGCTGGTGGTGCTGTCCACGGGGATCCAGATTTTGCGGGAGGCGGCGGCGGACCTGATGGACGCGGTGCCGAGCAGGGAACTGGAGAGGGAGGCGCGCCTGGCGCTGAAGGACGTCAAGGGTGTGAAGCAGGTGGAGGAGGTGCAGGCGCACCGGTTCGGGCCGTACCTGATCATTCACATCACCATCGGGCTGGATGGCACGCTGACCGTGGCGGAGGGTGACCGGATTGCCACGCAGGTGGAGCGGCAGCTCTTCAATTCCATCGATTTTGTGAAGCGCGTGTATGTCCATTATCATCCCGCGCATGAGGCCAAGGGGAAAAGTCACTCCGCCCCCGAGCTCATCAGTTCGTAGTTTCGATTGCGACGATACCCAAGGGGAACCGCTCGCGGAGGTTGAAACCGTGTCTTCCGTTCGCCGTGTTCCACCGTGTTTAATCTTTCTTCGCCCTGGTTTTCAGCGGAATCGGCCGTTTTCGCCCGGGCGTCTTCGCGGCCTCTCCGCGTGAGCGCCTGTTCCCCGCCCGTCATTCGTGCTTGAGTCGGAAGGCCGGCTAGGGCAGAATGATCAGTCAATTCCCCGCCAGCATAGCTCAGTTGGTAGAGCAGCTGATTTGTAATCAGCAGGTCCACGGTTCGAGCCCGTGTGCTGGCTCCAGTGAACACCCGCTCTCGTTCATCGTCCTGCATCCGTGGTTTGTGGGGCAAGGATCGAAAGAGGAGACTTGACGCGCCGTCATTATAAGATAATTGGTGGGAAATCAAATA
>JBIIYJ010000323.1:0-5926 GCA_044346855.1 Kiritimatiellia bacterium
AAGCTCAATCGCTCGATTTGCGCGCCTGTTCAAACAACACGGATGACACGGATAGGTGAAGAGAAGACGGAACTACGAAACACGCGAAAGACGCGAAAGACCGAGAATCCGAACCACGGATTGCACGGTCTATGCGAAGCCCGGATTTGGCGCGCTTCGCGCCCCTCTCTTTGTTTTCTCTTATCCGTGAGATCGGTAATCCGTGGTAAAGTTTTCCTTTTTCGCGCCTTTCGCATGTTTCGTAGTTAAATCCGTGGTGTGCGTGTTCGGCTTGCGGAGACCGGTTGCTTCGCGTATAGTGCAGGCTTCACTTTGCGCGGGAACGATCCATGAGCGATGTCACCACACCCATGATGCAGCAGTACCGGCGGATTCGCGGCGAATTGCCGGCCGGCACGATTCTGCTTTTCCGCCTCGGCGATTTCTACGAGATGTTTTTCGACGACGCCAAGGATGCCGCGCCGATCCTGGAGATCGCCCTGACCCGCCGGCAGAGCATGCCGATGTGCGGGGTCCCGTTCCATTCGGTGGAAGGCTACATCGCCAAGCTTCTGCGGGCCGGCCGCAAGGTGGCCATCTGCGAGCAGGTCGAGGATCCCTCCGCCGCCAAGGGCATCGTGAAACGCGAGGTCACCCGCATCGTCACGCCCGGCACGGCCACCGAGGAGGCGGTCCTGACCGCCCGGGAGCACCACTACCTCGCGGGGCTCTGCCGGCAGGGGGGGCTGATGGGGCTGGCGATGCTCGACCTGTCGACCGGCGCTTTCCAGGTGGAGGAGTGCGCCTCTTCCGCCGTCGTCCGGGATGCGCTGCAGCGGGGCTGCCCCGTCGAGTGCGTGATTCCCGCGAACCAGGAGACCGACCCGGAGCTCCTGGCGGCCCTCTCCGGGCTGACCATCATGAGAAGCCCGGTCGAGGAATGGGTGTTCGACTATGACGCCGCCCGCGACCACCTGGTGCGCCATTTCAAGGTTCACTCCCTGGAAGGCTTCGGGTGCGAGGGCAAACTGGCCGCCGTGGGCGCCGCGGGCGGGGTCTTCTACTATGTCCGCGAATCGCTGCGCCGGCAGGTCGGCCACATCCGGTCCCTGCGCCTGCACCATCCCTCCGATTTCCTGATCCTGGACGACGCCACGGCGGCCAACCTCGACCTGCTGCCCCAGGCGCGCCGCGGGAACCGTGGGGCCGACCTGCTCAGCGCGCTCGATGTCACCCGCACGCCCATGGGCGCGCGGCTCCTTCGCGAATGGCTCCTGCGCCCGCTGGCCCGCGAAGGGGCCATCCGGGAGCGGCACGACGCCGTGGAGGCTCTTGTCTCCAACCGGGCGCTGCTGGCCGAGACGCGGGGCGGGCTGGATGAGATCCGCGACCTCGAGCGGCTGATCGTGCGCCTCGGCGGCGGCTCCGGCAACGCCCGGGACCTGAAGGTCATCGGCCAGTCCCTGGGCGCCCTGCCGGCCGTGCGCGGGCTCGTGGCCGGCCACGCGTGCCCGCGGCTGGCCGCCCTGGCGTCCGCCATGACCGAGGAGCCGGAGCTGGCCGCGCTGATCGAGACGGCGATCGTGGACGATCCGCCGCTGGCGGTCAAGGAGGGCGGCCTGATCCGACAGGGCTTCCACGCCGAGCTGGACGAGCTGCGCCAGTGCGCCACGGAAGGCCGGCAGTGGCTGGCCGAATACCAGGCCCGCGAAATCGCCCGGACCGGCATCAAGACCCTCAAGGTCCGCCACAACAAGGTGTTCGGCTACTACATCGAGGTGTCCCGCGGCCAGGCTGCCAACGCGCCGGCCGACTACTCGCGCAAGCAGACCCTGGTCAACGCCGAGCGCTTCATCACGCCCGAGCTCAAGGAATACGAGCACAAGATCATGGGCGCCCAGGACCGCTCGACGGCCCTCGAGTACGAGCTGTTTTCCGAAATAAGGAACAAGGTCGTCGCCCGGATGGAGCCGGTCCAGGAGACGGCGCGCGCCCTGGCGGAGCTGGACGTGTTTGCGGCCTTTGCGGACCGCGCCCTGGCCAACCGCTACGTGCGGCCGGCGATCGACGACAGCGGCCGGATCGTCATCCGCGACGGCCGGCATCCGGTGGTGGAAACCCTCGCCGAGGCCGAGCGGTTCGTCCCGAACGACACCCAGCTTGACCGGAGCGACAACCAGCTGCTCATCATCACGGGCCCGAACATGGCCGGCAAGTCGACCTACATCCGGCAGGTGGCGCTGGTCGTCATCATGGCCCAGATGGGGTCGTTCATCCCGGCGGCGTCCGCCCAGATCGGGGTGGTGGACCGTGTCTTCACCCGTGTGGGCGCGAGCGACGACCTGGCCCGCGGCCGCAGCACCTTCATGGTGGAGATGCAGGAGACGGCCAACATCCTGAACAACGCCACGCCGCGCAGCCTGGTGGTCCTGGACGAGATCGGGCGCGGCACCAGCACCTTCGACGGCATCAGCATCGCCTGGGCCGTGGCCGAGCACCTGCACAACAACGCGGCCGTCAAGGCCAAGACCCTGTTCGCCACCCACTACCACGAGCTGACTGACCTGGCCCTGACCATGAACGGCGTGAAGAACTACACCTGCCTTGCCAAGGACACCAGCCAGGGCGTCATTTTCCTGCGCCGCATCGTGCCGGGGGCCGCCGACAAGAGCTACGGCATCCAGGTGGCGAAGCTGGCCGGCCTGCCGGAGCCGGTCATCGAGCGGGCCCGCGAGATCCTGGCCAACCTCGAGGAGGGCGAGTTCGGGGAGGCGGGGCAGCCCAAGATCGCCAAGGCGCGGCCGGGCGGCCGAAAGCCGAAGACGGACGAACCGCCGACGGACCGGCAGATGAATTTATTCGGGAGCCCCTCGCCATGAAAATCGTGTGCGCCACGAACATGCCCTATGCCCTTGAAGCGTTTTCAACCCTGGGCGACGCCGTCATCCTGGAAGGCCGCCACATCCGCAAGGCCGACGTGAAGGAGGCGCGCATCCTGGCGCTCCGCTCCACGACCAAAGTGGACCGCGAACTGCTGGAGGGCAGCAACGTGGGCTTCGTGGGCACGGCCACCATCGGCACCGACCACCTCGACATCCCGTACATGGAGCAGGCCGGCATCCGGTGGTGCTTCGCTCCCGGCTGCAACGCCAACAGCGTGTCCGAATACATCACGGCCGCGCTGCTCGTGCTGGCCGGGCGGGGCGGGTACCGGCTCGAGGGGCTGACGCTCGGCGTGGTGGGCGTCGGGAACGTCGGCTCGCGCGTGGTGAAAAAGGCCGAGGCGCTCGGGATGCGCGTGCTGAAAAACGATCCGCCCCTGCAGCGGCGGACGGGCGATCCTGCCTTTGTTTCGCTGGACCGGATCCGGGACGAGGCGGATATCGTCACCTTCCATGTCCCCCTGACCAAGACGGGGCCCGACGCGACGGTTCACTTGGCCGGTGAAGCCTTTTTCGGCGGACTGAAGAAGCCGATCGTGCTCCTGAACGCCGCCCGCGGGCCGGTGGTGGATCCGCAGGCGCTGGTCCGGGCCCTGGATGCGGGACGGGTGAAGCAGGTCGTGCTTGACACGTGGGAGGGCGAACCGGCGTTCAGCCGGTCGCTGCTGGACCGCGTGGACATCGGCTCGCCGCACATCGCGGGCCACTCGTTCGAAGGCAAGGTGGCCGGCACGATGATGGTCTATGCCGCGGCCTGCGAATGGCTTGGCGTGGCGCCGTCGTTCAGCCCCGAAGCCCTGCTGCCGCCGGCCCTGGTGCCCGAGTTGATGGTGAAGGCCGCCGGCCGAGCCGACGAGGATGTGCTGCGCGAGATCGTCAAGCCGGTGTATGACATCGAGGCGGACCACGCCCGCATGCGCGCCATCGATGCGGCCGAAGCGGCCCGCGGCAAGGAATTCGACCGGCAGCGAAAGGATTATCCCATGCGCCGCGAATTCCGATACACGCGCGTGACCGCCGCCGGCGCGAGCCCCGCGCTGCTCGCCAAGCTCAAGGGCCTGGGGTTTAAGGGGCAGTGATCGGTGATCAGTGATCGGTGACCTGTCCAGTCCTGATTACAATTTGACACTTTTTATTGTCGTAGTCGCGATCGTGATCGTACTCGTAATCGTCGCGGCAACTCAAATGCGAGGTCGATTACGATCACGATCACGGACACTGATCACCGATCACCGATCACGGGTCACTTCCGCACACTGAACCCCGAACCCTGAACCCCGAACCCTGAACCCCGAACCCTCTTCTATTCCTCTTACTTCCCGGGAATGCCCAGTCCTTCGAGGTGGCGGGTGAAGTGGCGGTCGAGAAGCGCTTCGTGCGCGGCTTCGGCCTTGTGGAGCAGGGCGAACAGGTCCGCCTTCAGGGCGGGGTCTTCCAGGATGTAGCCGTAAGTCACGTGGAGCACCTGGCGGGCGGCGTTCAGGTCCATCAGCTTCGGCAGGTCCTTGTCCGCCAGGCGGGCGAGGTCGGGGATCGCGGCCAGGTCGGGCGTGATGTGGTAGAGCTTCAGCGCGTCGGGCAGGCGGCGGAGCGCCACCTCGTGCATGCGGCGGTACAGGGCGGGGGCTTCCGCCGCGGCCAGCCGGACCGCTTCCAGCCAGCTGGTGCCGGCCGTCTTTTCGTGGAACCGTCCCCCGGTCACCTCGCCGACGATCGGGAAAATCGAGAACTTGTCCGATCCCGAGTGGACGGAAATCTTGTAGTCGCCGTGCGCCTTGGCGATCCGGCAATGGGTCGTGAACTGCCGCTTGAATTCGGCGATATCGCCGATGTAGTCGATGCCCTTCTGGAACTCGCCGATGAAGCGCGGGGCCATGCTGACGATGATCACCCGGCGGCGGAGCAGTTCCCGGATGAAGAACAGGTGATGCGAGGGCAGGGTGGGCGTGGTGGTTTCGTCGATGCTGATCTCCAGGTCGAAATGGCCCGCGCCTTTCCGGGACACGAGGAACGCGTAGACCTGGGAGGCGAAGTCGAGCGCGGCGGTATACATGACGGCGCAGCGGAGCGCGTCGGCCCGCGAAAAGGCCAGGGTCTCGCCGCCGAGATCGAACGTTTTTCCGGCGTAGCCGTCTTCCACGGCCTTGCGGACGTCGGCGGGCAGGGCGGCGAATTCGGCCGCGATCCGGTCGTCCGCGTAGGCGGCGGCCCCGGGGTTCATGACCTCGGACAGGTCGAGCGTGATCATGGTCATGCCGGCGTCGAGGGCGACGCCGATGTCGGCGATCGTCTTCAGGTGGTCCCCGTCCGCCCCGTAGCCCGCCGTGTAGCCTGACTGGAACACCAGGAAGGTGGTGTCATCGACCACGTCGCGGTAGGTGCGGTTGGTCAGTTTGAGTTCCCGCATGGACTGCTGGGCCAGCACGGGGGCGACCCGGTAGCGGCGGAGGGCGCGCAGGTGGCCGCCCGTGGCGCGGCCGAGGCGGTCGCCGCAGCCGAAGGTGGTCTTGCGGTCCGCCAGGGAGACGGGGGCCGCCCAGGGGAAGGCGAGGCGCAGGGCGGCGGCGTTGGCCGCGGTCAGGGGGCAGGCCTTGTAGGAAAGGCCGCCGGCGGAACCGGCGTCCCCGGCGAACCCGGCGCCCGCCTCGCCGGACGAGGCCAGGATCAGGAGCCGCTTTTCCGTTTCCGTGCGGGCCATCAGGAAGAGGGCGCCGCCCTTGCGGAACAGGGAGTCGGCATAGATCGCCCCGTCGAGGAGGGAGCCGTTTTTCAGGGCGTCCAGCGCAGGCTGGTCGCATTGAATTAATTTTCGGGACACAACGGCGGCGAGGACAGAGGTCATGTTCATGCGGGGTCTCCTGAGGTGGAAAGCGGGCTATTTTAAGGATCGCGGCACGGGAATACAAGGATAAGTGGAAGCCCGTTTCAGGGTTTTGTCCGGTCAAAACAGGGCTCTCACGGATGTCGCCCGGGGAGGGGCGCCTTTAGGATAGGCGCATCAAGCA
>JBIIYJ010000324.1:0-5920 GCA_044346855.1 Kiritimatiellia bacterium
CCTCGGGCGTGTAGCCCCGGCGCCGCAGGCCGCCGATCGTGGGCATGCGCGGATCGTCCCAGCCCTTGACGCGCCCCTCCTTGACCAGGTCCAGCAGCTTGCGCTTGCTCATGACCGTGTAGCTCAGATTCAGGCGGGCGAACTCGATCTGCTGCGGCCGGTAGAGGTTGAGCGTGTCCAGGATCCAGTCGTACAGCGGGCGGTGCACCTCGAACTCCAGGGTGCAGATCGAATGCGTGATGGACTCGAACGAATCCTCGAGGCAGTGGGCGAAGTCATAGGTCGGGTACAGGCACCAGGCGTCCCCCGTGTGCGGATGCGAGGCGTGCAGGATCCTGTAAAGGACCGGGTCGCGCATGTGGATGTTCGGCGAGGCCATGTCGATCCGCGCCCGCAGCACCTTGGAGCCGTCCGGAAACTCGCCCTTCCGCATCCGGCCGAACAGGTCCAGGTTCTCCTCCACGGTCCGCGCGCGGCCCGGGCTCTCCTTGCCCGGCCGCGTCGGCACGCCGCGGTAGTCCTTCCACTCCTCCGAGCTCAGCTCGCAGACGTAGGCCTTGCCCAGCCGGATAAGCTGCTCGGCGCACGCGTACATGCGCCCGAAATAATCCGAGGCGAAATAGAAGTGCGACCCCCAGTCGAATCCCAGCCAGCGCACGTCCTCCTGGATGGCCTCGATGTACTCGACCTCCTCCTTGACGGGATTCGTGTCGTCCATCCGGAGATGGCAGTTCCCCCCGTTTTCCAGCGCCATGCCGAAATCGAGGCAGATGGCCTTGGCGTGGCCGATGTGGAGATAGCCGTTCGGCTCGGGCGGAAAACGGGTGCAGACCCGGCCGCCGTACTTGCCGCTCTTCAGGTCATCGGCGATGATCTGGCGGATGAAGTGCAGGCTGGGGGTCGGGGTTGGTGTCGGAGCGCCGGTCGGTGTGTCGTTCATGATCGTCCTCGGATGCTAGCCCATGCGATTCTTGTCGGCCCCGTCCACGAAATAGTGGAGCTGGCAGGTCGCGTCGACCACCGCCTTCCACAAATCGCTCTTCATGTCCACCTTCTGCCGCTCGATGGTGGCCAGGGGAATGGGAATGAGGCTGTAGGAGTTGTTGTTGTTGTGCGGGTTGCCGACCACGCAGTTCGTCCGCCCCGCCATGGCGGCGTGGACCGCGTAGCGCGCCAGCAGGTAGCAGCGGATCGCGTCCGTGCCGCGCGCCGGCACGCTGCGGATCGAATAACTGGGATCGAAATACTTCACCGACGCCTCGGACTTGCGGGCGTCGAAATAGTTCTGGATCTCGCGCCGGAGGTATTCGCCGATGTCCTTCTTCAGGATGTTCCCGGAGGCGTCCTTCCGCTCGGGCTCGTTCTGGATCAGCTTCTGCCCCGCTCCCTCGGCCACCACGATCACGCAGTGGTCCTTGCCGCTCTCGAAGCGGCGTTCCAGCGCCCGCAGGAGCCCGTCCTCCCCGGCAAGCTCGAAATCCAGCTCCGGAATGAGGCAGAAATTGACCACTGGGTGCGCCAGGGAGGCGTAGGCGGTGATGAAGCCCGAGTCGCGCCCCATCAGTTTGACAAGCCCGATGCCGTTGGCCACGCCCTTGGCCTCCATGTGCGCGGCCTGGATGATCGGGGTCGTTTCCGCCACGGCCGTCTCGAAGCCGAAGGTCCGGCCCACGAAGTTCAGGTCGTTGTCGATCGTTTTCGGAATGCCCACCACGCTGACGCCGAGCCGCCGCTTGCGGCATTCGTCCGAGATCTCCGAGGCCGCCCGCAGCGTGCCATCCCCGCCGATGCAGAAAAGAAGATTGATGTTCATCCGGGTCAGGGTGTCGACGATCTCGGTTGTTTCCTGCTGCCCGCGCGAGGAGCCGAGCAGGGTCCCGCCCTTCTCGTGGATCGTATCCACGAGCTCGGGGTCGAGCAGGAGCGGCGCGTGGCCGAAGCGCGGAATAAAGCCGCGGTAGCCGTAGCGGATCCCGTAGATCGTCTTGATGCCGTAGTCGAACACCAGGATCTCCACGACGCCCTTGATGACGTGGTTGAGGCCGGGACAAAGCCCGCCGCAGGTGACGATGGCAGCCCGGCTCCAGGCGGGATCGTGGAAGATCTGGCGGTGCGGGCCGGCCTTTTCGAAGGACGGCATCGTCCCGAGCTTCTCGGACGTCTTTTGCAACTGCTCCACGTCCAGGGTCAAGACGCAGCGCGCGCCCGGGGTCAGGAACTCCTGGATTCGCACGGGGGAATCGATTTTGCAGGGACCCAACGTCTCGATGTCGAAGTTGTAATCCCGGGGATTTTCAAGCACCTTTGAAAAAATATCCATAACCCGTTTGCTCCCTTGACTGTAATTTGTTATATTCATGGATGTTCCACCCCCTTGTCAATGGCGTAGTAGACGCTTCCACCCCGAGGTTTTGCATGAGCATCCTGGACGGCCTGCCCCGCATCTGGTCGGGCTCCGACGACGGCGTCAATGCCACCCGGCTTTTCCGCAAAACCTTCAGCGTCACGGGCTGCCCCTGCTCGGCCCGGCTGACCCTCTTCGCGGAATCCGTCTTCCATGTCTGGGTGAACGGCGCCTACCTCGGCCGGGGCCCCGGCTTCCATCACCCCCTCCGCCGCCCCGAGACGGTCTACTCGATCGCCGACCGCCTCCGGCCGGGCACGAACGTCATCGCCGTCCTGGTCCACGCCTCGGGCGTCTCGCTGCACAACCAGCTGCCCGCCCAGACGCCCGGCCTGGTGGCCTCCGTCACCGTGGAGACGCTGCAAGGGACGCTCGCGTTCGGGACCGGCGACGGCTGGAAGGCGGCGCCGTCGTCCGGGTGGAATCCCGACACGCCCCGGCGCTCCTGGGCCATCGGGTTCGTGGAAAGCTTCGACGCCCGCACCGCCCCCCCGGACTGGCAGAAGCCCGATTTCCAGGATGCCCGCTGGCCCGAGGCCGACATGCGACCCGCCTTTCCGGCTGGCGAGGGGGTTTACTTCGATCCCGGCCTGCCGCCCCTGAGATACACCTTCAAGCCCGCCGCCCAGCTCCTGTATGCCGGCGCCACCGCGGGCGCCAGCCACCCGCTGGCGAAGCAGGACAAGTGTTCCGATTTCGCGCAAAGCATCCTGAACGAACCCTGGAGCGCCAGCCGGTCCTATCTGACAGACGGGCCCAGCCCGGCCAACGGCGCCCTGACGCTGGATCACCTCGACCCCGCCGAGCATGCGGTCCTGATCTTCGACCTCGGCGCCCAGCACACCGGCGGCGTGCTGCTGGAACTCCAGTCGGACTCCGAAGGCACCCTGGATATCGGCTGGGCGGAACTGCTGCTGGACGGCAAGCCAGCCGTGCTGCGCAAGGGGAACAGCTACTGCGACCGGGTCCACGCCCGCGCCGGCCGCACCCGCTGGATGCCCGCCGGCTTCTCCTCCGGCCGCTATTTGCTCCTCGTGCTCCGCGGCTTCAAGGGGCGCGTGGCGTTCTCCCGCCTCGGGTGGCTCGCCTCGGAACCCGACCTGCCCTGGCTCGGCCGGTTCACCTGCTCCGACCCCGCCCTCACCGCGGTCTGGCGCCTCTGCGAGCGCACCCAGCGAGTCGGCACGCAGGAGGGGCTCATGGATTGCCCCACCCGCGAACAGGCCCCCTACATCGGCGACGGCAATCCCTGCGCCGCCTGGATCCACCGCCTCACCGGGTCGGCCGCCTACTGGAAGCACCTCGTCGGCGAAACCTTCGCCGTCCAGGCGGATAACGGACTCGTCAAGTCCACCGTCTTCAGCGGCATCGCCAACATCCTGCTGGATTACGTCCTCCTCGCCGTCGTCGGCGTGCGCGACTACGTGCGGGAAACGGGCGATGTTGAAACCGCCCGCGCGGTTCTTCCCGGCTGCCGCAAAACGATCGAGGGATTCCTCCGGCAATGCAACGCCGACGGCTTTTTCGCCTTCGACTGGGAACAGCGGGACCACGCCCAGTTCAAGGAACCCTCCGGCCCGCCCCTCCAGCCCGCCTCCCGCTGGATCCAGCCGCCCGCCGTTGCCTCGGATCCGCTCAGGAACCCGTTCCTGAACGTGTTCATCGACCACCCCGGCCTGGGCTGGCACAACGTGGGCGAACCCGGAATCGACCGCCGCGGCCTTAACGCCGCGATGAACGCCCTGCTGGTGCTGGCCCTTCGCGCGTATGCCGAGCTCCTCGAACGCGCGGGCGAGCCGGAGGCGGGCCGCTACCGCGAGACGGCCGACCGCCTGGCCGCCAAGTCGGCGGCCCTGTTCTGGAACGAGGCCGAACAGGCCTTCGCCGACGGTTTCCGGAACGGGGAACTGCTGCCCCAGGTCAGCCAGCAGACGAACGCCTGGTGCGTGGCCGCGGGCTTCGTGTCCGGCGACCGGGCGAAAGCCCTGCTGCGGCGGATACTCGACCGGACCGATGCGGACCTGACCCGGTGCGGCCCCTATTTCTACTTTTACCTGCTTCCGGTCCTGGCCGAAAACGGGCTGATGCCGGAGGCGCTGGACGAGATCCGCCGCTGGGAGGTGATGCTGAAGAACGGCGCCACCTGCCTCTGGGAAACCTTCAACGGCGATCACCTCGACTCCTACTGCCATCCCTGGTCGGGCGCGCCAGTCGACTTCCTGCCTCGTTACCTGGCCGGCATCGGCCCCGTCCCGGCGGACGCCAGGACGGTTGACCTGCGGCCCGCCTGGCCCTGCCTGGACACGGGCGAGGCGGTCGTCCTGTCGGCCCGCGGCCCGGTTAGCCTGAAATGGGAACGGACCGGAACGAGCTTCACCCTGAGCGGCTCCCTTCCCGACGGCCTCACCGGCCGCCTGCTTCTA
The DNA here is from genome assembly GCA_044346855.1 of Kiritimatiellia bacterium. Classification (GTDB taxonomy): domain Bacteria; phylum Verrucomicrobiota; class Kiritimatiellia; order CAIKKV01; family CAIKKV01; genus CAIKKV01. Next base: position 4,828 of record JBIIYJ010000324.1, read on the forward strand.
CCGGACGGCTCCCTCCGGACCGTGAAAGGCAACTGGTCGTTCTCCCCCTCTTAGTTGCCCCTCCTAGTCGCCTCTTGATGACTTGCCTGCAATCCGGAGGGCCGAGCTCCGCGAGGCCGCATGCGCCTTCTTTGCGTCATTTGCAGGCGCACGTATTCTGGAGGGCGGAGCCGGAGTAGCAGACGAAGCGTCGCTACCCGGCAAGCTCCCGCGACGCCGCCAAGCGCCATTCTTTGCATTCATCTCGCCCTTGACAACGCCTGCATTCCGATACATATTGATATGTATGAGCAAGGTTTCCATGGAAGGGAAAAAAGCCACGCTGGACGACGTGGCCCGGCACACGGGCTTTCACCGCTCGACGGTCAGCCAGGTGCTGAACGGCTATGCGAAATGCTGGGCCTCGACTGAAACCCGCAAGCAAATCCTGGCCGCCTCGGAAAAACTCGGCTACCACCCCAATCCCTCCGCCCGAGCGCTCCGCTCCGGCAAAACCAACCTGCTCGGACTCGTCACGCCCGGCTTCGGCGTCCTGTCCCCCCGCTCCCGCGCCGGCGGGCTCACCGACGCAGCCGCCCGGCAGGACTATACGGTGGCCGTCACCTCCCACCCCAACGACGCCGACTCCGAGGACCTCGTCATCCGGCGCCTCCTCAACCGCGGCGTGGACGGGCTAGCCATCTACCCGGTCGATTCCGGCGAACACCGTGAACTGCGCGCCCTCGTCGCCCGCGGTTTTCCCGTCGTGACCTTCGACGGCGCCTCGCTGCTCGACTTCCCCTGCGACGACGTGAGCGTCGACTACGCGGAAGTCGGCCGCCTGCAGGCGCGCCACCTGCTTGAACTGGGCCGCCGGCGCGTCTGCCTCGCCAATACGCGGCCCGAGGCCCGGATCAATGCGCTCCGCGAGAACGCCATACGGGCCGAACTGAAAAAGGCCGGCGCCCCCGCCCCGCTCGAGATGCGAGTCGACCGCCCGGCGTCCCGCGAATTCACCGAAGCCGACCCGCTGGAAGAGGCGATCCGGGCCTTCCTGGCGGCCCGCCGCGGAACCTTCGACGCCCTCATCGGCTTCGACGCCATGGCCTCGCTC
>JBIIYJ010000081.1:0-18273 GCA_044346855.1 Kiritimatiellia bacterium
GCATCCTGCTGCCCGCCCCGCTGTACGCGAAAATTCCCGAGGCCCTGCGCGCGCCGGCGGCGGACGGAACCCCGCCGATGACGGACTTCGAGGGGCGGCGCTACGTCCTGCGGGGCTCGTTCGACCCGAACCGCCTCAAGGCCGTGCGCACCCTGGACGGGGCCGCCTTCGTCCCCCCGGACCTGGTGGAGGTGAAGCGGCAGCTGGAGATCCAGTACCCGCGCGACGCCGACGCCGTCAAGCTGAAGATGGACGAGATGGACCTCGCGGACCTGCCGCTGATCGACGCGGAGAAGTCGGCCCTGATCTGGGAGCCGCGCGCCAGCCAGACGGCCATGCCGGCCCAGAGCCTCGTGTTCCTGCCCCGCAACGCGGCCCAGGCCCGCGCCCTCGCCGGCGAGGCGGCCATCCTGCTCGCCCGCCGCACCAGCTACTCCGCCGGCGGGGAGCACCGCCGCGCCCTCTACGCCAACCGGCTCTCGCTGGGCGGCTTCTCCAAGGTCGTCGTGCCCCTCATCCTCGGCGGGCTGATCATCTTCGGCACCATGCTCAGCTCCGTCAGCGACCGCCAGAAGGAGATCTTCACCTTCTCCGCGCTCGGCCTCGGCCCCCGCCACGTGGCCGCCCTCTTCTTCGCCGAGGCCTCGGTCTACGCCGTGGTCGGCGGCATGGGCGGCTACCTCTTCGCCCACGCCTTCGCCAAGGTCGTCGAGGCGTTCGCCCGCCTGGGCTGGACCGAGTCGCCCGCCATGAACCACTCCTCCATGAACGCCATGCTCACCCTCCTCATCGTCATGGCTACCGTCCTCATCTCCACCATCTACCCCGCCATCAAGGCCTCCCGCTCCGCCAACCCCGGTGCCCAGCGCGCCTGGCGCATGCCCGAGCCCGAGGGCGACCTTCTCAGCCTCGACTTCCCCTTCACCGTCTCGGAGTACGACGTGGTGGGCCTGGTCAGCTTCCTCGAGGAGCACCTCCTGTCGCACCATGACAAGTCCGTGGGCCTCTTCGCCGCGGACAAGGTGGAGGTCAACCACGCCAACGGCCGCTTCACGATCAGCGCCATGGTCTGGCTCCAGCCGTTCGACCAGGGCGTGTCGCAGACCTTCACGCTCCGCACCGACCCCGGGTCCATCCCGGGCATCGACCGGGTGCACGTGGACATGACCCGGCTCAGCGGCAGCCCCGCCATCTGGCGGCGCAGCTCCCGGGTCTTCATCCACGACCTGCGCTCCCAGTTCATCCTGTGGCGGACCATCCCCGACGAGGCGGCCGACCATTACCACCGCCTCACCACCGCCCGGTTCATGCCGGATAAAGGAGCGGACGCATGAAGCTCGACAAGGAACTGGAGGAATTCCGGGACCTGATGAAGCGTCCGACGGAGTTCAAGGACGGCTTCACCTGGACGTCCCTGGCCGCGGCCGTCTTCATCGCCCTGCTGATGGTGCCCGGCGCCATGTACATGTCGCTCGTCTCGGGCCAGGACCCGACCGGCTCGGCCAAGTGGGTCACGGTCATCCTCTTCCTGGAAATCGCCCGCCGCACGCACAAGACCATGAACCGGTCCGAGATCTTCGTGCTATTCTACCTGTGCAGCGCGGCCATGGCCATGCCCTTCTCCGGCCTGCTGTGGAACCAGTTCATCGTGCAGTCCGACGCGGTCTACGGCCAGGGCTGGCAGAACGAGTTCCCCATCTGGTTCGCGCCCACCGACCCCGAGGTGCTCGGCCAGCGCACGTTCTTCATCAAGGAGTGGATGCCCGCGCTGGGCATGGCCCTGCTCTTCAGCGTCCTGGGCCGGCTGGACGGCCGCATCCTGGGGTACGGCCTTTTCAAGCTCGCCAGCGACTACGAGAAGCTGCCCTTCCCCATGGCGCCGGTCGGGGCCATGGGCGTGCTGGCCATCGAGGAGGAAGGCGAGGAGTCCTCGCCCCGCTGGCGCGCCTTCGCCATCGGCGGCGCCATCGGGCTGCTCTTCGGCCTCGTCTACCTCGGCATCCCCGTGCTCTCCAACACGATCTTCGGCGTCACCATGCAGGTCCTGCCCATCCCCTTCGTGGACTGGACGGGCAAGACGGAGGGCTTCCTCCCCGCAGTCGCCACCAGCATGAGCTTCGACCTGGGCAGCTTCCTCACCGGCATGGTCCTGCCCTGGTGGGCCGTGGTGGGCAGCTTCTCCGGACTCGTCTGCACCTTCATCGCCAACCCCCTCCTCCACCACGGCGGCATCCTGACCACCTGGCAGCCCGGGGACGGCGCCATCGAGACGGTCTACAAGAACACCATCGACTTCTACTTCTCCTTCGGCATCGGCCTCTCCCTCGCCGTGGCCGCCATCGGCTTCTACTCCGTCTGGCAGTCCGTCCGCCGCCACAAGGCCTCGCGCCCCCTGCGCGAGGAACAGGTGGGCCCCCCGCCCGGCCGCGGCGACATCCCGAACTGGGCCATCATCCTCACCTATTTCACCTATGTCGGCGTCTACATCGGCCTCAGCGGCTGGCTGATCAACTGGCACAAGGGCGTCCTCACCGTGCTCTTCGTCTACGGCGTTATCTACACCCCGATCATCAGCTACGTCACCGCCCGGCTCGAGGGCCTCTGCGGCCAGGTGGTAGCCCTGCCGCTGGTCCGGGAAATCGGCTTCATCCTCTCGGGCTACGAGGGGCTCAAGATCTGGTTCCTCCCCATCCCCCTGAGCAACTACGGCGAGGACACGGTCTTCTATCGGCAGGCCGAACTGACCGGCACCCGCTTCTGGTCGATCTGGAAGGCCGACCTGCTCCTGGTGCCGTTCATCCTGGTCGCCTCGATCCTCTTCGCGAACTTCATCTGGTCCCTCGCCCCCATCCCCTCCGCCGCCTACCCGTTCGCCCAGAAGATGTGGGAGTTCAACGCGCTCAACACCACCCTCACGTGGGGCGCCACCATGGACGACTTCTCCCCGTTCTTCAAGGCCATCAACGGACTCTTCATCGCCATCGGCGGCGCGTTGGGCCTGCTCTTCTACATCATCCTCGCCGCGTTCGGCGCCCCCATCCTCCTCTGCTACGGCTTCATTCGCGGCATGGGGCAGGCCATGCCCCACGCCCTGATCCTCCAGTTCGCCGGCGCACTGCTGGGCCGCTTCTACTTCCAGCCCCGCTGGGGCGCCCGCTGGCGGCAGACCATCCCCATCGTCACCGCCGGCTTCGGCTGCGGCATGGGCCTCGTGGGCATGTTCTGCATCGGCATCACATTCCTGAGCAAGGCCGTCTTCCAGCTGAGCTACTAAAAAAATGGAACACGACAACACCATCATCGAAGTGCGCGGCGCCACCAAGGTCTTCAAGACCGGCCGGGGCGCGGTGCGGGCCATTGACGGCGTGGACCTGGACATTTACGAGGGCGAATACCTCTCCGTCATGGGCCCCTCCGGCTCGGGCAAATCGACCCTGTTCAACATGATCGGCGCCCTCGACCGGCCCACCGGCGGCACAGTGGAAATCGGCGGCGTCTTCCTTGGCCGGATCAACGACCGTGAGGCCGCCTACTTCCGCAGCCAGCACATGGGCTACATCTTCCAGGCCTACAACCTCATCCCCTCCCTCACGGCCCTCAAGAACGTGGCGCTCCCCGTCTCCCTCGCCGGCGCCACGACCGCGGAGGCCATCCGGCGCGCCACCCTGGCGCTCGAGGAGGTCGGCCTGGGCGACCGCGTCACCCACCGCCCCGACGAGCTCTCCGGCGGCCAGCAGCAGCGCGTGGCCATCGCCCGCGCCATCGTCAACAAGCCCAGCATCCTGCTGGCCGACGAACCCACCGCCAACCTCGACCTTCACACCGGCGAGCAGATCATCGACCTGCTCCGCGGCCTCTGCACCAAACACGGCGTCACCGTCATCACCGCCACCCACGACCACGCCATGCTCTCCGTCTCCAACCGCGTCGTCTGGATCGCCGATGGCAAGATCCAGAAAATCGCCAAGAGCTCGGAATTGCGCATCAAGACCGGCGAGATAAAATAGGGGGCAGGGCGAAGCCGGGCACCGTGACCTGCCGCGCTTCGAGGCAGGTCTCTGGTGCCCGGTTCAGGGGTCGGGGTTCAGGGTTCAGGAAAAGCAATCCGGAGGGACGAGCTGCCGGCTTCGTGAAACACTACGCCGAGCCACGCCCGCGAGTCCTCATGCGACAGACGATTCTACCTGCTCTTAAACTACGAAACACGCTAAAGGCGCGAAAAGGGTAAAACTCACCACGGATAACACCAATCACACGGATAAGAGAAAACCAAGAGGGGGCGCGAAGCGCGCCAACGGATTCGGAGTGGCTTCTTACACCAACAATCCGTGTTATCAGTCCAATCCGTGGTTTACTCTTTTCCGGGCTTTCGCGACTTTCGCGTGTTTCGTAGTTCCCTCTTGCTTTGATTGCCTTCTGGCTTCGTGTAACATGATTGGCAAGCATCTTGCGAATTGCGGGAAGTCTCCATCGGTGGTGAAGATGGCCAAGTCATGTCGCACGGCGACGGCGCAGATGAGAAAGTCCGTGTTGGAGCCCTGAATCCCCTTGGAGCGGCACACATTGAAGAACTTCGCGGCCGTCACATAGTCCTCAGTCAGCACTGGCAGATCGGGGAATGTAGCGAGATGCTCTTCAAGACACGCAAATTGGGCCGCATCTCGCACGCCCGAGAGAATCTCTTGTCGGATTGGCCCGATAAGCTCGGCCACATGCGCGGTAATCAACCGCCGAAGTTCTTCTGCCTCCGGGTTATGGGAATCTTTCCTGCGGCGCAACGCCAGAGACCATACACTTGTGTCAACCAAGACTCTCATGCCCGTGCCCGCTGCCGCTTATAGTCGTATTTCGTGTCGAAATCGACCTTCCCGAAGACCTCCAGGATGCGCTCCTGCTGCAGGTGACGGATGTAGTCGGTCAGGGCCTGCGTTACGGCCGCCTTCTTTGTGCGGTGGTTGCCCAAGGCAACAGCCTGCTTGATCAGTCGATCGTCCAGTTGAAGATTTGTCGCCATGATTATCACCTCCACACATATCTTCACACATTGGGTTGTGTGGCGTCAATCCGTTTTCATTCATTTCTTGGAGTTTTTCACTAGATGAAGCGTTGTAAATGTCACAACACCGACAAATATTCCGGGTAATAATTTCGCTCCATCGAAAAAAGAAGCTAGGAATAAAGAGCCCGTGATTGATACTGGAATCGACAAGAAAACTATAAAATACTTCCATTTCCCCCATTCGCCAATCCCAATCAACATAAGAATCATCCCAGCCATGCCAATCAAACAAGAGACTGCTGCATTCCCGTGAGGCACTGTCGGGTCATAAAAGGCGCTTATTAGTTCAACAGTTGCAAAAAGAAAAAGCGCAAGGCCAGGAATGCCAACTAAAAGAAAAACAATCGATTTAATCAAGGTTGACTGACGATATACTTTCACGTTCATATCAAGCGTGGTTAACGTTGTTGCGCATGCCAACTTGAGATGCGATTACTTTTCCCTCTTCACTGATAACTAATAGTAATAGCCCCGTCCTGTTTTATACCAGATTCCAGTTTTAATGGGATCTCCTATAAGTGAGGAAGCGATGTCACAATCTTCGTAAATCTCTTTTTGTATATCATTATCTCTAATAATTCCAATCCGTTCGTATCTTATTGTAGCGTTGCTTTCTAGCTCAGTTTGTAGAACTAACGCCTTTATCATTTTTTTCATTTCATCTTCTGATGGAGCAGTACAGCCAATTTCTTGCAGATAACCTTTAATCATTTTTTGATCAGAATAATCTTTGAATTTTAGCACCAGTTTCTTTTTAAAACGAACATCGATATTAACATAATAAATCATACCCCCCCCACCGCCGCTATGGCACGTTAGAGCGGCCCGATCCGGACAGTTTCCCGTGCGCGGAGCGCCCGGGCCACCTGCTTCGCTAGGGGCAGGATTGACCTTCCCCCCGTCCCTAATCCGTGGTATCCGTGTCATCCGTGGTTTCTTCTCCAGGCTTTCGCGTCTTTCGCGTGTTTCGTAGTCCCCCCCCTACAGCCCCGGGTAATAAATGATTTTGACACCCTTCATGCCGGTGGTGTTGCCCACAAAAATGCTGACATAATATAGTTGCATGCCCTTTTCATAGCATCCCCCTTTGATACCGCTCCTGGATAATTCCAGCATTTGGTGACGAGGAGTATTTATCCCCTACGCCGGGATGTCAAGCGATTCGGAAAGCGGAAGAATCACCACGGATCACACTGATCCCACGGATACGAGAAAACCAAGAGGAGGCGCGAAGCGCGCCAATAAACACGTCAGCTTCTTACAAAACAATCCGTGTTATCCGTGCAATCCGTGGTTCCGGCTTTCGCGTCTTTCGCGTATTTCGTAGTTCCATCTTCCGCCGCCATGGTTCGTTCACGGGTCCGAATTTTTCCGGACAGTTTCCCGTGCGCGGAGCGCCCGGGCCACCTGCTTCGCTAGGGGCAGGCTTGACCTTCCCCCCGTCCCTAATCCGTGGCATCCGTGTCAATCCGTGATTTCACCACAGAGAGCACAGAGATCACGGAGATCAGTTGCTTGTGTAATGCATTTCCTAATTCGGCTCTCTCTGTGTTCTCTGTGTTGATAAAATGATATTTTTGTTTACCGAACATGCTACGCAACTCGACGACCTCCATTCCGTTTCCATCACCCTTTCCTGCCGCATCACCCTCGACTTCCTCATCGCCGGAAAAACCGTCTGAATGTCATTAATAAAATTTGCATCAAATAATACCACTTTGGTATTATTACGGTATCTCTTCACATGAAAGGGTCATTCATGGCCGCCATTCTGATCAAACGAATACCGCCTGGAATCCATCGCCGCCTGAAGCTTCAGGCCGAACGACATCACCGCTCAATGAACGGGGAGATTCTGGCCATCCTCGAAGAAAAACTTGAAGGCGCGAAACAAACCGAGCTCCCGCCTCCGCTCAAGCCGTTGCGTCCGATCAGTGGCGGCGAGATTGTCAAAACCATCCGGCTGATCCGGGAGCAAGGGCGATGATCGTCGGAGACACCAATCTGCTTGTTTACTTCTACATAGAGTCCGAGTTCACTCATGAGGCGCGCCAAGTCAACGACATCGATCCAGATTGGGTCTTCCCGCCCGTGGCCCTGTCCGAAGCGACAAATGTCCTGGCCACCCTCACGAGCGGGAAGCGAATATCAGCGGAAACGGCCGCGGCAGCCTTGGCTCTCATGGAACCCAGGCTGGCCGCTGGCGCCCAAGCTATGCCAATGGACATCGTGCTGAAACTGGCGATCGCCCGCAACATTTCGGCCTACGATGCGCAATTCATCACCTTGGCCCGGCAAATCAGTACAGTTCTCGTTACAGAAGACGGCAAACTTCAAAAACTATTCCCCGACGTTGCCGTCTCCATGAAGGCCTTCATCCAAGACATGGGACGGAGCCCCTTGCGCGAACCCCCTGCCAGATATGGCACAATCCGCAAGCGGCGGGGGTTGCGAGTCGGTACTGGCAAAACAATATAAATCCGTGTTATCCGTGCAATCCGTGGTTTCTTCTCCGGACTTTCGCGTCATTCGCGTGTTTCGTAGTTCCCATCCCCCTCGCGACCGCTATTCCTCCATCACAACGGCAAGAATGCCCCGTGAGCCCAGCGCCCGCACGAATTCCGTGACGGACAACTCCGCCTCCCGATGACTGATCTTGAACCGGTCCCGGATCGCGGCAATGATCTCGCAAACGCGGCTTTCTTTCCCGGACGCCTCCCAGACTAGGTTGCCGATCAGGTCCAACTCCAGACTCCGCTCCTGCCGGACCGGTCCGGACGGCAACCCGCCCAGCACCCGCAAAAACCGCAGCCCGCGCGGCCGCTCCACCGTGAATTTCAGAACCGTCCGCCCCTTCGCATTCACGTCCGCCGTCACGCCCGGCATGCGCCGCACCCGCGCGCGTAGCGACCGGACCCGTGGGACCCGGGGATCCAACTCAACGTCTTCGAAAGCCGACGCCTCGGTCCCCAGCGTCATGCGGGACGCGCGTTCGACCGCGGCCACCTCCGGCTCCCGCTTCGCGTCAGGCCGGATCAATTCGAGGCAATAGATCTTGTTAGCGGCCGCATCCCAGATGATATCGATCCGGCGGGGAAGCCGGCGATGACTGGGGATCAGCCATTTCAACTCGATCGGGGCCAGCCAGCGACGGTTGCCGGCCAGGCGCAGCATCGGTCGGCCGATAGGATCCGTGGTCCGCTCAACATTGTAGCGCATGTCGTAAAATTCGGCGGCATAGGTGACCCGGCACCAGCGCTCCAGATCGTCCAGCCCGGGGGAATCCGTCCCCATGACGGCGTCCGCGGCCCCGAACCGGCGCCAGGCGATGCGACTTCCCCGTTTGCGAAACTCCAGATAGCAGACGCCGGCCTTGAGCTTGCCCTGCTCCAGCGCATAGCCGGCCGGGCATTGCACCGCGAAATCGAGGGCCGCAAAATCGCGCGGTTCGTCGAGCCCCTGCAGCCGCAGCCCTTTCAGCATCACCCGGATGGCGGCGGTTTCCGGCCGATCGCCGCGGATCAGGAACCGGAGCATCAGCACACGTCCGACCGGCAGGCGCTGCCACACCACCAGCAATTCGCGGGACTGATCGCCCTCCCCGTCCGCCAGGGGATCCGACAGGAATGCCTCGGCCCGGTCGCCTTCCCCGTCTGGAAGGCCCAGCCCCCCCATCCGCTTGAACGGGTGGGACGGCTCCCCTTTCGGCGTATAGACGGCAAGGGCGTGCTGCCGCACCAGGTCGCCGATCGGGATCGGCCGCTCCGCCGTCCACCACCGTGCCTGGATCACGACACGGGATTCGTCATCCACCCGGAACAGACCCCGCTTGTGATCGCCCTCGTGCCGGCCAATTTCCCAACGCCGGGGCACGTAGAGCCCAACCCCTTCCCAGGCTAACAGTTTGAAGCCAGGGGGGGCGGATGCAGAAAATTTGTCGGTGTTGTTCATAGTGGAGCGGGTGATTACTGATCCGAACCGGTCCGTTTTCAGGTAGGGCGCTCAGTCCCTTGAGCGCCGCCATGCGCCATGCTGGCGAATTCGGCGGCGAAGGGACTCGCCGCCCTACCCGCTTCGCACAAGACCAATGACCGAGCACTGATCATCGCGGCGGCGAAGGGACCCTTCGACAAGCTCAGGACAAGCTCGCCGCCCTACCCGCTTCGCACAAGACCAATGACAGGCCACTGATCCCTGCTACTGGTCACTGATCACAGATCACTGATCACTGATTACTGACTACTGATACAACCCCTTATCTATCTCCAGCACCTTGCCGGCGACCATCGCCTCCTCGGCCTTGAGGCACAGAATGGCTGCGGAGAGGCCCGCCTCGAGCCGCATGGTCGGATCCTGGCGCCCTTCGATCGCGTCGATGAACAGGCCGATCATCTGGGGGTCGCCCTTGCCGTGGATCACCTGGTAGCCCTTGGGCGTGACCTCGATCAGGTTGCCGGAGGCCGCCTCGCGGATGACGATCTTGCCGCCATGGTTGTATTCCAGGGTCCCCTTTTCGCCGAAGATCTTGGTCATGCGGCAGACCCCGTCCGGGGGATTGAAGAGCTGGAGGTTGAAGTTGCCGCGGATCCCGCTGTCCCACTCGAAAATCGCGGTCATGTTGTCGATGATGTCCTTGTCGTCGTTGTAGACGCAAAGATCGCCGCCGTAGGTCGCCTCGTCCCGGTGGTGGATCGGCTCCTTGCCGCCGACCGGGAAGACGAAGCCGGCCCGGTCCGCATAGGGGCAGACGCCAAGGCGGGAGCACTCATGACAGTACTTGGCCGGCGCCTTCTGGGGCACGAACACGTTGCAGCCGCCGAAGGCCGCCACCCGTTTCAGCTTGTGCTGGTGGCCGATCAGCCACTGCATCAGGTCCAAGTCGTGCGAACTCTTGGTGTTCAGGAAGCCGCCCGACTGCGCCCGCCGCCGGTGATAGCGGCGCATGAAGGCCGCGCCGTGGGCCACGCACACATGCTCGAGCCCCTCGATGTGCAGGATCTGCCCCAGGATGCCGGAGTCCAGGTATTCCTTGATCCGGATGACGCCCGCGCCCAGCCGCATGTTGAAGCCCATGAAGGAGCGCACATCGGTCCCGCGGGCCGCGCGGATGATGTCCAGGCACCGGTCCACGGTCACATCCATGGGCTTCTCGAGATAGAAATGCTTGCGCGCGGCAATGGCCTGGAGCGCCACGTCCCGGTGCGTGAAGTCCGGGGTGGTGACGATGACGGCGTCCATCTCCTTCTGGCCGAAGAACTCGTCGGGATTCGAAAACCGCCGCGTGCCGGTCAGTTCGCAATAGGTGCAGAACTTTTCCAGCCGGTCGGCGTCGATATCGCAAACGCCGCACAGCTCCGCCCGCGGAGAACCCTTGTAAAGCGAACGGGCGAAGGTTTCACCCCGCGCCCCCAACCCGATGACGCCAATTTTATACCGTTTCACGACTTTCCTTTTCCTGCTTCCAGAAGTTTCCCCATGGGCTCGAAAAACGCCCGCCACAGTCTCGCCTGACCCTCCGGCTCCCACGCCTGCGCCATCACCTTCCGCAGCGGGGCCTCCAGCGCGGCCACATCCCGCTTCAGCGCCTCGCGCTCGCCATCGCCGCGGATCAAGTGGGCAAAGATGCGGAGGCTCAGGAATTTCAGCCGGGCAAACACGGCCATCAGCTCCGCCTCGTCCCGGTGTTTTGTCGCGCCCGCCGCGAACGCCTGCATCGCCGCCACCGCCGGGGGAAACGCGGCCAGCCGTTCGTCGAGCTGCTCGAGCAGCTTGCCCTGTTCAGGATACTGGCGCGAGGATTCCACACCCTTCAGATACATGGCCGTGAAATCGATCTCGTTCCAGTCGCGCGGATAGGCGCCCCGCTGCTGACGGTCCTTGTGCCGGTTGGGATAATGGAACACCATGCTCATGTAGCCATAGACCAGCGGCGTGAAAGGGCGCTCAAAGGCCGGAGCCGGGATTTCCCACATCCGGCCGAGCACCTCGAGGGCGGCGGGAACGCCTTCGGCGGCAACACCGAATTCGTCCTTCAAGAACCGGTTCTGCCATGCGTCGTCGAGCGTGACGTCCGGATTGCGGAGCAGTTCGCCCGTGGCCTTGACATGCAGGTTGGACACCTGGAGCGGAATATGGAAACAGGCCCAGGCCGTGTTCAGCATGCCCAGCATGCCGGTGGCCTTCGCCTTCTGCGCCCACACCTGCGTATTCTTGAGGCAATGCGTGTGCTGGCCGAATAACACGCCCCAGTTGTAGCACGGCGCGGCAAGGGTCTGGAATCCGGCCTCGTGGTAGCGGTCCACCTGCTGAAGCACGCTGCTGGTGTCACCATACTCAAGGTGGGTCGCCTCGGCTTTTTTGGGTGCGAGACTCGTGATGCCGTAGTTCCAGGCGTGGAGAATGGTTTCCTTGGGCAGGCTGGAGCGGCCGACCGCCTCCGGCTCCTTCCAGAAAATGTCGTCCCAGATGATGGGCCGCTTGCCCCGGGCCAGCATGAACTCCAGCAGCGGCTTTTCGTGCTCGGACCACATGACCGCCGGGCCGACCTCCTCGAGCCGCTTCGTGCAGGCGTCGCACCAGCCCGTGTGCCACACTTCGTCGCCGCCAAGGTGGAAGAACGTGTCTTCCTTGTGATACTCCAAAACATCGGTCAGCAGATCCTGCACAAACCGGGAAGCCTCGGGCTTGCGGGCGCAGATCTTGGTCATGATTTCGGGTTTTTCCCGGAGATGCGCCAGTTGCGGGTGGGTAAGGGCAAACTCAAGGTGCGCGTAGGTCTGCACCAGCGGGATCAGGGTCAGCCCCGCTTCCCGGGCAGTGCCCAAAAACCGCTTCAGTTCGTCAGGCGTAAAGGCGTCCTTGCACGCCAGGAACGGATAGGTCTTGAAGGGAAAGGTGTCTTCGTATTCGATCAGAAGCGCGTTAATGCCATATCCGGGCAGCCGCTTGACCCAATCCATCAGATACGCCTTGTTCGGCACCTGGTATTTCAGGTCCAGGTGAATGCCCTTGATGGAACCCGGCGCCACGTCGATTTTTTTCATCTGCATCGCTCTTTAGTTATTGCACAATAAGTCGGTATATGAGCATTTTACGGCATTTAACTCAAGGATGAAGTGCGCATGCCATCCGGAGGGACGAGCTCCGCGAGTCCTCATGCGCCAGACTTGCGACCCGTTGCGCATGGGGCGTCGTGGAACTCCGCCCTCCGTTTGACTTTCACACAATCGCCATCCGGAGGGACGAGCTCCGCGAGTCCTCATGCGCCAGACTTGCGACCCGTTGCGCATGGGGCGTCGTGGAACTCCGCCCTCCGTTTGACTTTCACGCAATTGCCATCCGGAGGGACGAGCTGCCGGCTACGTGAAGCACTACGCCGCGCCAAGACCGCGAGTCCTCATGCGCCATTCTTGCGGCCGACGCGCGCATGTGGGTCCGGGTGGCACCGGACCCTCCACCTTGTTCTGGAAAGGCGTCAAATGCCGCATGACACAACACTTACTCCAGCGCCGCAATCTCCACCTGGCTATTGACAAACATGGCAATGCGGAAGTCGCGATACCGGGCGGCCTCCTCGGGCGTTCCCGAGTAAATGGAATAAAGCCGCGCGTTCTTCGCCTCCAGCCGGATCCGGATATCGCGCTTCAACACGCCCGCCAGATCCGGATTCCCCTTCCACGCCAGCACATGCGATGTCGAATCGCCGGCGACCGGAACAGACTCCTTCAGCCCGAGCCCGGGAATCGCAGTTCCGTCCATGTTGAGAATCTCGGCGCGGACAAACCCGCCCTTCCCGATCGCCGCATTCACGCAGAACCGCGGCGTGTCCGTCCAGAAGGGCCGGGTCAGCAGGCTCCCCACCCCCTTCGCCACCACCGCCACGAAGCGGTCCGGCTTGCACGAAGCGAACCCCAACCCCGCCTGGGGCTCCTTGCCCTTCCAAACTTCCTTCGCGTTATGCCGCGTGCGGGTGCCGGTGTAATAAAACCGGATCTCGTCCTCCAGGAACACGGGCGAGCTGAGCGGCTGGATTTGCCCGCAATCGAACAGCCGGCTATCCCGGCTGACTGGAATCCAGGCCTGGCCCTGCGCCGTCCGATGCCAGCAGTAACTGCCGCGCGAATGCACGAACTCCGGCTGCTGGTACCCGGTCATCTTGTAGAAGTCCATGTTCTCCGGGTCCGTGTGGTAAACCCACAGCGTGCCAATCATGTAGGCCCCGTAAACCGCCGCCCCCATGCCGTAGTGCTGGGTGTTCGGCGGATCGCCCTGGTCCGGCTCCATGACCACCGCCGGCTCCGAAAAATTCCGGAAGTTCCAGCTTTCTGTCCGCCCCACCCGGCGGTCGGCGAATCCGGGCCGGTGAAAAGCCACAAATCGCCCGTCGGGCAGCCGGCAGAAGCTCATGGGACAGTCCGGGTTGCTGCCGATCACGGGATTCTCGGCCGCCGGCTTCCAATGGATTCCGTCGCCGCTCCGGAACACGCTGATGCGGCCCGACGGCGCGGCCCCCGTCATCATCTTGTACGCCCAGCCGGAGCGCGCGTCCGCCACGTCGTGGATCACCGCCGCACCGTGGGCCTCCTTCTCCATGACCACGTTCGTCTTCCGCCCCTTGTATTTCACGATGTCCAGTGCGGGCCGGCTCCAGGCCAGCCCGTCCGGGCTCTCGGCATAGGCCAGCACGAGCTTCCCATCCGGGGAAAAGGTCGAATACCAAAACTGGAACAAGCCGTCGGACGGCCGCCGGATCACGGACCCGTACGTCGTGAGAAAATCCACGCCCCACGTCTGCTTCGACGTCAGAAGCGATTCGGTCCCGTGCTTCTTCGGCGGCTCGAGAAGACGCTCGAAGCCCTTGATGGTTTCAATCTGGCGATAATCAAAAAACAGGAACTTGATCATCATCTTCTCCCTTTTTATACCCTGCCTTCACAAGTGATTATTCCACAAAATCGAACGTTTTTTCATCGCAACAGCATAAGCGACCCAGGCAGGCGGCGCACGGATAAAAACACCACCGACCCGGGCAACCCGCCTTGACCGATGGCGCCCGCCCCGCCAGCCGCGCTGACACTTCCCGAAAAAGCACGATGATTGGTCGATACGATCAGCCGATCGGCGACCGGCCCCAGTTGGTTACCCAGAATCGTGGCCGCCGTCTCATCGGAAACCGTTCGATACCAGACCGCAATCCGCCCGCCGCCCCCTCCGCCGGCTCCTGAGGACCCCCCATATCCGCCATCCGCGCACAAAACCGCGTTCGACGTGCCACTGAACCCGGCGCAACGAATAAAAATGCCTCCTCCGGAACCGCCGCCAAGATACTGGGTGAGCGGAATGACCGACGCCCCGCGTGCGCTGATCCGCCCGCCCAAGCTGACCTTGCCCGCCGCCTCAATCCAGACCAATCCGCCGCCCGGCTGTCCGGGCTCCTCATTTTGAAAGCCCCCTCCGCTACCGCATTGCACAGGCGCGTTTGACAGGCCGTAGGTCACGCCCGGAACACTCCCCCCACCGCGGCCGCCATATCCGGCGCCAGATCGATACCCCCCGCCTCCCGGGCCGCTACCCCCGGCCAGTCCATTCCCGTCCGCGTCAAAACCGGCATTGGTGGTCGCAATGGTCAACCCGTTCACGCGAAATAGCGGCGACGCGCCGTTCGCCCCGTGCGACACCGGATACACCCAGCTATTGGACGCGATCAGCAGATCATGCGCCACCGCAACCAGCGCACCGAACGCGGCTGTTTCCGAATTCGTGACAGCCGCCTGCACGAAAACTCGGCCTGAATCGGTCACCGACATGCCTCCGCCGATTCGCAGCACGCAGTTGGAGAGAACAAGCTTGGCGTTCGTCACCCGGACATCGTTTGTGACGGCGAATGTCCGGACCCGGGGCAATTCCACCCAGGCGGCAAAATGATGCGAGGTATCCTTATCCGCCCGAAAAGGCGCACGGGTGTCCACGAGGGAGAATCCCGTCACAGCCAGGACACTTGAATCGGCGCCCCACGAAAAGAGCCCCCCGCCGCCATCCCCGATTTCCGTTTGCATCAACTGGCTGTCCGTGAAATAGACCGTTCCCGGTTTCCCGTCCCGGTTCACCAACCAGGAGTAATACCCATCCTGAGAGCCATGCGCACATGAAACGGCCACCGACGCGCCGGAGCCGACCGTTTTCTGGGCAACCGGGTCATATAGGATCGCCACACGGCCACCCCCACCCCCCGAGCCTGTTGTCCCGGTTCCCCTGCCGCCATCGGCTCGGATCGCACCGCGTGTTCCCGCAACCGTCCCGCACTGGATATGGATGGCACCCCCCGAACCCGCGCCGACACCGTCGCCGCCGTTCGCGGTGATCGTCCCGTTCACGGTCAGGCGGGCACCGACCTCCAGCCGAATGGCCCCGCCCCCCGCTCCGCCCTCGAAGGACTCCTTGCCAGCCCCGCCACTTCCCGGAAGAAAGGGCGCTTCCAGGTTTCCATAGGTCGGCCGCGGATACCCGGTTGAATAGGAGTCGCCCCCCTTTCCTCCATAGCTTCCGCCGGCCGTGCCATAGGTGCCATGAACAGCCCCGCCGGGCCCCTGTCCGTCATGGTTCAACACGCCGTTGACGCCTCCGCGGAATCCGCGACCATCGGCGTTCATCGCGCCATAAGGGCCGATAGTCATGTTGGTCGCCACAATCCAGACCCGGTTGCTCGTGTCGGCAACGCCATTCTGGTGACAGGCGGCATGACTGATCGTACCGCCTTCAATGATAACGTCCCGAGCCCTCAATGCCGTCGTCCAGTTCGTGAACGTCAGGACCCCGCCATACTGGTTGTACGAGTTCAAATTCGGACTCGTCCCGTCCAGCACCACCGTATACGCGCCGGGAGGCAGGATGACAACCTCACCCTCCCCCGGCGCACCTTCCGGAGTCCAACAGGCCCCGTTCGTCCACCATCCGCTGAATCCGTTCCACATCTTGCCCGAAAACCCGGGCGTCCAGGCGGGCAATTCGTTCAGCAAATTCCTGCAGGCCGCCGGCATGTCGGGAGCCTGGGCATCAGAATCGGAAGATTCAATGAACCGGGACGTGCCGACCACACCGCCCGTGCTGATGGCGGAGCAATGATAAAGCCGGATCTTGGCTTTCTGGTCTTCCGGGATAGACAGGCCCAGGGAGCGCTGGATCTGATCGCGCCGATAGAAATCATCAAACCCGCTGCAGAATTGCCCCTGGAAACCGCTCGAATTGATCAGGACATACCCGGGCGAATAGCGACCCAACCGACTGACCAGGCTGGTGGAGCCCGTGTCCGGATCGGCGATGGTGTACAAGGTCCCGTCCGCGTTGCTGGATTGCCGGTAAAACCCGTTGTGCTGGACATTGTCCGCCCACAGCGCAAATTGCCGGTGATTATAGGAAACATGGCCCAGCGAATCGCTCAGAAGAACGTTGGCGCTGCCGAACCGGGTGTTGGTGGTTGAATTCCAATAGAGATTCGACTTGTAAATGAGGTAGGCCGGCCTGTTCGTCCCATCAAGCAGGTATTCGCTGGTCGACTCGACCATATCGATTTCAAACGCCAGAGGAAGATCCGTCGGCAGGTTTTTATTCAGCGTGTGCCGGCTGTAATTGTAGATTTCGGTGCCGGAGTACTCGTTATTAAACTGATCGTACGGCCCGCGGTCATTATCCAGAACCGTGTAGACCTCGCTCCCGCGCCCCACCAGGGTGAACCGATCGCCCGCCTGCAGCTGGATCGGTTTTGCATGAGCGGGAACGTCGGTTGCCGGGTTGATCTGGGAGAGTGTTTTCTGAAGAACCACGCTCCAATTGGCGAAGCCTCGCACGCGGTTGGTCGATACGAGCGCAACCGTCTTCGGAATGCCGCCGGAAACCGTATAGTCCCGGCTGATCACATACCGGTTTCCCGCCCGCGGGATCCGCTGCACCATCATCTGCTTGCGCCCCGTCCGTATCCGGTAAGCGTTGGCCGGCGTGTCCCATTTGAACTTCGGCAGGCCTTCCGAGTAGACTTGTTCGTAGATCGAGTCCCAGGTTCCATGGTTGCCGATGGTGAACGCAAACCGGTCGATCTGGATAATGTTTGCCCTGTTCCCCCAGCCGTCCAGCAGATACGAATTGTCAACCGAATGAAACGAGTGCCCGCTGGTGATCTCAAAGACCTCTTCCGGGTAATACGCCCTGGCGACAAGGCCGGTGTCGAAGCCTGTCTTGTCGCGGGTGAAACGGCCCGCCACCAGGATGGACGTGGGCCGCCATTTTTCCTGATCGCTGAAGTCCGTGATCACATTCTGCATCACCAGGTAATTGCCGGCGCCCGAATTCGCCTTCAAATCCACCAGACTGCTCCCGGTATGGTCGAAGTCCTTGATGAAGACATACTGGTAGGCCGTGATGTCTTCGGCCACGCCCGATCCCGCATACTTGCCCCCGCTATACAGGAACCCGAGCCCCATGCACTGGAAACTTTCATCAGTCAAGCCCGTCCCGTTCTCAATTTCCCGCTTTTCATCGAGCGCCGTATTCCCGATGACCGCCAGGATCCGCTCGCAGGGTCCGATGGTCGGGGGTCCACCGAAAAAGGACCGGGTGAAGCTGCTGGTTTCGGGAACCGTCCGGTGCGGGGGAATCCACACCACATTGTGAATCACGATGTCCCGGTCATACGCATTGTTCTTGAACATATACGGGTCCTGGCGAAAGGCCTTGGTTCCCCCGCCAGCCCACTGAAAGTAGTCTTCGACCCCAAGCTTTACCCGCGACTTCCTGCCCGAGCCCGTCCAGATTCGCAGCTCCTTGTCCCTCAGGCTGTAGGAACTGTACTGGGGAATCACATACACGGTCTGGACCATGCCCGTTTGAGAATGCTCCCGCAGCCGGATTCGCGTTTGGGTATTCGTCAGGCTCAGGTAGCTCGTCATGAGCAGATCCCAGGCCGCGCTGTTATCGAAAAACACGTAGCCCTTCTGATCCGCGACGGTTTGCGGCCCGGTTTTGCTTTTTCCGTTATATTCAAAATCGACGATCATGTTTTTTCCGTCGATCACATGAACCACTTTCGAATAACGGCTGCCGATGATATTGGGATAAAACAGATCGGCGTTGATCGGGTCCGTTTCGCCGGGGTTCTGATGGACGAACAGGCCGCAAAAGGTCATGTTCAGGTCGTCTGCCCCGAACACGTCGTCTGCGCCAGT
>JBIIYJ010000272.1:0-7312 GCA_044346855.1 Kiritimatiellia bacterium
CTGGGCTCCTATGCGCAGGCGGACCGCCGGCTGGACTCCCGGCTGGCGGCCGCGGTTCTCGGCGTGCAGGCCATGAAGGGCGTCGAAATCGGGTCGGCCTTTGAAAACACCCGGATGGCCGGAACGCAGGTGCACGACCCGATCCGCAAGGAGGGCGACCGGCTGGTCCGCCCTGCCAACCGGTGCGGGGGCATCGAGGGCGGCATGAGCAACGGGGAGCCGGTCTGGCTCCGGGCGGCGATGAAGCCCATCCCCACCACCTTGAAGCCGCAGCCGTCGGTGGACGCGCTGACGGGCGAGCAGGCTCCCATGAAGTACGAGCGCTCCGACGTGTGCCCGGTCCCCCGGGCCGTCGTGGTGCTGGAGTCGGTCGTGGCCCTGGTCCTGGCCAACGCCCTGCTCGAGAAGCTGGGCGGCGATTCCATCGCGGAGATGAAGCCCCGCTTTGAGAAGCTGCGCGCCGCGCGGCTGTCCGACCTGACGATGAACGGTTTACCCCAGGTGTTCTGGCCATGACCCAGTTTTTCCTCTACGGACCGCCGGGCACCGGCAAGACCACCCTGGGCCGGGCCCTGGCGGAGCGGCTCCGCCTGCCGTTCGTCGACCTTGACGCCGAGATCGAGCGCGAGGCCGGCTGCGCGATCCGCGCGATCTTCGAACGCGAGGGCGAGGCCGCCTTCCGGGCCCGCGAGACGGCGGCGCTGAAAAAGGCCGTTGCCGGCCCCGAGGCGGTCGTGGCCCTGGGCGGGGGCGCCCTGCTTCGTCCCGAAAATCGTTCCCTTGCCGAAGCCGCCGGGCCCGTGGCGGCGCTCGAGGCGCCCGAGGCCGTGCTCCGCGCGCGGATCGGCGGCCAGGCCGGCACGCGCCCCCTGCTGGCGCCGGGGCCGGACGGCTCCGACCGGCTGGCGGGCCTGCTCCGGGAGCGGGCCGCGCACTACGCCTCCTTCGGCCGGCGGCTCGACGTGGCGGACGACGATATCCCGGGCAAGGTCGAGCGGGCCCAGGTGGAACTGGGCGCGTTTTATGTCGGCGGCATGGGCGGCGGCTATCCGGTGCGAGTCCGGCGCGGGGGGCTTGCCGAAATCGGCGCCGGCTGCCGGGCCCTGGGCTGGAGCCGGCGCGTGGCGCTGGCCACGGACGAGAACCTGGCCGCCGCGCCCGCGTTCACGACGGTCATGCGGTCGCTGGCGAACGCCGAGCTTTCCGTCGTGCCGGCCCGCCTTTGCGCCGGGGAGGCGCAGAAGACGATCGCCGCGGTGCAGGGCTTGTGGAGTGCGTTCCTGAAAGGGGGACTTGAGCGCGGCGACGCCGCGCTGGCCCTGGGGGGCGGGGTGGTGAGCGACCTGACCGGCTTTGCCGCGGCCACCTACCTGCGCGGCATCCCGTGGGCCTGCATGCCGACGACCCTGCTGGCCATGGTGGACGCGGGGCTGGGCGGCAAGACGGGGGCCGACCTGCCGGAAGGCAAGAACCTGGTCGGCGCCTTTCATCCGCCGGCGCTGGTCCTGATCGATCCCGACGCGCTCGACTCGCTTCCGCCCGAGGCGTTCCGCTCCGGGCTCGCGGAGGTGGTCAAGCACGGCGTGATCGGCGACCCCGGGTTGTTTGAGCTGTGCGGCCGGGGCTGGGAGGCCCTGTGGTCCGGCGACCGCGACGCGCTGGTCCGCCGGGCGGTGGCGGTCAAGGTTCGGACCATCGAGGCCGATCCTTTCGAGAAGGGGGCGCGCGCCTCCCTGAATTACGGGCACACCATCGGCCATGCCGTCGAGCAGGCCATGCAGTACCGGCTTGATCACGGCTCCGCGGTGGCGATCGGCATGGTGGCGGAGACCCGCCTGGCCGAGGAGATGGGGCTGGCGGAGGCGGGGCTGACGGCCCGGGTCGAGGCCGTCCTGGCGGGCCTGGGGCTGCCGGTGCGGATTCCGGAGGGGCTGGACCGGGCGGCGATGCGGGCTGCGCTGATGCGGGACAAGAAGAAGGCGGCCGGAACGGTCAAGTTCGCGCTTCCCGTCCGGGTCGGCGAGGTGCGGGTCGGGGTGACCGTGGATCCGGCCCGGGTGGCGGCGCTATGACCGGGAACGCGGAGTTGCAGACGGTTCGGGAGGAGATCCGCCGGGCGGACGAGGCGCTGGTCCGGGATCTGGTGGCGCTGGGGGCCGGGGCGGGCGAGCCCTGGGAAGCGCAAGCGAGCGCGCGGCCGGCGTTCCGCGCCCGGGTGGCGTTGGGAGTCAAGGTGGCGGAAAGCAAGTTCAGGCACAATCCCGGGCGGTTCCGTCCTCTCGCCGCGAAGCGCGACGAAAAGGGGCTGGAACAGGCGATCACCGATCCCGCGACGGAGGGGGCGGTGCTGGACCGGGTGCGGCGGCAGACGCTGGAGTGCGGGGGCGATCCCGCCGTGGCCGAGCGGGTGGCGGCATTGTACCTGAATCGGGTTATTCCGGAGACTAAGCGGATCCAGATCCGGCGGCTGTGCGAAATGGCGTGACCGGGAACGGCGGAGCGGCACGAATCGCGGATAGGGGGGACGATGAGCAACGAGCAGGTCCCGACTTACGACGAGCTGAAAAGGCGCCTCGCCCTTGCCGAGGAGGTCATCCAGGCCTTGCGGGGCGGTCAGGCCGAGGCGAGCGCCGGCGGGCAGGGGCCGGTCGAATTGGCAAACCATCTTCGCGAGAGCCAGGCCATGCTGGCCCGCACCGAGCGCATGGCCCAGGTCGGCAGCTGGGAGTGGGACATTGCCGAGGACCGGGTGCGCTGGTCGGAGAACCTGTTCCGCCTCTTCAGGCGGGATCCGGCGGCAGGGGCGCCTTCCTTCGCGGGCCATGCGGATCTTTTTGTTCCCGAGGACATGAGCCGGCTTCGGCGGCAGGTGAAACAGTCCGTGTCGACCGGGACCCCGTTCGATCTGGACCTGCGCATCATCCGGACGGACGGAAAAATCCGTTACTGCCGGACCCACGGCCAGGCGGAAACCGACGCCGGAGGGGTGGTCCGGCGCCTTGTCGGATCGCTGCAGGACATCACCGGGCGCAGGCAGCGCGATGAGCGCATCCTGCTGCTGGGCCAGATGCTCGATGCCGCGCCCGCCGCCATCACGATCCATGACGATGAGGGGCGCTTTTTCTTCGCCAACCGGGCCAGCGCCTCCCTGCATGGCTATCGCGACGAGGCGGAATTTCTGGCCGTCAACCTGAATGACCTGGATGCGCCCGTCAGCCGGGCCTCGCGCGAGGCCCACCTGCGCCAGGTCACCGAGGAGGGGGAGGCGCGATTCGAGGTTGAGCACATCCGCAAGGATGGATCAGTCTTCCCTCTGGAGGTTCTGGCCAAAACCATTGAATGGAAAGGCCAGCCGGCCGTTCTCAGCATTGCCCATGACATCACCGACCGAAAGCGGGCCGAGGAAGCCCTGCGCCGGCAGCAGGTCCAGCTGCAGAAGATTTTCGAGATCATTCCCATAGGCCTCTGGTTTGCCGACCGGAACGGCATGCTGCTGCGCGGCAATCCCGAGGGCGTCAGGATCTGGGGCGCCGAGCCGCATGTCCCCAGTACGGAGTATGGCGTGTTCAAGGCGTGGCGGCTGCCGTCGCGCGAGCCGGTCGGGCCGGACGACTGGGCGCTGGCGAAGACGATTCGCCACGGGGTCACCGTCGTCGACGAACTCCTGGAGATCGAGGCGTTTGACGGCAAGCGGAAGACCATCCTGAACTATTCGGCGCCGGTGCTGGACGACAGCGGGGCCGTCGACGGGGCCATCGTGGTCAATCTGGACGTCAGCGAGCGCAGGGTCCTGGAAGAGCAGCTTCGCCAGTCGCAGAAAATGGAATCGGTGGGCCAGCTGGCAGGGGGCGTGGCCCACGACTTCAACAACATGCTGAGCGTCATCATCGGCAACGCGGAGCTGGCCATGGACAAGCTGGCCCCGGGAGACCCGTTGTTCGCCGACATCCAGGAGATGATCGGCGCCGCCAGGCGTTCCGCCGACCTGACCCGGCAGCTGCTGGGGTTCGCGCGCAAGCAGACGGTGTCGCTCCAGGTGCTCGACCTGAACAGGACGGTCGAAGGCCTTCTGTCGATGCTCCGGCGGCTCATCGGCGAGAACATCGACCTGGTCTGGAGCCCGGGTGCGGACGCCGGGCAGGTCCTGATGGATCCGTCGCAGATCGGGCAGATCCTGATCAACATGTGCGCGAATGCCCGGGACGCCATCGCGGACACGGGCGCCGTCACGCTGGCGACGGGGTTTGCCACTTTCGGCGAGGCCGACGCGGCCCGCCGACCCGAGGCAGCCTGCGGGGATTACGCCGTGCTCTCGATCCGGGATACCGGGTGCGGCATGGACCGCCAGACGCTGGACAAGCTCTTCGAGCCTTTTTTCACCACCAAGGGGCTGGGCAAGGGGACGGGTCTGGGCCTGGCCAACGTCTATGGCATCGTCAAGCAGAACAAGGGCTTCATCACGGTCGAAAGCGAGCTGGGGAAAGGCTCCGCATTCACCCTTTATCTGCCGCTGCACGCGGCCCGGGAGAAGCCGGTGAAGGTCGAACCCCCCGGGCTGGTTCCGGCGGGCCGGGGGGAAACCGTTTTGGTCGTGGAGGATGAGGCCATCGTTCTCAACATGACCCGGGCCATGCTCCAGAGGCTGGGCTATACCGTGCTGGCGGCGGACACGCCGGGGGAAGCCCTCCGGCTTGCGGAGGCGCATGCCGACCAGCTGGACCTGCTCATCACGGATGTGGTGATGTCCGGGATGAACGGGCGCGAACTTGCCAACCGCGTGGTCGCGCAGTTCCCCTCCGTCAAGGTCCTGTTCGTTTCCGGCTACACGGCCGATGTGATCGCACAGCACGGCATCCTGGAGAAAGGCGTTCATTTCATGCAGAAGCCCTTTTCAAAATCGGATATCGGCATCAAGGTCCGAGAGGTGCTGGGAAAGGCAGGATGACAACGACGACCTTTTTTCCAGGCCTCTGGACGGGCATTTATCATACGCTGCCGTTGCACCAGGCGTTGGCCCGGCTGCGGGCGGAAGGCTGGCGCGCTTTCGAAGTCTCGACCGAGCACCTGGTGGCGCTGGAAACCGCGCCGGACCGCGACTTCCTTGTGGACCAGGCGGCGGGCGTCATCGCGGCGCTGGCGCTTGCCGTTCCCCAGGCCCACCCTCTTCTGAAGGCGGACGTGGCGGCGGCGGACGCGGCGGCCCGGGGGGAGGACATCCGCCGGCTTCAGGTCCATTTCGCCCTGGCCGCGCGGCTTGGCGTGAAGCAGGTGGTGGTTCATCCCGGCGGCGGCCGTGGCATCACATCCAGGGCTGAATGGCAGCGCGTGCGGGCGGCTAATGTGGAGTCGTTTCGCCGGCTTGGCGACGAGGCCGCCGGCCTGGGCCTGACGATCGGGATCGAGAATATGATGCGGCGCGGGTTCGCCTCCCCGTTCGAGATGCAGGACCTGCTGGCTGCCATTGCCCATCCGGCGGTCAAGTTCACATTCGACTCGTCCCATGCGAACGCCGCCGGCTTCAACCTGGCCGACTACGTCGTCGAGATGGGCGGCAGCCTGGTCGCCCTGCACCTGTCCGACAACGACGGCTCGGGCGACCAGCATCGCGTCCCCGGATCGGGTACAATCGACTGGGCGGCGCTCATGGCCGCGCTGCGCCGGGTCGGGTATGCCGGGTATGTCAACCTGGAGATTCCCGGCGAGCGCCATCCCGACCCGGACCTCCAGCGGCTCAAGCTGGAGCATGCCCGGCGGGTGGCGGAGTGGCTGACGGGATCCATGTCCTAATCCTAGTCTTAATCTTAATCCTAATCTTCCTCCCTCAGCGTGGCCTTCCGCCTCATCTTGCCGATTGGCCGGTTTTTCTTTCCCAGCACCCGCCAAAGTGATAGACTAGACAACTCACATTTGGAACGGAACGATGTCAAACACAACCAGCAAAGGCCGTGTGGCCGTGGGCATGAGCGGGGGAGTGGACTCCACCGTGGCCGCCTGGCTTCTCCAGCGGGAGGGCTGGGAGGTCATTGGTTTGACCATGTCCATCTGGGACGGTTCCGTGCCGCTGCCGGAGTCCGACCGCTCCGGCTGTTTCGGCCCCGGCGAGGCGAAGGACCTGGAGGCCGCCCGGGAGGCCGCGCGCCGCCTGGGCATTCCGCACCACACGATCCCGCTGGCCGGGGAATACAGCCGCGACGTGCTGGACTATTTCCGCCGGGAATACCGCGCCGGCCGCACCCCGAACCCCTGCGTGGTCTGCAACCAGCGGCTCAAGTTCGGCCTGCTCCTGGAGCGGGCGCACGCGCTGGGGATCCCGTTCGACACCTTCGCCACCGGCCATTATGCCCGCATCCGGCGGGACGGGCCGAACGGGCTCTGCCGCCTGCTGAAGGGCGTGGACAGGGCGAAGGACCAGTCCTATTTTCTCTCCCGGCTGACCCAGGCGCAGATCAGCCGCCTCCTGTTCCCGCTGGGCGGGCTGCTCAAGGCGGACGTGCAGGCGCTGGCGCGCGAGGCGGGGTTCGAGGCGTACGCCGACAAGCCGGAGAGCCAGGATTTCATCGAGTGCGACAGCTATGATCCGCTGTTCGGGGCCGAGGACGACCGGCCGGGGCCCATCGAGGATGCGCAGGGACGCCGGCTGGGCGAGCACCGGGGGCTGATCCACTACACGGTGGGGCAGCGCAAGGGCCTTGGGGTGGCGGCGGCGGAGCGCCTGTATGTGAAGGAGCTGAGGCCGGCGACGGGCACCGTGGTGCTGGGGACGCACGAGGAGCTCAAGCGCGGTTCGTGCCGCGTGGAGGATGTCAATTGGATTGCCGGCGAGTTGCCGGCTGACGGCGCCCGGTGCGAGGTGCGGTTGCGGTACCGGCACGAGGGGGTGGGGTCGACGATTCAGCGGGATGGCGACGCGTGGCGCGCCGAGTTCGACCGCCCGCAATTTGCCGTGGCGCCCGGCCAGGCCGCCGTCCTGTATGACGGCGACGAGGTGTTGGGCGGAGGATGGATCGGAGGATCGGAATGAGCAGGAAAAAAACGGAGCCGACGGCCTGGCCGGCGGATGTTGAGCCGAAGATCCGGCAATTGGAAGAGTGGCTGGCAAGCCGTTCGGGCATCCTCGTGGCCTGGAGCGGGGGCGTGGACAGCACGTTCCTGGCCGTGATGGCGGCGCGCGTGCTGGGCGCCAAGGCGCTGGCCGTGACGGCGGATTCCCCGTCGTTCCCCCGGGCCGACCTGAAGGAAACCAAGGCCCTGGCCCGGAAGTTCGGGCTGCGGCACACGGTGATCTCGACCGACGAGATGGCCAACCCGGTGT
>JBIIYJ010000178.1:0-10872 GCA_044346855.1 Kiritimatiellia bacterium
CCGGTGTTCACGGCGAATCCGCCCGACCGGTGCTATCACTGCAAGTCGGAGCTTTACGGGGCGCTGCGGAAGCTGGCGGACAAGGAAGGGCTGGAGGACGTGGCGGACGGCAGCAATGCCGACGATGCGGGCGATTACCGGCCCGGGACCCGCGCGGCCTCCGAGCACGGCATCATGCGGCCGCTGCAGGAGCTGGGCTTCACCAAGGCGGATATCCGGAGCGCTTCCCGGTGCCTGGAACTGCCCACGGCCGACAAGCCGGCGACCGCCTGCCTGACCTCCCGCATTCCGTATGGCACGCCGATCACGGCGAAGAACCTCTCCGTGGTCGAACAGAGCGAGGCCGCGCTGGCCAAGCTGGGCTTCTCCAATTTCCGCGTCAGGCTGCACGGGGAGGTCGGCCGCATCGAGGTGCCCCCGGCCGAGCTGGAAACCGCGCTGGCCAAGCGCGAGGCCATCGTGGCCGCACTGAAGAAGGCCGGGGTCAAATACGTGACCCTGGACCTGCAAGGTTACCGGATGGGCAGCCTGAACGAAGTCTTGAAACGCTGAAGGGAGACGCATGAACGATATCGTCATTCTCGCCATCGTGTTCGCCGTTCAATTTACCCTGGTGTTCGGGTCCATTGTCCTGCACGAAATCGCCCACGGTTACACGGCCTGGCGGCTCGGCGATCCGACCGCCCGGATGCAGGGGCGCATCACCCTGAATCCGCTGGCGCACATCGACCCGTTCGGCACGATCCTGCTGCCCTTGTTCCTCGCTTATATGAACATGCAGTCCTCGAGCTACATTCCGATCATCGGCTGGGCCAAGCCGGTTCCGATCAATCCCGGTTATTTCCGGGATCCCCTGCGCGGCATGATGCTGACCGGACTGGCGGGTCCGCTGACGAACTTTGCCATCGCGCTCGGGGCGGCCCTGCTGTTTTGGACGTGCTGGTTCGTGAAGCTGAAAATCGCCATGTTCCTTTGCGGCACGCTTTTCGGCATCAATGTCTACCTGGGCCTTTTCAACCTGCTGCCGGTTCCGCCCCTGGACGGCTCGCGGGTCGTGGCGGGGCTCATCCCCCGGCAGTGGGTCGGGTCTTACCTGAGCATCGAGCGTTACGGCATCTTCATCCTGTACGGCATTATATTCATGGGATTGCACCGCCACATCCTGGATCCGATCTACAACCTGGCCATGAAGCTGATCGGGGAGTGATTCCCTGATGGGGAACGCGCGGCGATTCTTGCGCTCAGGGAACGGCTTCCGCCGTTTTGACCGGTTTAGCGGGTGAAACGGTTTCCTTCGCCGCTTCCTTCCGGTCCGCCATTGCGATCCCCGCCATGCCCGCCAGCAGGGCCGCGGCGGCGGCGGCGATCAGTGCGATTTCCGGGGCTCGTTCCCATCCACCCAGTCGCCCCGCCAGCAGGCTGCCGCCCGCCGCGATCAGGGGGGCCGTAAAGCCGCCGATCCCCAGAATGGCCTCGTGAAAGCCGCCGTGCTTCGCCTGGCCTTCGCCCACGCTGTGCGAGTAGTAAATGGAGGCGGAATAGGTCAGCCCCGATGCCAGTCCGAACAGGACCAACCCCGCGACCAGCGCCGCGGGGTGGGGCACGAAGAACACCGCGGCCACCCCGGCCGGCCCGGCCGCCATGGCGGCGTACAGCCAGCCCGGCCGGTAGTGCCAGCCGGTCCACAGCCACAGGAGCCCGAACGACGAGGCCCGCACCACCATGAACGTGGTCAACAGGATGATGGTGGCCGCGTCGCTCATCCGCAGGTGCCGGGCGATGCGCGGGGCCAGCGCGAAGAAGGCGGCGATCAGCCCGCAGAGCACGGCGTTCGACAGCCACCCCTCGCGCATGAAGCGCCGCCGAACGCGCGCCGGCAGCTCGCTGCCCCCGTGGCTTGTCCCTGAAACAGGAATTACCGCGTCCGTCGGGGCGGGCGGGGCCGGGCGCGCGGCGATCCGGATGAACTGGAGCAGGTGGATTGCGGCGGGGATGAGGAACACGGCGGGCGACTGGATCAGGCGGCCCACCACCAGGGCGGTGACGAGGTAGCCGACGATGTTGGCCGGCGCCCAGCTCAGGCTGTAGAGGGCGGTCCGGGCGGGCATGTCCAGCCGGGAGCGCGCCCGGATCATGAGCGACTGGATGCTGGGCCAGGTCAGCCCGAGCGCCGCGTTGTAGGCCGCCATGACGAGGACGGGGCCGATCTTCCAGGGGATCAGCCACCCGAGGCCCAGCGCGACCGTGGCCGTCAGGTAGCCCGCGCCCATCATGCGGGTGGGCCCGTACCGGTCCGCCAGCTTTCCGGCGCGAGCCGATGCGATGACGTAGGCCAGCCCGCCGGCGGCCGTCATGACCAGGTTGTCCGCGTCGGTGAAGCCGGCGTGAAGCGGGGTCCAGAACACCACCCCGTAACCGTAGAGAATGACGGCAATGGAGTTGACGGCCGCAAACGCGCAGCATTCAGCCAGGGAGATTATGTCTCGCGAACGACTGATCATTCAGCCGACTTGATCGCGTCCCAGATGGCCGTGTACTGCGCCTGCGCGGGGCCCAGGTCCTCGATGCTCTCGCATTTCCCGAGCAACTCGGCCGGGATGAAGATCGACTCGTTGGCCTTGAACTCGTCGCTCAGCAGCGCGTAGCTGGCGGCGTTGGGGCAGAGGTAGCAGACGGCTTCGCTGTTGGCGGCCGCGGCCTCGGGCTCGTGGAGGAAGTTGATGAATTTGTGCGCCAGTTCCACCTGCTTCGCGTCCTTCGGGATCACCATTTCGTCGAACGAGATGGAACCCCCTTCGCGCGGCACGGCATAGACGAGGTTGGTGCGCTCCTCCATGACCTGCAGAATGTCGCCGTTGTAGCCGTGGACGAGGAGGAATTCGCCGGAGGCGATGCCGTTCTTGTACTGTTCATTCTCGAATTTGGCCAGGTTCTTCTTCCAGCCGATGACGACATCCCGCGCCTGGGCCAGTTCCTCGGCGTTGGTCGAGTTCAGGCTGTAGCCCAGGAACTTGAGGCCCGCGCCGATCGTTTCGCGCATGTCGTTGAGCATGGTCATCCGGCCTTTCAGGTCGGCCCGGCCGAACATGCCCCAGGTGGGCTCGAAATCCTTGACCTGGTCGGGGTCGCAGGCGATGCCGGCGTTGCACATCATGTAGGGGACGCTCCAGCCGAAGGTCGGGTCGGCCGTCATGCGGGTGACGGCGGGATCGATGTGTTTGAGGTTGGGGAGCAGGGCGGGGTCGAGCCGCTGGAGCAGGCCCTTCGCGATCATCAGCTTGACCATGTAGCTGCTCGGGAAGATGACGTCGTAGCCGGCGGCGCCCGCCTGGATCTTGGCGAACATCGATTCGTTGGAGTCGAAGGTGTCGATCTTGACCCGGCAGTTGTTGGCTTCCTCGAACTGCGTCACGAGGCCGGGCTCGATGTAGTCGGCCCAGTTGTAGACGTGGAGGACCGGCTTGGACGGGCCGCAGGCGGTGATGGCGGCAAGACCCAGGCAGAGGAGGGCGAGAACGAGGCGCTTCATGGGTTCCCTTTCGTTATCGGGAAGACGATAAACAAAAGGCGGGGAACGAAAAAGAAAAATCGATAGAGGATTGACGGGGGGAATCGCATGGCGGAAAATAGCCGGCATTACGTGAGAGAGGGTCCGTGATTAACCCGTTCATCCTGGCCATCATGCTGCTGGCCGCCGGAGGAGCCGAAGCCATGCCGACCAACCCGCCGATCCGCCCGGAGTGGCCCCCGCGCCATCCGGTCGTTGCCTGTTCAAGCGGCGAACTGGCGAGGCTGCGCTCCGCTTACCGGGGCGGCGGCCCAAGCCGCGCGCCCGTGGCGGCCCTGGTCCTCGCCGCGGAGGAGGCGCTGGCGAAGCCCGTCGCGTTCCCCCCGCGCGGCGGGCAGCACAACCAGTGGTACCAGTGCGACCGCTGCCAGACGGCGCTGTCCGCGACGGATGCCGGCCATCACCGGTGTCCCGCGTGCGGCCATGTCTACTCCGGCCCGCCCTACGACGACGTGGTGTTCGGCCTCGTTCACGAGGACAACCTGAAGCGCCTGCTGGCGGCGGCCTGGGCGTATGCGGTGACGGAGGACCTGCGCTTTGCGGACTTTGCGCGGTTGATTCTCCTGGGCTATGCCGACCGCTACCGGGCCTTCCCGTATCACGCCAGTTCGAACCGGCCGGACGCGACTCCCGTGAACAGCCCGTCCGGCGGCTATCTCTTCGAGCAGACCCTGAACGAGGCCGTCGCCCTTTCCTCCCGGATCGCGCCGGCCTACGACCTGATCCATGATGCCCCCGGCCTCACCGCGGACGACCACGACCGGATCCGCGACGGACTCCTGCGCCCGATGCTCGAGAACCTGGACAAGCATAAGGGGGGGAAGAGCAACTGGCAGACGTGGCACAATGCGGGCATGCTCTGGGGCGGGGCGGTCCTGCGCGACGCCGGCTGGGTCGACAAGGCGCTCTGCCAGCCCGACAACGGGTTCTATTCGCAGATGGTGGTATCGGTCACCGACGACGGCATGTGGTATGAAAACAGCTGGGGCTACCACTTCTACACCCTGACGGCGCTGGTCCGGATTGCCGAGGGCGCGCGGCGGCTGGGCCTCGACCTGTGGCCCGAGCCCCGGTTCAAGGCCATGTTCACGCTGCCCGCCCGGTACGTCATGCCCGACGGAAGCCTGCCCCGTTTCGGGGATGACGTGAACACCCGGCTGACCGGATTCCCCCGCCTGTTTGAATTGGCGTACCAGGCGTATGGCGACGACTCGCTTCTGCCGTTCCTGTCGGACACGCCCTCGCTGGAGTCCGTTCTGGCCGGCAGGGCATGCGGGCCAGTCGGCGCGTTGCCGGAGCCGGAAAGCGGGGTGTTCCGCGGGGCGGGGCACGCCATCCTCCGCGCGCGGGGGGAGAAGGGGCTGGCCACGGTCTTGTCCTTCGGCCCCTACGGCGGATTCCACGGCCACTTCGACAAACTGAGCTTCGTGTTCTACGGCTGCGGCCGCGAACTGGGCGTGGATCCGGGCCGCGCGGCCAGTCAGGCCTACCGCCTGCCTATTCACGGAAACTGGTACAAGGCGACGCTCAGCCACAACGCCGTGGTCGTCGACGGTCAGTCCCAGAAGGGAGTCGAGGGGGCGCTCGAGTTCTTCTCGACCAACGGCATCGCCGCCGCCGTGGCCCGCTGCGACGACGCCTATCCGGGCGTGCGGCACCAGCGGCTGCTGCTCCTGATGCCGGATTACCTGCTCGTGTTCGACCGGCTCGATTCGGACCGGGAGCATCGGTATGACTGGCTTTACCACAGCCGGGGCGGGGAGGCGTTCAGCGACCTGGTCCTGACCGGCGCGACGGATACCGCCGCCTTCCCGGGGGGTGACTATATCGCCCGGCCGAAGTCGGGCGCCACGGACGGCGGCGTCCGCATCGGCTTTCCGGGCGATGGCGTCACGACCTTCCTGACGATGGACGCCGCGCCGGGGACGGGGGTCCTCCTGGGCGACGGGCCGGGTGCCTCGGTCGCCGACCGGGTTCCGCTGGCCATGGTCACCCGCCTCGGGAAGGGCGCCCGTTTCGCCGCGGTCCTCGAGCCCGTGAAGGACGGGCTTTCCGACGTCACGGCAGTCCGGATGGCCGAGCAGGCGGGCGTGATCCGGCTGGAGGTGCTCAAGGGCGGGCGGACGGACGTCTTCCTGCTGGACGGCGACGGGCGGCTGTCCGCGCCGCAGGGGGCGGGCGGGCCGGAGCTGCAGCCGTTCTGGACGGGGGGGCGCGTTTACCGGGAGAGCGTGTTTTTTGTCAGGAACGGGGCGGGCGTCGCCGCGGCCCCGCTCATCTTCAATCCCACCGCGATCGAAAAGGTCGAATCGGCCACGGGCGAGACCGTTTATGAGGAGGGCCGCGATTACACGTTGTCGGAAGGCCGCCTGGTCCTTCCGGCGGGCAGCGCCATTCCCTGCGCGGCCGAAGCGGAGCTTCACCCGCCGCCGGCCACTCCCGGGCTGCCGGCTTACATCCGGCTTCGCGGCCATCCGGACACGGGGATGCTGTTCGGGGAAGGCGCCTTTTTCCACAAGCGGCAGGTGTGCGTCACCTACCGCCACCGGGACGACTGGAAAGGACCCGTGCCGGGGCTCGGCGGGGGGAGTCTTCCCCGAACGCTTGCCAGGCTGAAAGCGAAGGGGGCTCTTGTGCTGGGCGTGAGCGGTGACAGCATCTCGGCCGGGGGGAACGCCTCCAAGTTCACAAAGGCGCCGCCGTTCCAGCCCGCGTTTCCCGAGCTTGTCGCGGGGGGGCTCGGCGCCCGCTTCGGCGCGGGGGTGGTCCTGAAAAACCGCGCGGTAGGGGGCTGGACCTCCAAGGCCGGGCTTGCGGACGCGGGCAAGCTGGCGGAGGAGAGGCCCGACCTGGTGATCATCGCCTACGGCATGAACGACGATCTCCAGTTCGAGCCGGCCGTTTTCGCGGCGAACATCCGGGGGATCATGGACGTTGTCCGCACGGTGAATCCCGAGGCGGAATTCATCCTGGTGGCGGGGATGTGCGGGAATGACGATTGGGCGCCGATCAGGCCTGAACGGTTCCCGGCTTTCCGCGACGCGCTGAAGGCGATGGAGGGCGAGGGCGTGGCGGTCGCCGATGTGACGTCGGTCTGGCTCGAGCTGATGAAGCGGAAGCGCTTCCTGGACCTGACGGGAAACGGGGTCAACCATCCGAACGATTTCAGCCATCGCGTCTACGCGCAGGAGATCCTGGCATTGTTTCAAAATAAGGAAAGCCAAACCCGATGAAGACAGCCTCACAACCCGGGAGTCGCAAGAAGGCGGCGGCCGGGGCGCCCGGCGCAAGCCCCTTTGAGGCGGCCCTGGCGGCGGCTTTGCCCCGGGTCCGCAGCGCCGGCCTGATGCTGTTCGATCCGGTCTGGGCGGAGCGCTGGCATCAATCGGGAACCTGCGAACTGCTGCATGTGACGCGCGGCACGGTCCGGATGGAATTGAAGAAGGCGGTATACGAAGCCGGTCCCGGCGACACCCTCCTGTTGCCGGCCCATACATTGCACCGCGACCGGTTCGATCCGGGGAAGGGGCTGGAGCTATTCTTCTGCACCTTCGAGTGGGCGGCGGCCAAGGCGTATTTCGCTTCTGTCAGCAATGCCGATCTATGCGATCTTTCCGATCAGCAGCACATTGAGATCGGATTCCTGTTCGACCAGCTGCGCACCGACCGCGGGGGGCTTGCCGAGGTTGACCGGCTGATGACGGGCGTGCGGGTGCTGGCCATCCTGCTGATGCTGCGTCGCGTGGCCGAAAGCCGGCGCCGGCCGAAGCCGGCGGAGGAGGGGAAGCCCGGCACGGCCGCCCGGCGCCAGGAATTGCTTCGCCGGGCCAAGGCCTACCTGGACCGCCACTATGCCCGGCCGATGACGCTGGACGACATCGCCGAGGCGCTGGACGTGAGCCCCTATCACCTGTCCCACGTGTTCAGCGAGGAGAGCGAGTTTTCCCTGTTCGCCTACCTGACGGTGCTGCGCATGAACAAGGCCAAGGCGCTGCTGCGCGAGCGGCGGCTCAGCGTGGCCGAAGTCGCGCGCGCGGTCGGCTACGATGACGCCGGTTATTTTGCCAAGGTGTTCCACCGGCAGGCCGGCGCGGCGCCGCGCGATTTCAGGTAGCGCGGAAGCCAGGCGAGTCGCCAGCGAGCGATCGGGCTGATCCGACCGATCCGACCGATCCGACGGATCCGACCGATCAGACGGATCCGACCGATCCGACCGATCAGACGGATTTTCTTGATTTGGCGCCAGCCCTTCAGTATGTTGCCGGACAATCCCCGCGCATAAGGTGAATTGGAGCCATTATATGGGCAAGCTGCGCCCCAGCGGGGGGTATCGGAGCTGCGCTAGTTTTCAGACCACCACGATCATCTACGATGCCACCTATTGGTTCTGCGAAAAATTCCTGGATCCGCGGTCGCGGACCGTCGATCAGATGGTCCAGGCGGCGCGGTCAGGCAGGCAGAACATCGCCGAAGGAAGCCGGGCGGGTGCGACATCATCCCAGACCGAATTGCGCCTGATCAACGTGGCGCGTTCCAGCCTGGAAGAGCTGCTTCTCGATTACGAGGATTATCTCCGGCAGCGGTGGAAGCCGAAATGGGAGTCGGATTCGCCTGAAGCCTGGGCCGTACGGAATGTGCCGAAACAGGCGGGAGACATGACGGGGCTCAGGGATCAGGAGCGGTGGGTGCTCTATGCACCCTGGTTGGAGCACGCCGAACCGGCCGTGCGCGCCAATGCGCTCATCTGTCTGATCAACCAGGCGAATTACCTGCTTGATCAGCAGATTTCCGCTTTGGAACGGGAGTTCATCGAGCAAGGTGGCTACAGCGAGCAGTTGGCCGCCGCCCGCTTGGAAGAGCGCGAGCGGAAAAGAAACAAAACGGATCCGACGGATCAGACGGATCGGCCAGATATTCCGGACTGCCCCATTTGCGGAAAGGCAATGGTCCTGCGCACGGCCAAAACGGGGCCGAACAAGGGGAACGCCTTCTGGGGCTGCTCGGATTATCCCCGCTGCAAGGGCACGGTGGAGGTGTGACCTGATGCCGGGGGCATCTGGGTGGTCCTGTCTTCTTCTGCGCAACCGCTTCCTAGTATTCGCAACGCTTTCCGATTGCATCGCGCGGCCCATTTGGTAGAGAATCGAGGGATAACGAAAGGATGTCTTTCATGAGTTCCAAGCTGGCAGTGTATGGCGGTTCGCGCGCGATTCCCGAGGGGACCTACAAGAAGTGGCCGCCCATCGACGACACCGACCGCAAGATGGTGATGGCATCCCTTGAGGGCGCCAACCATGCCTTCGGCCCCAACTGCCAGGCGTTCGAGAAGGAATTCGCGGCCTGGAACGGCAATGCCTTCGCCATCACGACCAACAGCGGCACCGCGGCCATCCACATGGGCGTGGCGGCCTGCGGCTGCGGCTCCGGCGACCAGGTGCTGGTGACGGCCTATTCCTGGTCCTCCAGCGCCACGGCCATCATCCACCACAACGCCGTGCCCGTGTTCGTGGACATCGACTTCGACACGATCAACATCGACGTGGACAAGATCGAGGCGGCCATCACGCCCCGCACCAAGGCGATCGTCGTGGTGCACCTGCACGGCCTGGCCGTGAACATGGAAAAGGTCATGGCCATCGCCAAGAAGCACAACCTCAAGGTCATCGAGGACTGCTGCCAGGCGCACGGGGCCACCTACAAGGGGCGCAAGGTGGGCACGTGGGGTCATGCCGCCGCCTTCAGCTTCAACCAGAACAAGTGCCTCTGCTCCGGCGAGGGCGGCATGTTCACGACCAACGACGAGGCCACCTACCTGGCCGCCCGCCAGCTCTGGAGCTTCGGCGAAACCCGGTCGCCCGCCGAGTCGCGCGACTACCACGCCTACGCCCTGGGCTGGATGTACCGGAACAACGACCTGACGGCCGCGTTCGGCCGGTCCCAGCTGGCCAAGCTGGACGGCTTCCTCGCCACCCAGCGCGCCAACGGCGCCCTGCTGAACAGCGAGCTCAAGGGCATCAAGGGGCTGATCCTGCCGACCGAGCCGAAGGATCATTCCCACAACTGGTACAACTACACCTCGCGCATCGACTTCAAGGCGATCGGCGTGACGGGCGACAAGTCCCTGTTCCGCGACGCCGTGATGGCGGCGATCCAGGCCGAGGGCGCGCCGATCGGGGTGTGGCAGAAGTTCATCCTTCCCGCCATGACCGTGTTCCGCGCCAAGAACGCCTACGGCAAGGGCTGCCCGTGGCACTGCCAGGGGAACGATGACATCAGCTACGACCCCGCCAAGTTCCCGGTGGCCCAGCTTCACACCGACACGCATTTCGGCATGACCGTGCCGCTGCGCGCGCCCCAGGGGGCGGATGCCGTCAAGTATACGGCCGCCGCGTTCCGCAAGGTGTTCGAGGCTATCGGCGAGATCGATCCCGCGAAAGTCTTCAAGAAGAAGTAAACGGTTGTGCAGCCATCCGGTAGGGCGGCGAGTCCCTTCGCCGCCGGATGGGACTCACTGGCGCATGGCGGCGCCCAAGGGACTGGGCGCCCTACCTGAGACCAACGGGATGAAATATAAGCCGGATTGGGACGAGGCGAAGGCGCGGCTGACGGCCTTGTGGAACGGCGAGGCGCTGGATCGCGCCTGCCTGTCCGTGACCGCGGGAAACGGCAAGAAAATGCCGGCTCCCAGTCCGCGGGACGCCGAGGCGCGGTGGATGGATCCGGACTACGTGATTCCGACCGCTTTGGCCACCATCGAGAACCAGTGGTGGGGCGGCGAGTCAATCCCGTCCTACCTCCTCATGGGGGGCTGGGTGATCAACGCCGGGGCGCGTCCCCAGTTCCACATGAATACCATCTGGTTCGATCCGGCGGAGGGCGTGGATTTCAATTCGCCGCCGGATTTCCGGGTGGATCCCGCGAATCCCTGGATTGCGCGGTTCGAGGACTTGTACCGCCGGACGGCGGCGGCGGCGGGGTGGGACGATTTCCTGATCGGCCAGCCGTGCATCCTGCCCGCGGCCGACGTGATGGCGTTCCACATGGGGACGGAGCCGTTCCTGGAAGCCCTGGCCTTGCATCCCGACTGGATCGAGGCGGCCCTGCGCCAGCTGAACGCCGGCCTGATGGCGGAGCGGCGGCGGCTGAAGAGTCTGATCGAGAAGACGCATGCCTTCTGGTACGGCAGCGCCGGCTGGATGCCCTTCTGGGCGCCGCGGCCTTATATTTCCACCCAGTCGGACGTGTCCTGCATGATCTCGCCCGACATGTTCGAGCGATTCGTTGCCCCCGAGTTGGATGCGATG